>DOWS01000010.1:0-4396 GCA_003519445.1 Candidatus Daviesbacteria bacterium
AAAAAGCCAAAAATACTGCCAGGAAAAAGATAATGTTTAAAAAAGAGGAAATAATACTGCCCAGATCAGGAAACTTAGTCCCCAGCGGATCAGGTTGGGGAATATTGCCAAAACCGGGTATTTGAACAGATACCATATTCATAAATTTCTAATTTCTAATTACTAATTTCTAATCAAATCCCAATTTCTAAATATTCAAATTATTTAGGTTAATTAGGTCAATTAGTAATTAGGTTAATTTATTTAACTTTCCTATAAATTGAGTTAAATATCAAGTTTAATTCTTTGGCTTCCTGCCATAATGGTTTCGCTTCCTCTTTTAAAGCTGGAACTGCAACGGCAATCATTTTAATAAAGTGCTTAGCCTCTCTTGCTTCTTTTTTGCAAATACCAATCTTATGTTTAAAATCTGCTTTACTCTCTGCATCATCCGCTTCAGAGTAATTGGCTCCCACGCTAGTACCACATTTGACTAGTTGTGTAATCAAAGGATCTGTTATCGGTCCTCGGGGCATCTTTTGACAAAATTTAATGACATCCTCTCCAAATTTAGCAGTTCTTTCTTCTAAATCAAATTTTTTGTCATTCTGTTCATTAGTCATTTTTTAGGTCAATTAGAAATTAGGTTAATTAGGTTAATTTATTACTATTATCTCTCAAATCCCGGTATCCCCAAAATATCAACCCCGATTATCTGCAGCAGTAAGACGGCAAATATGATAAACAGCAGTCCAATTACTGCCGAGGTTAATCTGTCTTTTCCTGCCTGCAGGGTTTCAGGATTTCCGGCCGAGGTCAGCATCTGAAATGCTCCCAGCAGCATCATCAAAAATGCCAACCCTCCCCCAATGCCAAGCGCAAACTTTAACACATCCTGTACCAAATCCGCAGGATTGGTATGTATGCACCCAATGGCTGTTTTAATGGCTGGTTTTGTTTCCCCCTCACACTTTAAACCTCCTGCTTTAGCGCAAACAGCATATTTATCAGTACCAATACCTTTTGTAGGATCAAAATCAGAGCCTGGTTTTGGCTCTTTACATATTTTTCCAGCCACTACGGTTTGAGTTGTGAAACACTGAAGGGAATCTGGTTCACAAAAAGTTCTTAAAGCCGCACACTGAGTGGGTTGCGTAGGTGTTACTAGGAAATTGACTATGATATTGTTACACCGATCTGTACTCCTATCATATTTAATAAAGGGTGGTGCATCACAGCAACTTTTGCCTGTTGGCCCGCCAACTGAAAAATCCTCTGGACCTATGACAGATGTGCCATTGGATTCGCATCTGCTGGTGCTGGCAGGGGATATTGTAAGCTGATACATGCCGACGTAAATAAACGGGCCAATCTCTTTTTCTATCACGCCACTACTATTGGCAATATAGCAATCAGCGAAGAAGGGTGAATAGCCCGGGCCGGGGATTGTTGATGTCAATTTTTGTTCCTGCCAGTAATACTTTTTGTTCGGGATTAAGCTGGATATAGTAAGCATCTTTGATTTGCCAATATCTAAATCTCCTATAGGATCAGGTTTTATTGTTGCAGCTTTGATCTGTCTAGGCAACAATACAAAGATTGAGAAGAAAAAGAAAGCCAGGATGAAAGCAGTAATTATTTTCCCCATATTTTTACCTTAGCACAAATTAGAGTTAGGGTCTAGGCCCCTGTATCCCAGTAGTCATTGTTATTAATCCTTTCATTGACAATGCAAACAATTAATGGTATTCTTTCATTATAGATGAAATCTTTTAGTGAGATACGCACGCTTTTAATAGAACAACAAAAAGAACTCTTACGCAAAGATTTAGGGGTGGAGCGTGTCAGACTTGCTGAAATTACCTTATATAAAGATACACCTTTTACAGTAGTGATATCAGGTCTTCGCCGGGCAGGGAAGTCAACATTACTAGCACAATTGGCTCACAAATTTTATCCTAATAACGAATATTTTTATGTCAACTTCGAAGATGAACGGTTCTTAACCTTTACTGTTTCTGATTTTGCCAAGTTGCATGAGCAGCTCATAGAGTTATTTGGTAATAAAAAGATATTTTTACTTGATGAAATTCAAAATATTGAAGGATGGGAAAGATTTGTTAATAGAATGATAGCAGCCGGCTATAAATTTTATATAACAGGTTCAAACGCTTCGTTTTTAAGCAAAGAGTTAGGCACTAAATTAACCGGACGGTATATACCTATTGAGCTTTTCCCGTTTTCTTTTGAAGAATACTTACAGTTTAAAAAGGTAGTAGTTCCTGATATGAATAAACTAACTACCGTCGAGAAAGGAGAGTTAAAGAATTCCTTTTGGGAATATTTAAAGAAAGGCGGGATACCTCAAGCACTCCAATATCCAGAACTACCAATTCATAAAACACTTTACGATGATATTCTTAATAGAGATATTGGCGCACGCTATAAACTCACTGGTATAAAACCCTTAAGAGAACTGACATTTTACCTCCTTAGTAATATTTCTGCGTTAGTTTCCTACAATAAACTAAAGGAGTTATTACAGTTGGGAAGCGTGAATACTGTATCAAGCTATATAGATTATTTAGGTGCCAGCTGGTTACTTTTTGCGATGAACCGCTATGCATTTTCAGTCAAAAAGCAGCAGATAGCAAACAAAAAAGTCTATTGTATTGATACAGGACTCGTAAAATCAGTTGCTTTTTCTTTCTCTGAAGATAGAGGAAAGTTTCTAGAAAATATTGTCTTTTTAAAGCTTCGCAGACTTAATGATGAAGATCTTTACTATTACAAAACCGAAAAAGACAGAGAAGTTGATTTTTACCTCCCAAAACAAAAGACTTTTATTCAAGTTTCTCAAACCCTAACTGATCCTGCAACCAGAGAAAGGGAAGTGCAAGCTTTAGTTGAAGCAATGGAAGAAATTAAAGGAGACAGTGCATTTATTGTTACAGAGGATGAAAAAGAAACCCTTTCTGTGGGTAATAAAATAATTTCTATTATTCCGGTTTATGAGTGGTTATTTGAGAATCAAAAACAATAATTTGTTAGGGTCTACCTCTCGCTTCTTAAAATTTTTTCAATCAATTCAAAGAATGGAAGAATATAGATTTTGGTTTTATCCATCTGGATCTTGAAATTTCTGCCAAGATGCACAATATATCCTTTTCCAGGATTATATTTTGATGCAAAATTTCTAAAAGAACGGGTAAGTTCAATTTTTTTCATCTTTGAATATTTTATCTCAATTGGTATAATCTCCAGTCCTTTTTCCAAGACAAAGTCAACTTCTGCCTGATCGCGCGTCCTCCAAAAGTGGATTTGGGTGGGCGTTGACTCAAGCTGCGCCCTCAACATATTAAAAACAAAGTTCTCAAATAGATGTCCGCTTAATGGAGATGGGATCCGGGGCAATCCGAAAAGCCCCAGGAGCCAATTACGAAGTCCGATATCGTAAAAATAATATATTGGCGCTTTGGTAATTTCTTTTCTGGTGTTTCTGTAATATGGCGTGACCTTTTTAAGGATAAAAGTTTGCTCCAAATACCACAAATAATGCTTGACAGTTTTTTCGTCAATATCAACGGTTGATGAAAGCTCTGTTACATTGACAAGACTGCCAATCTGTGAGGCAATGATTTTCAAAAGATTACTCAAAGCTTCTGTTTTTTCCAGGCGCAGCAGGTCTCTTAAATCTCTATCTATATAACTTTGGTAAATCTCCTGCATTTCGCTTTGTTTCAAAGAGATTGAGTCTGATAAGACTACCCGCGGGTATCCTCCAAAAACCATGTATTCAGAAAGCAAATGTTCGGTTTTGGCTTTTTCCACAGTAAAAAAATCATTTAGCCTGTCTTCATAGCGATAACCGGTTTTATAATTGACAAATTCTTCAAAACTTATTGGTTCAATCGTAAAGAGCTGTTTTCTTCCTGCCATCGACTCTGGTATTTTTGCTTTAAGCTCAAGGCTTCCTGAACCTGAAATAATAAATTTATGCGGCAGGCGCATATCAAAGATGCCTTTTAAGAAAAGCCCGGCATTTTCTTTGCGCTGAATTTCATCAATAAAGACAAATGTTTTTTCCCTGCCTGCCACAAGATTGATATATGAAAGTAAGGCGGCTTGCGAGGTGACTTTCAATGCATCCTCCTCATTATCCAAGTTTAACCAGATTGTTTTTTTACCTTCGTTTGCTAACATCTTTTGTAAAATCTGCATTAAGTAGGTTTTTCCCACCTGTCTTGGACCAGTAATAATAGTCATCTGGTCTGACGAAAGATGCTGCACAAGCGAGGTAAGTATTTTTCTTTTAATCATATACTCCTATTCTAGTACCTTTTTTCCAGGAGTCAAGTAACGGAATAGTCGGGTAAAGCAGTTTAAATTTATTAATACCTTAATAATACCATATTTT
>DOWS01000010.1:4526-13017 GCA_003519445.1 Candidatus Daviesbacteria bacterium
CCATATTTTTACCTTAGCGCAAATTAGGGTTAGGGCCTAGCTGTTTAAGAATTGTTCAAAATTATTCGGATCAATAATCTTATAAGTACTGTTTTTATAAACAGAGACAAATTCTTTCCCTGCTGAAGTTAGTTTGGTTTTTTTGGGTGTGAACTTAAACTCAAACGCTGTCAAATGTCCTTCTTTTTCTTCAATCAAATCAATTTCTTTCTGGTCATAGGTACGCCAAAAATATAAATTGGCAAACCTACTTTTATTAACTAGACTTTTTAATTTTTCTATCACGCACAAGTTTTCAAACATCACACCGCTGTCGCTTCTTAAATTCAGCTGATTAAAATTCCGTATCAGCGCGTTTCTAAGACCTAAATCTATAAAATAATACTTTGAAGTTTTGGAAATTTCTTTGCGTAAATTACGGCTGAACCCACGGATATTAATAATTACAAACATTTTTTCTAAAAGATCTAAATACTTTTCAACTATAATTTTTGAAAGTGATAGATTTTGTGCAAGCTCTTGAATAGATACCTCGCTGCCGATTTGTAAAGCCAGCAAAGACAATAAATCAACAATTTTTTTAGGTTTGCGTATTGTTTCAAAGGTTAAAATGTCTTTATACAGGTAATTATTGATCAGTTCATTAAGATAAAGCTCTTTTTCTGCTTCTGATGGAAGAGTGACAACTTTAGGATATAGTCCAAACCGCAAAAATTCCTCGATTTTGGCAGGTACTGTTTCAAGTATATTTTTGGGCACTTCCGGTACTCCGAGGGGATAGAGCGTGAAAGTGACAGACCTGCCTGTTAAAGGCTCGTTGATTTTATTTGCCAAATCAAAAGATGAAGATCCTGAAGCTATAATATGTATTTTTAGCGAGTCGAAAAGCAATTTTAGAATCAGACCAATGTTTTGAATTCTTTGAGCTTCGTCTATGACTAGTAGTTTATTTGCGCCGACAATTTTTTTTAAGCGGTCCAAATCAGCTATACCAAACAATTCTTGCGTACGAAGATCGTCGCCTGTAAAAATTAAACACGGTAGCTCGAACCCCTTTAATAATTGATTAATTAGGGTAGTTTTACCCGATTGTCTGGGGCCGTAAATTATAATTATTTTTGGCTCGCCCTCGAGTTGTTTTTGAATTTTTATAAGTATACTTCTATCAATTAGCATGAATTAAGTATAGTATAGTTTACCTAATTTGTCAATAGGTAAGTGCGGATAGAAATGGTAAAATTTTAGGACAATGTTCCACTTTTTTTCTGTGTTACTTATTACTTGTGCTTTATTACTTGTTACTCTTCCTGTTTTCGCTGATGAAATAGAGGACTTGCAAGCACAGATTAATGAACTAAACAAAGCTAGGGAGCTGTCTGTGAAAGCTACTACCCCTCTCGAAGGACAGCTTGATTCCCTAAAGCGCCAGCTTTCCCAAATCCAGGCCGGTTTGGCAAATTTATCTTTAAATATACAAAACAAACAAAAAGATTTGGACATCAGGGAAGAAAAGCTAGTCCTGCAGCAGGCCTTACTTGAAAAAAGAGTCCGCTCTTATTACATCCGCTCATATTTGGCAAATCCTCTACTAGTGATCCTTTCTTCGGTTCAATCAGGGGATCTTTTTAGGGAGTTATCATACCGCCAGTCTGTGGCTAGGGAAGACCGCAGGATTATTGCCTCCATCAGCAAAGAAGTTTTAGATTTGTTAACCCAAAAAGAAAAACTGGAAAAAGATAAGGCTAAGTTAGCTTCTTTTCAAGCAGAAGTAGATAAAAATGCCAAATTTTTAGGGAGCGAAATCACCACAGCCAAAAAATATCAGGCAGACTTGTCAAGTAAAATTGCAAAGTTATCTGCCCGCCAGCAGCAAATAATTTCTCAAAGACAAGCCAGTTTAAATCTGCCTTCTTCTTTGGGAGCAGGGCCGATGTTTTGTACTGATGATAGGCCGCTGGATCCCGGCTTTAGGCCTGCTTTTGCTTTTTTCACTTTTGGCATTCCCCATCGGGTGGGCATGAACCAGTATGGGGCATACGGACGGGCGAACAGCGGGCAGTCCCACGAGGATATTTTGCGGAGCTATTTTGCGGATTTTTCTTTTGAAACCCGGCCAAATATTAATATCTCCGTGCAGGGATACGGGAGCATTCCTTTAGAAACTTATCTTCTGGGAATTTATGAAATGCCTGATTCTTTCCCAATGGAAGCCTTAAAAGCCCAAGCGATTTCTGCCCGGTCTTATGCTTTGGCTTACACCAATAATGGGGCAGGGGAGATTTGCACTACCCAAGCCTGCCAGGTTTATAAAGGCGGCAATAAAGGTGGCAACTGGGAGCGGGCTGTTAATGAAACCAATGGCAAAGTTATGGTATCAGGTGGGTCTGTTGTAAAAGCCTGGTATTCTTCAACTGACGGAGGTTATACTTTTGCATCAGGCGATGTATGGGGATCAGGTACTTCTTTTACCAAAAGAACAAAAGATACAACAGGAGACATAGGAAGCTTCAGCGATCTTTTTGCCAAAGCTTATGATAAGGATTCACCCTGTTTTTATGCGGCGCAAGGAGTAAGAAGCCAATATGCCAAATCCGCTTGGCTAAAATCCGAGGAAGTGGCTGATATTGTCAATGTCTTAATGCTTTCCAAGGCAGATTCCGGAGTTTCCTCCCATATTTACCAGACTGATAAACCAAATCCTGAAGCAGGGGAGACATGGGATGAGGCAAAAGTTAAACAGGAATTAAAAAGCAGGGGAGGAAATCCATTTAATAGTGTTTCCGGGGTTTCTATTTCCGCGGATTTTGGATCAGGCATGGCTACAACAGTGACAGTTTCAGGGGACAGAGGTTCGGAAACATTTAACGCGAGTGAATTTAAAAACTTTTTTAATCTGCGCGCCCCTGCCAATATCCAGATTGTGGGGCCGCTGTTTAATGTAGAACAGAAATAAATTCGAAGCACGAAATCCGAAATACTAAACAAATTCTAAATTTTGAAAATTCGAATTTCAAAAATTGTTTCGAATTTCGAAATTGGAATTTCGAATTTAAAAAGAGTATACTCTTTTTAAAATGTTTTCCTCATATATTGAAAATCCAACAAACTGCCGTTTTGAAGGGCAAGATCCTGGAGAGAAAATTCTATTGCTTTTGCGGGCTCATCCCATTACTAATTTATCCTGGATTATCCCGGTTATTCTGCTCTTTTCATTCCCTTTTTTTGTGCCGAAAATTTTTTCTCTTTTGAACATAGATCTATTTATTATCCCTCAAACTTTTCAGATAGTATTTTTGATTATCAATTACCTGCTCGTTTTAATCATTTCTTTTGAAGGATTTTTGCACTGGTATTTTAATGTCTATATAGTAACAGAAAAAAATATTGTTGATGTGGATTTTCACTCCTTACTTTTCAAAAACATTGATGTTGCGCCACTTCGAAATATTGAAGATACCTCATCTTCTATGGGCGGAATTTTAAATTCCGTTTTTCATTACGGCAATGTATTTATCCAAACAGCAGGAGCAACAAAAAACATTGATTTTCATTCTGTTCCAAGGCCGCATTTTGTAGCTGATTTTATCTTGGATGAGGCGCATAAAATTTACGGAAAGGGGAGAGATGCCTACCACCACCCCGGTTAATTTTTTTGAATCTGAAGCAATTTTGCTTTTTGTAAAAATTGCTGTTTTGATTATTTTGGCATTTTACGCTATATTTGCATTAATGGTGGTAAGGCAGGTGGATTTAATGAGTAAAACTTTAGTAACCAAAGTTTCACCAGTACTTAAAGCTTTTTCCATAGTACATGTGGGAGTGGCCATTGGTTTAATCGTACTGGCCTGGGGAATATTATAATGCAATTAAAAATAGCTCAAGTTGTTGGATTAAATACTGACCAGAAAGCCGCCCAGGTGGTTTCACAGGTTCAGGATTCCGAGAATGCTTTTTTGGCTTTGCTGCAGTTAACCTCTGATGATGCTTTTACCAAAGGCAGGCAAGCCCTGTCTGAACTGGCTGATTTTTACTTTGATTTTGAAGGCAGTCCCGCCCAAAAATTAACTGCTACATTTGCCGAAGGAGTAAAAAAATTCTCGGAAGAGGGCGAATGGGATTTATGTTTGGCTGGAGTTTCAGGAAAAGTGTTGTATCTAACAGGGCAGGGTCAGGTGGAAGTTTTTTTAAAAAGAGAAGATAAGCTATCTCCGCTTCTTGCTACAGCCTCCGAAGGCCAGCTAATATCGGGATTTTTGGAAGACGGGGACAAGCTTTTACTTGTAAGCAGAAGTCTTTCTAACTTTCTGGGTGAGGATTTGGATAAATCCTTGGATTTGTCCAAGGATTTGTGGGAAGAGGAAATTAGTTCTAAAGTGGGAGGAGCAGAAGCAGGGGAAGGGGGGATGGCAGGGCTTTTTGTGCAGGTAGACCAAGAAGCCAAAATAGAAGAGGAGAACGAAGCAGTTTTCCCCAGTTTGCAGGAAGAGAAAGTTATTGCCAGTAGGACTAAAGCTATCCTTTTAGGCTTAATTAGGGTTTTCCCCAAATTTTTTCCCAAAAGCGGACGGGGCAGGTTGATCTTAGCTTTGATTTTAATCCTGATTATTGGTACGGGAGCAGGCTTAAAATATAAAAGCAGCAAAGACGCGCAAAAGCAGGCTATTTTTGTGCAAATCCTACAAAGCGCCAAAGATGATTTTGATGCTGCCAAGGGGCTTTCTTCTTTAAATCCGGCAGAAGCCAAAAATAAACTGGAATCTGCCAAAGCAAGCATTGATAAGGCTTTGGCTCTAAAAAAAGATGACCAGGAAGCGCAAAGCCTAAAAAAACAAATTGAAGAGCAGTCAGCTTCTGTTTTAGAGCAGCAAAAAGTGGCTGATTTTCCCTTGTTTTTGGATCTGGATCTGATCAAAAAAGACTTTAAAGCTCAAAAAATGAGTTTGTCAGCAGGTAAAATACTGGTTTTGGATAGTTTCCAATACTCCCTGGCAGTAATTGATCCAGTCAAAAAAAGCAATCAAATTCTGGCCGGGAAAAGCCAGTTGGGAGAAGTTTCCCTGGCTTCATTAAATGGCAGTATGGCTTTTTCTTATTCTTTAGATAAAGGATTAGTGCGCACTGATACTGCAAATCAAAAACAAACCCAGGTAGCTAAAGCTGATGATGGCTTGGGAAGTATTTTAGATATGAGTGGATTTGCCGGTAATGTCTATCTGCTGGATGGTAGCGGACAAATCTGGAAATATCTGCCTACTGCCGATAGCTATTCAGATAAAAGAGAGTATTTAAGTAAAAATACCAAGGCTGATTTTACTAATGCCTTAAGAATGCAGATTGAATCTTCGGTTTATGTTTTAAAGCAGGGAGGAGAAATAATCCGTTTTACCAAAGGTGAAAAAGATAATTTTTCCTATTCGGGCTTGCCCTCACCTGTTAAAGACCCTAAGAGTTTTTTTGTTTCATCCGACACGGATAATTTATATCTTTTGGATTCTGGCAACTCGCGCCTTCTGGTTTTAACCAAGCTGGGAGCTTACAAAGTCCAGTATCAAAGTGAGCGTTTAGGGGGGTTTAGCGATCTGGTGGTGGATGAAAAGGGTAAAAAGGTCTATTTGCTGGATGGAAGTAAAATCTATACAATGGATCTAAAATAGCCATCAGCTATCAGTCGTCAGTCAGCAGACTGTATTATGATTAGGTCTGAAAGCTGATAGCTGAAGACTGATGACTATTATGCGTATTATCAATAAAAAAGCTCTTCATAATTACCATATCCTGGAACATTTGGAGGCAGGGGTTTCTTTAACCGGCGCAGAAGTAAAATCAATCCGCTCCGGAAGAATAGATTTAGGCGAAAGCCATGTTAAAATTTTAAACGGGGAAGCATTTTTAGTTAATGCTAATATTCCGCGGTATGCGGAAAGTTCAAGTCAAACTTATGATGCCCAAAGATCCAGAAAACTGCTGTTGCACAAAGCTCAAATAATGAGTTTAACAGGTAAGACTTCAGGTAAAGGAGTAACTTTGGTACCTGTTTCCCTTTATGAAAAAAATAATAAATTTAAAGTGGAAATTGGTTTGGGAAAGAGTAAAAAAGAATTTGATAAAAGAGCTGTGATAAAAGAACGCGACCATGCCCGCAGAGTAGAACAGGAACTGCGGGGAAAAGAATAAAATTTGCTTTTTGGGTTATACTATGATAGTATATTACTTACGGGGACGTATTGATTCGATTGGATGGCACTTTAAAAACTGCAAGCCGCTTAGGAAACATTAAGCGTAAAATATTGTTTCAAAACACAAACGGCAATGATATTGCTCGTTACCTGAAGCAGTTTGCTGCTAAGATCGCAGGCGCTAACCCATTCGTGGGTCAGCAACTCGCTTTCCAACCAGCTTATAGCTAAAGGTTACTTTAGAATATATCCTCTTTCTGACGGGATACTAAGGTACATACAAAGTCAGGATGCTGTTAATACAATTCTGATCGATCAGTATTAACAAAAGAAAGTTTGGTCATTCATTAGTTTTCCTGCTAATTGGTTACAACTGATGAATAAAAATTAATTAGCTAAGCTTGTAGAGGTTTTTATTTTGTTTTTCAACACAGGGCTCACAGCCCTCGTCTCCACCATAAAATCCTCCGCCTCGGCGGGGGATTTTTGTTAAAATGACTTTGTGAATATCATTCTTGACCTATTTTTTCCTAAAAAATGCGTTGGGTGTAAAAAAGAGGGGAGCTATTTTTGCCAGGATTGCATTGCGGATATTTTACAAACTGACCTGATTTGTCCGCAGTGCGGTAATTTATCAATTGGCGGACTAACCCATCCCGGCTGTGAGAGAAGTTTTAGCTTGGATGGGTTGTGGAGTTTGGGAATATACCAGGGTTCTTTAAAGAGGGCCATTCAAAAACTAAAATACGAGCCTGCTTTGGTTCGGGATTTTGCTCCGGTTTTGGCAGATATCATTGTTTACTACTGGAAAAAATACTCACCTTATCTTTTTGATCTTGTCAGAAAAAATAAGAGTCAGTGGGTGGTTGTACCGGTACCGCTTTTTTGGTTTAGGGAAAATAAAAGGGGTTTTAACCAGTCAAAACTACTAGGACAAATTTTATCCAAAAAATTAGGTTTAGATTACTGTGATGCATTAAAACGCATTCGCTTCACCCGCTCCCAAGTCAAACTGAAAAGCGAGCAGAGAAGAAAAAATATCTATGGCGCTTTTGAAATTTCTTCTAACTATACGCTAGACGCTAAACCCTATGTGCTGCTTATAGATGATGTCTGGACCACAGGTTCAACCCTGCGGGAATGCGCCAAAGTGTTAAAGAAAGCAGGCGCCACAAAAGTCTGGGCTATGACATTGGCCAGGTAGGAAGAGGCGATAGTTGGACTTTGCCAAAGAACCTCAATTTTAAAAGTTTTTCGTCATTTGTTAAAAATATATCACACTCCGCTTCTGCCGCGCTATGAAGCTGAACATTGTCTTCAAAATCTTTTGTAGGACCTAGAGAAGAAAATTCCGCAATTTCTTTATTGAAGGGAACAAAATTAATAAATTTTTTTAATAAATTAGTCAATTTTTTATTAGGGATATGATACTTATATAAATAGGTTAGAATATGAATTGATAGAGGAGAAATATACAATTCATGTTCCAGAAAATCAGCTATAGTTATTTGTTTTCTTTTTTCTGCCAGATCAACAAAAACATTAGCGTCCAGAAATATTTTAGCCATATTTTTCCATAAGCCGTTGTCTATACACTCTGTCCCTGTCTTTTCTGGGAATAAGCTTTTTAGGTTGTATCTCCGCAAGAGCTTTTCTAAACGCCTTAATATCGGTTATTGCAATGGGATTTTTTTGAGCCGGTTCAATTTTCCCAATCACTTTTGACCGGTGAATAAGCGAAACAGAACCTCCTTGTTTAAGGATTTCAACAAGCTCTGAAGATTGTGTCCTAAGTTCTGTAGTGGTAATATATTGCATGTACATTTAAATATATACTTAAATGTACACTTTGTCAAGAGTCAAGCTTCACTTTTCCTAACTGGCGAGACGTAATAAATTTTGTAAAACAAAATTTAAACGTCCCAGCAGCGTTTCCGCCCAAGGCGGATTACGCTGCGGAGGGGGTGGGATTCGAACCCACGAGGAGCTTGCGCCCCTGGCAGTTTTCAAAACTACTGCACTAGGCCACTATGCGACCCCTCCTAACTTTGCTTATTATTATATCTTTTAACTTGATATAATGCGACTATGGATGAAAAGTGGAAAGTAATTTTATATAGAAATCCAAGCGGCGTTCATCCTGTTCAACAATTTCTTGATAGTTTAGAGATAAAAGCACAGGCAAAAGTTCAAGATGTTATTGAGTTGCTTCGAGAATTTGGCATACATTTAGGCTTACCTCATGTTAAAAAACTTACTGGCACAAATTTATGGGAACTGCGTATTGTTGGAGGTGACAGCATACGGGTGTTATA
>DOWS01000009.1 GCA_003519445.1 Candidatus Daviesbacteria bacterium
TGTTTGTTTTGGGTTAGGTATATCACAAAAGACTCAGGAATTTCTGAAAGCACAATTTATAGAAAAAAGTTTAATAAATTTTCAGAAAACAATAAATTCTTTAAAGAGTTCTATAAGAGTAAAAACAAAATTAGTTAAGTACTTCGAAGATAATATTGATAGTATTTTTTCCTGTGAGATGCTCGATAACGCAATAAAAGAACTAGAAAAGAAATACCCACAAACAACAGATGAAATAGCAAATAAGATTACTAAATTAAAGGAAGCAAAAACTAACACCATTATTCAAACTATTCAAAACTCTATAGACCTAAACTTACTTAATAATTACGGCTATTCAAAATCTACACAGAGAGAAATAGCACACTTCAGGAGGCAAATCAGAAGGAGTAAAAAAAGCTATAAAACATTTGAAGAACTTAAGGAGGCTTTTGATTTTGAGGCACTTCTTAAAGTATTCCCTTGTTGGGTTATGAGCATTGAAGATGTAGCTAGAGTTTTTCCTTTAAAGGCAGGTTTATTTGATTATGTAATCATCGATGAGGCTTCTCAATGCAGTTTACCTACATCTATACCAACTCTGTTTAGGGGTAAGAAGGCTATAATTGTAGGGGATGATAAACAACTCTCCGATTTCACTAAAGATTGGACACCCACAACTCTAAATGAAAGCTTGATAAAAGACCTTAGATTAAGAGCATTTAAGAAGTTTGACTCCTTGGATGCAAAAGCTAATTCCTTATTCGACTCGTGTAGTGTTTTCAGAGAAGCTCCAATTCTTTTGACAGAACATTTCAGAAGTTACCCTGAGATTATCAACTTTTCTAACCAAAAGTTTTATGGTTCAAAGTTACGTATAATGACAAACTCCTTAAACAACCCTCTGGGAACAATACTCAATATCGTAGATGTTGATGGAACTACTGAAAACGAACTTAAGGTTAACCCAAAAGAAGCTGAGGCGGTAATAAATCATCTCAAAAAACTTATGAATGACCCAAAATATGAAAACCTAAGCCTTGGGGTACTTTCTCTATTTAGAGAACAAGCAAACTTTTTAAGAAAAATGATATACGATGACGATTTCATCAGGGAGCGGATAGAAAAACACAGTCTAGTTGCAGATACTGTTGATGGTTTCCAGGGAGATGAGAAAGATGTTATCCTCTATTCTTTCAGATACGCTCCCAACTCAACGCCCCATATTTTTACATTCACAAGAGGTGAGGATGGTTGGCGAAGGGCAAATGTAGGATTTACAAGAGCCAGAAAGCAAATTTTCTGTTTTTTAAGCCGACCAGTAGATAAATTTCCAGCGGGACTAATTAAGGAATTCTTGCAATATACTCAATCTCCATCAAAGAAAATTATTAAAGAGGGATTGCTTGGTAGCGATTTCGAGAAAGATATGCATCAAATACTCTCTCAAGATAAGGAGTTGGTAATTATTCCACAGTTTGAAACTTGTGGTTTCTTTATAGATTTCGTACTACTTAAAAATGGTAGGACTTTAGCTTTAGAGTGTGATGGAATGCAACATTTCAGCGAAACCGGTGAACTTATTGAGGCAGATATCGAAAGACAGGATATTTTAGAGAGAGCAGACTGGCAAATTAAAAGAATTTCATCAAGGGAATTCTATCGTGATATGCAAGGTTCAGCTGAAAAGATACTTGAGTTTTTTAGTCAGTGATAGAATAGCCATACATGACGGACACAGACATAATCTCCCTAATTGATAAAGCAATAAAATACAGATCAGAAACTGGTAATGTGGAGTTTAAAGATGCTCGTGGAGGTATTCCAGGAGATTTATGGCGTCCAATCTCCTCTTTTTCTCATAGTCCAGGTGGAGGAATGATAGTTTTTGGAATTAGAGAAGATAGGGTGAACCATCAAATTGAGATTGTTGGAGGTTTAGATTTGGCTTTACTACAAGAACAAATCCTTAGTTACTTGAGAGAGAAAATGCAAAATCATGGACCTTACGAACTAAAAATTATAGAGTATGAAAATACTTCGTTGCTTATCTTAATGATTCAGGAAACCCAAGACGAGCTTAAACCTTGTTTTAATAAACAGCTAGGTTTGCCAAATGGTGCATGTATAAGAGTTGGTAATAATGACAGAGTAATCACAGATGTTGAAATGCGCACTTTTATACGTAACTCTGCCGTGTTCAAGTATGACAAGACCCAAGCCATAGATACAGATATTTCTATGCTAGATATTGATAAGATTCAAGATTTTCTTAAAAAAAGCGCTGATAAAGTTGGGCGTTTAAGTGTTGATAACGTTCCTACAGAAGAGGTTATGAGAAATTTAGGCTTAATAAACAATTTTAGGGATGGGATGTATCCAACCATTGCAGGTTTTATGATTTTTTCTAAGGGTAAACCTCAATCAATAATGCCCTATGCAAGATATATTATTAGGTGTGTCAGATACCAAGGTAGTTCAGTTGCAACTCCGATTATAGATAAGCTGGATATTGATGGGTCTTTAGATGGACAGATTGATACGATGCAGAAATTTATTTTGCGTAATATTCCATTAAAAGCTTCTATTCAGGGTACTAAGCGTGTAGATAGATATGAATATCCAGAAGAAGCTATCCGGGAGCTGGTTGCGAACGCAGTAATACATAGAGACTACATGATTACTGAAACCTACACGCAAGTAAATATTTTTTCAAATAGAATCGAAATCTCAAATCCGGGAAATCTTCCGCCAGGAGTAACTATTGAAAATATTAAAGATTCACAATTTAGTAGAAATGAAATAATAGCGACTATCTTGAAAGATATGGATTACCTTGAGGAATATGGAAGAGGAATTGATATTGTTTTCTCCAAAATGCGTGAGTGGGGCTTATTAGAACCTATATTTAAGAATATGTCGAACATGTTTCGAGTTACTTTACTAGGCGAAGCTCTTAAAGACCTAAATGAACGGCAGGTAGTTATTTGGAATACTTTACAAGATAAGAGGCAAATTACTTCAAAAGAATGCAAAGAAATGTTTCCAGAAGTCTCTAGAGCTACTATAGGGGTGGATTTAAATAAGCTGGTGGAAATGGGATTAATTATACCCAGAGGATCATCTATAAATACTTATTACGAACCTCAATATTAGATAGAACTGGACGCAACTAGACGCATTGGTGATTTTGAGGCTAAAAAGACTGAAATTTATAGTTAGATAGAACTGGACGCAACTAGACGCTAAGAGTATTATTATTAAGTTTCTTGATCTCTAGCCACCTTTGTCTTAGTTCGCCCATGTAACTTTTATTAGATAATGTTTCTAAAATCTTTGGGTATAATAAGTCAAGGCTTGAGGAGCCAAGTGGCACTTAATATACCTTGAATTAATATATGCAAATACCTGATATTTCAAAAATAGCTTGGCAACTTAACATTGCAATAATTGGAGCTGCCTTTTCTGCGATTTCCTTGATTTATAACGAGAAATACATCTATTATGGATTCGCTACTTTTCTTTTTGCTGTTGTTTCCCATTTTGTCAGCACATGGTTTGAATTTGTGTATAACACAGAGCAACTAAGAAACAAAAGAAAAAATTTTTATTTTGCACAATCATTTTTATTTATTGTTTGGTTGGGGATGTTAGTATTAATCTATTCAAAGATGTCTTGTATTTAATTAGTTGAGTAAAAATTTATGGGATATTTACTATTAACAATGTCTTGGTTACTAAGAACTTATGGAGCTGTTCAAGAGAAACGGAGTTCGATAAATACCCCAATGATTTGGCAAAGTGATACGATAAAAACTGTCTTAGCGGTTTTATGGATAGTTTTGTTATTAATAGGTCTGTACTTAATCTTCATAAATAATGGAGTGGTATTTTTGTTAATTAGCCTTGTTTGCTATTTTGTAATAGCCCCAACATTGTTTGGTAAGTTACTAAAAAGTCTTATTGAAAAGTTAGGTTTTTAATTTCCTCTCTGATTTGAGCAACAAGCCTAAAGTCAGAGAAAGCCTTGTAGATACAGGCTAAATTCATGGTTATATTAGATTCACGATTCTCGAGCCAAGCTGCACTTTATATACCCATTATAATATAATGCTAATTAATTCATTTATATGATTGTATAAATATGAAAAAACAAGAAGTAATCGATAATCTTAAAAAACTTGCATTCCAACACAAAAACAAGAAATATCTTACTGGAAAAGAAGTAAAAAGAATTCCGAAGTTAAGTTATTATATCTTTGTTCATTTTAGAACACTGGGTAATGCTTTAAGGGCAGCGGGACTTCCATCTTCAAAATTAGCTGCCGCCATGAATATTAGCGATGAAGATTTATTAAGCTATTTAAAAAATTTACAGAGTAAATTGGGATATAGCCCTAAGGTTTGGGATATTCAACGCGATGAGGAATTATACAAGAAATACTCAGATGAAAAAATAATATGGTCACTATATAAGTCTAGATTTGGTGGACTGATAAAAGCTAAAGAATTTGCGGGCATGAAGGAAAATAAAAGGGGAGCATATAAGACGCGTACTGCTGGAGAGAATTTTGAAGAAGGCGAAGAAGTACTACCAAAAAATAGATATTGGGGAGCAGCGGCAGAACTCCATGTGCTAGCAGAATTACTGTATCACGAATTTCAAGCAGCAAATATACCAGTTGATGTAGGATTAGATATTCTTGCGGTAAAGAACAATAAGACCTTTTACTTCCAAGTAAAACATAAGGATTTAAGTGACAGTAGAGCAATAAAACTCACAAAAAGTTCGTTTGAAAAAACTGGTTCAGGGAATGTTTATTATATATTTGTTTTACTATCTGATAATAAAAGAGACTTCTTGATTATTCCTTATCATATCGTGAATCAATGGATAAAACAGGGTTTTGCAAAGGAAGAAGAGAGTAGTTATTTAATTCATATCGACAAAAAGAATGGTAAATTTAAATTAAAAGAAGTAGAACTGGATAATTACCTTGATAACTGGAAAGATATTAGATAAATAAAAGAATTCAAACAAAAGAAGGTTTAGCTTTTTCTATTTCTTCCCTGATTTGAGCTATCCTTCGGCTTCGCTCAGGACTATAGCAAGCCTAAAGTCAGAGAAAGTAGTTTTCGATCGCAAAACGTTGTTGTTCCAAAAAGATTCTTTTTAGATGGTAAAGATTATTTTGTTCATAAAAAAGAATTAAAGCCTTTTTATATTCAACTTCGTCTACACTTCTATAGGAAAGAGGATAATAGCCGTTCGAGAGGAGAATGGCATTACTGATCATTCTGGAGGTTCTTTTGTTGCCGTCAGTAAAGGGTTGCAAATAAGCAATAACAGCAACATCGGTTACTGTCGAGAAGTATTTTTCTAGATCTATGGGAATAAGTAATTCTTTTTCCGGCTTGAGACGGTATTCCACATACTTACCCCCCCCAACCTGTTCAATTAAACCAACACTGATAAGATAATTTAAGTCCCGAATTATGGTTATTCGGGAAACATTGTTATCTTTCAAGAGGTTTTCGATTTTGGATCTTGAAGACGGAGAGTTTACCAATAAAAATTCCAGTAATTTAGTCTGCCGGTTGTTTCCTTGCGTATCATTCATATGTTTCTAGCGTATCATAATGATACGCAGGAGTCAATCCTCTCTGATTTGAGCGAAGCGAAAGGTTCTTATATTAGAGTTACGATTCTCGGGCCGGATAGGAATCTTAAGGAAGGACTAAAAGGTTTTGTTTATTTTCATATCCTTTTGCCTCCTTATATTTATAAAGGTATTGGTTTAAATCCGTATATTGACAACCCTCACAGTAAAAAAATGTTGGCGGGAATTTAGTAAAAGCTTGATTGACCGCCTTTTTAAGTTCTGGTATGCCTGACATCCAGGTATAGTAGCCAAAAAGTCCAGGCAGATGGCCAGTGTCTGATTGCCAATAAACCAGCCATGCATCAGGAAAGACAAATAAGGTGTCGCCGTGTTTTTTAAAACCCTTAATGCTTTCGCCTATTTTAGTGTGGGTAGAATAAAATACTGTGTAATCCCTTTCAGCATCTTTTTTGGTAAAAAGAGTAAGTTTGGCAGATTTCAAACTAAAAAATATAGCCACAATTAAGGCTCCAATGCTTATCACCTTAATTATATTTGGAGATTTACTTTTAAGCTGTCCTACAAACAGCAATGAACTAATAAAAACCAAGACAGAGTACCATGGCAGAAGATGAAAACCTCTTGAATAACCGTCTCCCGGGTTCACAAAACGCAAATTAAGAAGACCTAAGATAATAAAAATTGCTGCTGCGAAGCTGAATTTTTTCTTAAAAGCAAGGCTTAAAATTAAAATAACAGAAAGGGCTTGGATTAACCTTAAATTGTCAGTGGGCTCTTTTATCACAAAGACAAGCGCAGGCGAAACAAAAGACTTAATTAAGGTAGGGATCCAGTATTCTGCTGCATGGGGTATTGTATTTTCCAAATTACCAAAAATATAGTAGCGGAAATAACCCGGGACATTTACAAAAGGAAGTATTAATAAAAAAATAAGCAAAAACCCAGACAATCCCAAGGCCAAAGATTTTTTAAAACCGCTGTCTTTGAACTGTTTTATTAAAAATATAAAGGCAAGAAATATTATTGCCGGCCAGGTTGGGCCTAAAGTCAAGGCCAAAAAGGCAAGTAAGGCTCCTGATAAAAATAACTCAAAAGCTTTCAAGGGCTCTTTTCTAAAAAGGGCCAGTCCTATTAAAAAGGCCAACGGGTAAGCTGTAATTGTTTCTGCCAAAAATAGGTTGCCGTACAAATGGTTTCTTGTTAGCTCAAAAATAAACGAAAAGATCAGGCCTGCCAACCCAAAATAAAAAACTAAAATAATAGACCAAATAGCAGACCAGTTTGCGATAGCTGTTCTCTGGGTATTGATAAGATCTTTTGTTGTGCCTGGTTTTTGTTTGTATTGCAAGAAACCGCTTAACAAATGGGTTATGGGTTGATGGTTTGTAATAATATCCCCATAAAGGATTTCCCCGCGGGTGAGATATTTTCCAATGGCAAAATTATATTCTTCATCCACAAATTTTGTGGAAAAAATAATATTTTTGTAAGCGGGAGCAGTTATAGCCAGCAGGGCAAAAACCAGGCAAAAAATCAAGTACCTTCCTGCATAATGCATTTGTCTATTTTATCATCAAATATTCTAAGGAGCGATTCTATTGAGAATCCTACCCAAAAAAGATTGACTGCTTTCTACCACCTGGCCATTTTCAGCAGAGACAAAAGTTTCCACCTTGGATTTAATTGGGATAAAGCCTAATAGTTTATGCGTTTTTGTTCCTTTGACTTTATATCCCAACACCCCATTTTCAATTTCCAGTCTTACCATTTTCGGCACGCTGGCCAAACTGTTACTTACTTTTTCAGATATCACATCATCCATAATGTGGGCAGCCAGCATATTGTCAATGGCTTTCTGTGGCAAAACAGCCACCACTTTAGAACCGGCAGGAGTGGTTACTGTTAACTGTCTGGTGGTGGGATCAATTGATAAAGGAAAGTTTGACAAGGCCCCTACTTTTTTATTAACTAAGGCTACTTGACCCGGGGCTGTGGCTATTTTAACATCTTCTTTTTCCAGCTCTGCCTCTACTTCTTTAATTGCTTCATTTTCCGCCTCATTCTCCAGCTCTACCTCATTTTCAGCCTCTTTAACTTTTGTTTCTATTTTAACTTTGCCATTTTCTATCTCATATTTTACTCTTAGGTTTCCCTGTCTGATCTCACTTTTAATTTTTTCCGGAGTGGTTTTAATCTCAACTTCTTTCTTTTCAATCTCTTTCTTTTCTATTTCATTTTTGACTTCTACTTTTTTATCTTCACTTCCTGAGCTTCCTGATGACCCGGAAGATCCACTGTTGTCTCCGTCTTTAGCTAAATACACCCCGGCCACATTGGATTTTCCATCAGAGTAATGTCTGGTAATCGGGATTATAGATGAAACAACTAAAGCGCTAATGATGGCTAAACCTAATAGGGGTAATAAATGAGCAAAGCCTTGTTCCTTTAAAGGTAGCATTAAAGTTAGCATAAATGAAACAGACCACATTTGTCAATACCAGTTCTTGCTTGAATTTGGTTAAAAATACCGTGAATTTAGGCCGTAAATGGCATTGAATTCACGCTAAATTGGCAAAAATTTAGTAACCTCCCGTTGGCCCATGGATTTACCTGCATTCTGCAGGGAGCTGATGAAACTGGTCAAGTAATAGTGCTCTTTAAAAAGTCTCTTTAAAGTGATTCTCTCGAGATTTCTGGTAGAATAAAATAATGAGCAAGAAAAAAATTGCTATATTGTTTTTCCTTGTTTTGTTTTTAGCCGCTGGATTTTTTGCTTTTAAGTTTTTCTCCACAGAGCAGGTTTCAAACGCAAAAATAAGCGGTATCTATTTGGGTAACCAAGTTTGGAGCGGGGAAATTATTATTACCGGAGATACGGAAATTTTGGGAAACCTGACTGTTTTGCCCGGAACTACAGTTAAGTTTGCAGTTGGCGACGACCAAAAGAAGGGGGATGAAGTGGAAAAAGATGGTTTCAACGATAATGACCCGACAAGGCTTAAATCGTATACGACCACACACTCAAGTCTTTTTGTCCTGCAAAAGTTAATGGCCCAAGGAACAAAAGATAAGCAGATTGTTTTTACCTCAAAAGCTCAAAAGCCCTATTTGGCTGATTGGGAGGCGATAGTTTGGCAGGGCGATGGCAGTGTTTTGGATAATGTGGTGGTGGAATATACCCGCAATGGCCTTAATCCTATTGGCAAACAACCAAACAGCGTTATTCAAAATAGTATATCTCGCCATTCAATGTGGGGCGCAATATCTGCGGCTAATTCAAATATTAAAATAATAAACAATCATTTATCTGATGCGGGGCATGAGGGAATTGATCTTAAATTTAACGGCAATCAAGAAGTCGCCGGCAATATTATCGAAGACTGCCATACCGGCATCGCCTCTATAGCCGGGTCGCAGATTATTAAAAATAATACCATTACAAACTGTGGAGACGGCGTTTATATCGATCCAAAATCAAGCGCCACATCAATCGGTAATACTTTTGTGTCTGCTGCGGAAAATAGTGTGCGTGAATGGCGCTTTGGCAATTATGTTATTCCCATTTTCGGCAACCCCAAATGAATATGAAAACAATTTTCTGCGCATTTTTAGATAGTCAAGATAAAAAAGGAGTGATTAAATTAAAGCCGTTGGGAAAGGCTAAAAACAGTGTCAAAAATCCCATGCTTCCCGGCTGGCAGGATGTAGTAACTGAAATTGTGATTGATAAAAAGTTTGCCCTGGGCTTGGATGGAATTGAAGATTATTCGCATATAATTATTGTTTATTGGATGGACCAGGAAAAAGAATGTCATCTTAAACATCACCCGCAGGGAAGAGAAGACATCCCATATATTGGGATTTTTGCCTGCCGCTGTCCCCAGCGGCCCAACAGAATTGCTATTTCCACAGTAAAACTGGTTTCAAGAAAGGGAAATATTTTGAAAGTTTTGGGCCTGGATATTGTCAATGGCACACCAATTTTGGACATCAAACCCTATACCCCTCAATATGACAAGGTTAAAAATGCCAAAGTCCCCAAATGGGTAAATAAACTTATTTTTTAAGAGAGTTTGAAACTATGTAGCATCCGATGTTAGCGACCTCTTGTGTGCATAAGCCGATTTGGGCATTTCCATGCTTCTATTGGATGATCGTAAACCTCAAAGTTCCTAAGTGGCCAATTTGCCAAGTATGAAAATGGTTTACCAGTTGTATCGGTACCGTGAACCTCTACATAAACTCTCTTTCCAAGGACACCTGCTGATGGTTCATTAAGCTCTTACACTGCAATGAGGTTGATCGTCTATTGTCCAAACTAAATCCATTCCTGGCTCTATTTCATATGAATGTGTTATTTGGTTAGGTCTAGTTTCTATGGTAGTCGCACTCTTGCCGATATTATATCATAATTTTGTAAAAACCATCTGGAAATTAGCCGCAAAAAGTTAATATTGCAACTTATGCAGATTTTTGTTAATCTATATCTTGGTGATAGTTATGGCACAAACAAAAATTCCCGCCAATATTTTTAACAAGTATCCCGGTAAAAGAGTAGCCATTGTTAATGGTAGGGTTATTGCCAGTTCTCTTAATGCCACTGTGGTTTACAAGCAGGCTAAAGCAAAATATCCCCATAAAAAAGTGAGTATTTTTGCAGTTCCCCGAAGGGAAGATAAATATCTTCTCGTATGATTTTTGCCTACATAGACGACGAGCCTATTGTTCCTCTTGAGATTCAAACCAGAAACGGTGAATGGATTGAATTCCATGCATATATTGACTCTGGTGCGGGTTTTAGCGTTTTCCACGCCGATCATGCCGAAGTTTTGGGACTCAACATGACAAAAGGTAGAAAAATTTTCTTTACTGTCGGCGATGGAGCCCAGATCCCAGCCTATATTCACAAAGTACCAGTTAAATTTGCCGGAGAAAGGTTTATGGCTGAAATTGCTTTTAGTGCCAGTTTGGGAGTAGGTACAAACCTGCTTGGTTTGAAAAGCTTTTTTGATAGATTTTCATTCTGTTTTCAACATTTTCTTAAAAAGGTGGAGATTAAGAAAGGGTAGCTTCTTAACTGCTTGACAAATAACTGACCGCATACTATTATTGATATATTCAAATATATCAATAAATATGAGTAAGCAAATTGTGGGGGTTTTCAAGGCACTTTCTGATGAAACAAGAATAGATATTCTCCGCCTTCTTTTGGGTAAAAAGGAGATTGCCTGTAAGGAACTGTTGAGCAATTTCCCTCTTTCTCAACCCACTCTTTCTCACCACTTCAATAAACTTATTGATGCAAATATATTAAATGAGCGCAAAGATGGAGTAAGCCATATCTATAGCATTAACCAGCGCTATTTAAAAGAGTTAGGAATAGATATTAAAAAAATAGTTCACCTAAAAAAAGGAGATGAGTTAGTATGAAACCAAATGAAAAATATGGCCAACTGGCAACAGATGAGGCCATTCAAAAAACATCCCAAGCCCTTAAGGAAAATAATATTAAAGTAGAGGTCGCGGAAAACGGAGAAGAAGCCAAAAGACGAGTTTTAGAGTTATTGCCGGGTAGAGCAGAGGTTTTTACCATGACTTCTCAAACTTTGGAAGCCATTGGGTTGGATAAAGAAATCAACGAATCCGGTAAATATAATGCAGTCAGACCAAAACTGATGGCTATGGATTTTAAGACTCAAGCTCGGGAAATGGCAAAATTAGGAGCAGCTCCTGATTGGGTGGTGGCTTCTGCTCATGCTGTAACCGAGGACGGCCATCTTTTAATTGCCAGTAATACCGGCAGCCAATTATCTTCCGAAGCTTATGCCGGAGAGAAGATAATCTTTGTAGTAGGTGCACAAAAAATTGTCAAAGATACAGCAGAAGGTCTAAAAAGAATTTATGAATATTCTTTTCCTTTGGAGGATGAGCGGGCCAGAAAAGCTTATGGTATGCCCTCGGCTGTCAACAAAATTCTGATTATTAACAAAGAGGCCATGCCCGATAGAATTTTTGTTTTCTTGGTCAAAGAAAAGTTGGGTTTTTAAGAGAGGGTTGATTAAAGAAATAAATTCTGGTATACTTACTGAACTTTTATGAGTAACCCTTGTATTAATTGCGGCAAAGAAAGAATTGATGGTAAAACTTGGAAAGGGAAAAGCGGTATCTCTACTATCACTTATACTCAAACGATTTGCCCTGATCCCGAATGTCAAAAAATTGTTGACCAGAAAACTGCTGACCGGAAAGCCAAAAGCGAACTTTTAGCTAAAGGCAAGCAAGAAGCAAAACTGGCAAGAGAAAAATTAATGGCAACAGCATAATTTAGGGAGAAACTTTTTCCAAAATCTTCAGTATTAGTTTTTGCTGGTTTTCCAGATGTAGTAAAATAGTCTCAATCTCTTTTTCAGCTTTTTTGTCTGTTTCAAAGTCATGTTCGGCCCGGAGCTGGGCATGTTTTCCCTGGATATTTTGTCCTATCATAATAAGAGGCATTAAATGAATTTGAATTAAGTTGGAAATAAAAAGCCAGAGTACAAAAGCAGGATAAGGGTCAAACCTAAAGTTGTTTGGTGTCAGCATATTCCAACCCAGCCAAACAGTTGTCCAGGTAAAAATTATAAAGAAAAAACCCAGTGTGCCAATTTTTTCAGTGACGAATAAAGCTAATTTATCCAAAGGGGAAAGGCGTTGTCTGTGTATGATATTGGTGTTTTCAAGAGGCTTAAAATTTTCTTGCAGAGCCCTTAAGCTCTCAATCTTTGATAAATCTTCCATTTAGAAAATACTACCACAATTTGATATGTTAAAATTACTCTCATATGAAAGGTAAAAAAATTGTTCTGGTAGGGGGTTGTTTTGATATTCTGCATCCGGGGCATGTTATTTTTCTGGAAAAGGCTAAAAAAGAGGGGGATTTGCTGGTAGTTTTATTGGAAAGCGATCAGAAAGTACACGAGCTTAAAGGTTTAAACCGTCCTATCCATACTCAAAAGGCAAGGGCCAAAGTCTTGTCTGCCTTGAGATCTGTGGATCGTGTGGTGATGTTGCCATTTATGCATAAGGAAGAAGAATACGATGCTATTATTCAAAAAATTAAACCAAAGGTGATTGCTGCAACTTCAGGTGATTACGCCAATAAATTTAAGCAAAGGTCAGCCAAGCTGGTGGGATCAAAGTTAAAATATGTCACTAGGCTAATTGGTAATCATTCTTCAAGTAAGATATTGACAAATAAAGCTTAAATAGGATATAAATAAATGTGATGTCAAAAAACGCACTGGTAATAATAGCAGTGGTAGGAGTGATAGCAATAGCCGGAATATGGCTTTTGAAAGGTTCTTCTAAAACTACCCCTACTCCTTCATACCAAGCTAGCCCTACTTCTCAAGAAAGCGCCAGTCCATCGGCTCAGGTTTCCCAAAATCTGGTCAGAATCACCTCAAGCGGTTTCGAGCCTCAAACGATTACTGTTAAAGCAGGGGAGTCAGTGATATGGGTTAATGAAAACACCGTTTCCCATCAGGTCAACTCTGTAGTCCATCCCACCCATCAGGTTTATCCCCCTTTGAACACAGTGGGTATGCTGCCAGCAGGGGAGAGTAAATCCCTTGTTTTTGCTGATAAGGGCACTTACAAATATCACGATCATCTAAATCCGTCTTTAACCGGTTCTGTGGTGGTTGAATAATCCAAGTGAGAATTAAATTATTTCCTCTTTCTTTATTTTTTTTGGTTGTTTTTACCGTATTTTCCTATTCTGTGGCCAAAGAAGCTTGGCAGCAGGTTGATTTTGATACTACTGTTAAATTACAGGATCATCTTTCCAGAAAATGGGATGGTTTCTTTTCCTACTTTAGTTTATTAGGCAGCGCAGAGGTGACAATCGGATTTTGTCTGGTAATGTTTTTTCTATCTTTGATAAGGCGCCGGTTACTTGCAATAATCGGTTGGTCAATGATAGTACCTGCCACTTTGGTGGAAGTTTTTGGTAAATTAGTCCTTTTCCATCCTGGTCCTCCTGTGTTTTTTCACCGGAGTTTACTTCCCACTCAGCTACCTTCTTTTTATGTCCATACTGATTTTTCTTACCCGTCAGGCCATATGACTAGAACCATTTTTTTAATAACGGTTTTTTTGGTAGTGATACTTTTTTCCTGGAAGGCTAGTTTTAAAAAAAATATAACTATTATAATGATTATACTTTTAAGCCTAATTATGGCATTAACCCGCATTTATTTGGGAGAACATTGGTTGTCTGATGTTTTAGGCGGAAGCTTGTTAGGTTTATCGTTTGGACTTTTTGCCGCAGCCTTAATTTTGTTTAAAAAAGGGGTTGCCAAGTTAGATTTTTTCAGGTAATATGGGCAGACTGGCCGTGAGGAGGTGACAAAAATTGAATAAAAATGTGGCCATTGTCACAATAATTCTGGTTTTGGTGGTTATTGCCGGATATTTAGTCTGGCTTAGAAGCCGCTATCAGCCGCCTGTATCACCACAATTAGAAAAGGAGGTTCAAGTTACGCCGTCACCTGAGCCTATAATTTCAGCTAGTCCATCTGCTACGCCAACCAAGAAAGAAGCAACAGGATCAACAAAACAAAAAACATCTACACCTGCTGCTAGTGTAAGATAGGAGGAATGGAAAAACCTTTGGTTGAAAAATTAATCATAATCGGTTCAGGACCGGCAGGGCTTACTGCTGCCATCTATTCTGCCAGAGCCGCTTTAAATCCGCTGGTTATCTCCGGCAGGGAAGCAGGAGGGCAGTTAATGTTAACAACAGATGTTGATGATTTTCCCGGGTTTGAGGAAGGTATCCAAGGCCCGGATCTGATGGCCAAAATGAGAAAGCAGGCCGAGCGTTTTAATACTAGATTTATCAATGAAGATGTTGTATCTGTTAATTTGCAAAAAAAACCTTTTGAAATTCAATCTGAAAGCCGAAAGCTGACGACTGATAGCTTGATAATAGCAACAGGAGCTTCTGCAATGTGGCTAAATTTGCCTTCCGAACAAAGATTGCGGGGTAAAGGAGTGTCTGCCTGCGCTGTGTGCGACGGATTTTTCTTTAAAGATAAAGTTGTGGCAGTTGTTGGAGGGGGGGATACTGCTATGAGAGAAGCTAATTATTTATCCAAGCTTTGCAAGCAAGTTACAGTAATGCACCGCCGCGGGGAACTTAGGGCGCAGAAAGCACTGCAAGATTTGGCTAAGTCTAAAAAGAATATAAATTTTATCTGGAATTCAGAAGTAGATGAACTGCTGGGACAGGATAAAGTTACAGGAGTGAAAATAAAAAATACCCAGACTGGAAAGATTAGTCAGTTGCAAATTGATGGAGTCTTTATTGCCATTGGTCACAGTCCCAATACGGACTTTTTAAAAGGACAACTGGATTTAGATGAAAAAGGATATATTGTTGTTAAGGACGAAACAAAAACTAGTGTTAATGGGGTCTTTGTGGCAGGGGATGTATCTGATTGGCACTACCGGCAGGCTGTGACAGCAGCCGGCATGGGCTGCAAAGCCTCTTTTGACGCAGAAGAATATCTGGAGAATCTAAAAATTTGACATCTGGATGACAAGATGCTATAATTAAATTATGCAAACAGTCAGAACCACCATTAGAATACGCAAGGATTTAATAGACCAATCAAGGCTACTGGCGTTTCAAAGGGACGCGTCCTTGCAGGATGTTATTAATGAGACATTGGCTTTAGGTTTTGGTCAAATTTCAGATCTGGATATACAACAGGATGCCATGGCCCGTATTGATAGTTTTAGAGAGGGCCTAAAGGGTAAAAAGTTTAATACCAAAAGATTGGTGGAAGAAAATAAAAAAGAACTGGTAAGGCGCACCGATAAATTGTTAAGGAATTTTTAAAGTGGCTTCAACTATTGTTATTGACGCATCCGTGGTGGCAAAATGGCTGTTGCCTGATGAACAGGGTAGCGCTGCTGCAAACAGAGTAAAAAAAGATCTGGTAGAGAGAACTTTACTAATAGCAGTGCCTGTTTTTATTTTTTATGAAGTTAATAATTTATTGAAGTCTGCTGCTTTGAGCAGCAGGATCGATCCTAAAAAGGCTGCAGCGGCCTATGAAGGCTTTTTAAATTTGGAATTATCTGTTTATTCCTCTAAGGAAATCTTAAAACATACCCTAGACAAAGCTTTTGAGTTGGATATTTCTTCGTATGATGCCAGTTATGTTGCTCTGGCAGAGTATCTGCAGGTTCCTTTTTATACGGCAGATGAAAAATTAGTAAAAAAATCACAGAGCAAATGGGTTAAGGATTTGGAAGAATATCTGGAGAATTTAGGTGATTGACAATACACAAAGCAATTGTGTATAATGATTGTGTATGAATGGTAATGCCGTTAGAATCAATGTATCTTTGCCGTTTGAACTGGTCAAAGATTTAAAGAGATATTCCAAACCACGCGAGCTAAGTAAATTCTTGGCTGTTGCTGCAGAGGAAAAAATTACTAAAGACAAAAGAGAAAAAGCCCTGAAAGAGTTATTGGCAGGACCTCCGGCTTTTCTGGATATAAGAGATTCTGCCAAATGGGTTAGGAACTTAAGAAGAAGAGATTTAAAGCGACTTAAAAGATTAGGGATCTAAATGCAAAAATTTCTGGTAGATACAAATGTTTGGATAGACTTTTTAAATAAAAGAGAAAACGCTATCGATTTAATTAACAAATTAACTCAAACAGGTGAAGTATTTTCCTCGATATTAACCATTATAGAACTCCGAGCCGGCTGGACAGATGAAAAATCCCGGCATTTTTTACCCATATTCTATGCTCAGACGAAAATTATTGATATTTCTATTGAAATAGCTGAATTAGCGGGTAGATTCTTGCAAGTTTATAAAACTAAAGGTATTAGCTTGTCAACTGTTGATACTATTATTGGTAGTACTGCCATTATGGAAAATTGTCAATTAGTGACTGGAAATAAAAAAGATTTTCCCATGCCGGAAATTAAGCTTTATGAAATAGAGGAATAAAGAGACCCTCTTTTGATGCCCGCTTCGCCTTCGGCGGACGAGGCGAGCCGAAGAATATCTGGAAAATTAAACATACCCATACTTTCAGAACAAATAGATGCATAGAATTAATCACAAATAATCCTATTGTGCTAATATAAATTTATGAAGAGTTTTGGGTATATAATAAAGGGTCTGTTGCTTGGATTCGTTTTTGGCACCTTTCTCAATGGTCTTCTTTTATTCAAATTAAATCAGAGTGCTGGCAATCTAGGCGGAGTGGTTGTCGCAGCCATCGCGTCATCTTTTCTGGTACCTATCATTTACCTAGTAACTATTGTTGGGTTTGTATCCGCAGGGTTCAGAGCAGATATAAAAGCTAGACAAGGAGATGTAAAACCCGCAGGAGTAATATTTTCTACTGGCGTTGTTGGAATACTTACAGCTCTGGCAGTTGGAGTTATCGTCTCATTTTTCGCTGAAGAAGAATACTTCCATTATTATGTTACTTTTAGTACAGCCCAATCTCCAATTCCTGGATATTTTGCATATATTAAATACATTATTCCTGTACTTGCCACACTTATTGGCTTTTGTATTGTAAGGATAATAGAAATAAAGACCAGTAAGAGATTTTTTTATGCCTTGCCTTTAAGTATTTTAGCAATCGCTCTTATATTTTTATACCAGGTACGGCCAAATATGGCAAAGCAACTTCAGCAACAAAGTACAGAAGTGGCAAATACTTTTGAAATTAAAAATCTCCAAGACCAAAAAGTTGAGGAAGATGGTTATACATATCAAGAAATAACTGCTGATGTAAATATACCTAAAGATGGTCGGTATTTTGTCCATGGTGGAATGGCAGGTTCTGGGGATCAAAAACTAAAAATTGATGGTAGAGTCATAGAAGCAAATTCTTATCAAAACTCTGGTTCCTATAATCTTCCTGCAGGCAGATACAAACTAAGCCTGCTTTATAACTTTAAAGGATTTTGTAATACATTAAGGGGTCTACCTTATGATGAGGTTAAAATTAATTCTTTACCTGAAACTAATGAAATCATGTTAACAATTCGCTTCACGACTGAAACATTAATTGAAGATTATCCAATTCAACTTAAAAACTTTAAGCTAAGTAATTTTTATCAACAATGCCAAAGACCAGGATTTAATTATAAATGAAAGTTGAGATACTTCCTATAAATTCCTGTCTAGATGAATGCTAAAATTGAAGTATTGACAAATGTATAGATAAAGTATATACTTTGTGTATATAAGAGGATTTAACTATGCAGACAGCAGTAATTAATTTAAGAGTAGAACCGGAAACAAAGGAAAAAGCCCAAAAGTTGGCCCGCCAGCTGGGTTTAAATCTTTCTGCCGTGATAGAAGGCTTTTTGGCACAGTTTATCAGAACCAAAACTGTACATTTTAGCCTGAAAGAAGAACCTTCAGAATATATGTTGCAAGCTTTAAAAGAGTCCAAGGAAGATATTAAAGCAGGTAGAATAGTATCTTTTAAAAATCCCGATAAAGCGTTACAGTATTTAGATAGGTTAATAGCACATGATAAAAAATCCTCCGAGAATTGATTACTCAAATAAATTTGATAAACAATTAAAGAAAGCCCCTTTGGAGATAAAAATCGCTTTCAAGCAGAGATTGTCGCTATTTTTAGAAGATCCAGCCCATCCCCAATTAAAGAATCATAAATTGACAGGACAATTATCAGATTATAAAAGCATTAATATTACAGGTGATTGGAGGGCAATATATTCAGAATCAGAAGATGAAAGTGGTGAAAAAATAATAATCTTTGAAGTTTTAGGAACTCACAGTGAATTGTATGGCTAAATAGCTTTGACGCCGAAGAATATCTGGAAAATTAAAGTGAAAAATATGGTTATAATGTAGTTAGTGAACAGTTATTTAAAGAAAATCTTCATTATCAATTCCATCTTTATTTTTGCCGATAGCCTGTTTGTTCCCCTTTATGCTTTATTTGTGGTTAACATAGGAGGCGGGGCAGAACTGGCCGGTATCCTTTTTGGGTTAAAATTCGCTGTAACAGCAGCAGCAGAATTTTTTGTGATTAAGATGAGGGATAAATATAAACTGGATGAATTTTTATTAAAGATCAATTTTCTAATCAGAGGAGCAGCTTGGTTATTATTACTTTTTATGCCTGTGATCCCAGTATTGGTGATAGCCCAAATCATTATTGGTGTTTCCGAAGCGTTGGGTACTCCGGCAGTAAATGCTTTAATTTCAGAAAACCTTGACGATAAAAAACATTTAAGAGAATGGGGTATTTCCCAGCTTACCAGTTACATTCCTCAAGCCATAGCAGGAGCGCTATCTGGTTTTATTATTGCCTTATGGGGATTTCAGGTATTATTTTTAATAATGTCTATTTTGGCATTTATAGCTTTGGGGCTATTGTCTCTGCATAAAAAAAGATCTATTATATAAATATGAGATTTTTAATGCCCTTTTTGCTTAAACTTTTACCCTCAAAACCTGTTTTTGCCCATTGCGATATTCCATGCGGGATTTATGATCCGCATACTGCACAACTGGCCTCGCAAACAGTATTAAAAATGGTGCAAAAAATGAAGGCTTTACCAAAAGATGACATACATTCTTTAATTAGAATGGTTTCTGTTAAAGAAGACCATGCTGAACTTTGCAAAAGAGAAATATTAATTTTGTGGACTGATTATTTTAAGAGCGAGCACTTGGAAAAATTTCCCGATCTGCATGAGCTGGTTTGGAAAGCTTGTAAACTTTGCTCTGATAATAAAAGAGCAGTGGATGAAGTTAAAGCTCAAGAATTAGTTGAGGCAGTGGATAAAATAGCAGATATTTTTAATGAAACCTCCCGTCTCTAAATTCAAGGTTTATGGCAATAGCATGCTTCCAACCCTCAAACCGGGTCAGGAAGTGTTAACTTTTAATTGGGGCAAAGTGAAAGTGGGGGATGTAGTAGTAGTTAAAAGTGCAAAGTTAAAAGTGCAAAGTGAAATAATAAAAAGAGTTCAAAAAATCATAGACAATAAAGTATATCTTGTTGGAGATAATAAGACAGAAAGTACAGATTCGCGCCATTTTGGTCCGGTGGATCAATCACAAATAACCGGCAAAGTGTTATACTATTTTCATGACGCCACAGCAGCAAGATGATAAGCTCCATCAAACAGTGAACCAAAATTTGCAACAAATGGGGCATGCGCCTTCCGCAGCTCCTGTTACTGTTGATACCCCGATTCCTTTAACCAGTGATTTGCAACAAATTGGGGTTGATGCCGGCCACATTATCGGATCTTCTTTTGAAGAGATGACACAAGGTACCACCCACATCAGGGAAACAAAATCAAGAAATCCCTTAAGTTTAATCAAAGAAAAAGCCCAAAAGCTGGCCCGTTTTCTGAAAAGATAATTATGGAAGTAGGGCAAACAAACGGATTTGACATTATTGGTTTAATAGTTGTTGTGATGGCAGCAGGAGCTCTCCTCCTTATTTTACTTGGCTTGGGATTTTTCCTGCAGAAATTTGTAGTGGGCTGGATTAAACACAGAAACCGCGAGAAAGTTTCTTTGCAATTTGTGGTTTTGCGGGTTAAAGTAGCCCGCGATAATGAAACCAAAATTGATGCGGCAGAGCAACTTTTTGCCACCTTTACCTCGCTTAGGCAATCCGGTGGCATCTTGTCGATTTTTAAGAGCCAGCCGTATTTATCTTTTGAGATAGTGGCTTTTCACGAGTCAATCAATTTTTATATTTCCTGCCACCGCTTAAATCAGGATTTAGTGGAAAAACAAGTTCACGGAGCAAATCCAGATGCCGAAATCGTGGAAGTGCCTGAATACAACATTTTTTCCGAAACAAACCAAACAGCCTATGTTCAATTAAAGCTTAAAAACAGTGATTATTTTCCTATAAAAACATTCAGGGATTTACCAACAGATCCATTGTCTTCCCTGACCTCTGCTTTTGCCAAGATGCAGCCGGGAGAGGGGGCTGCTGTGCAGGTTTTAATTTCTCCTGCCGATAGTAAATGGAAAGATTTAGGCAAGCAGTGGCTTAAAAAAGAAAAAGAGCCGGGTGATGAGAAAAATCCCAAGCCCCCGCCCGATGCCAAGCAACTGGAGGCAGTTGAAACAAAAGTTGCCAGGTCTGGTTTTTACGCGGCTATCCGGATTGTTACTTCATCAAACTCCAAAGAAAATGCCAAAGCGCACCTGACCAATATAAAATCCGCTTTTGAACAATTTTCAGGTCCTTTCAACTCTTTCACAGGAGCCAAAATATATTCTGAAAAAGGTTTTATGACTGATTTTATTTACCGTTATCCGCCGAAGTTTTCCAAATTGCCGGTTTTAACTCCTGATGAACTGGCATCCATCTTTCATCTGCCCAATAAATCAGTCAGTACCCCGTATATTTCCTGGGTAACTTCTAAAAGGGCTCCTGCTCCGGAAAAAGTGCCTACTTCAGGGCTATATCTCGGTAGGTCTGTTTTTAGAGGCATTGTGCGGCCTGTTTACCTTGCGGAAGACGACAGGAGAAGGCATATGTATATTATTGGTAGAACTGGTACGGGTAAATCCGAACTTTTAAAAAGCCTGATGTTGCAGGATGTGCTGGCAGGCAAGGGTCTTTGTTTTATTGATCCTCACGGTGATGCGGCAGAAGAAATGCTCCAGCTTATTCCCCCCCAGCGGGCAGAAGATGTGATTTATTTTGACCCTTCGGATGTGATAAGGCCTTTTGGCTTGAACATGCTGGAGGCTTACACCGAACAGCAAAAACATTTTGTGGTAGCCTCCATTATTGGTCTAATGTATAAATTATTTGATCCCAATAAAACCGGCATTATTGGTCCCCGTTTTGAACATGGTGTTAGAAATGCCATGTTAACTGCCATGAGTTCTCCCGGAGCTACCTTTGTGGAAGTGGTGAGGCTGATGACTGATGCTAATTTTGTCAAAGAACTTTTGCCCAAAGTATCTGATCCGGTGGTTCGCCGCTACTGGACAGACCAGATTGCCCAGACTTCGGATTTTCACAAATCAGAGGTATTGGATTATACGGTCTCCAAATTCGGCCGTTTTGTTACCAACAAGATGATGAGAAATATTATTGGCCAGAGCAAATCCAGTTTTGACCTGCGGCAAGTAATGGACCAGGGGAAAATTTTAATTATGAATTTGTCAAAAGGCCGGATAGGGGAGGAAAATTCCAACTTTCTAGGGTTAATCCTGGTTCCCAAGCTTTTGGCAGCAGCCATGTCCAGATCTGATGTTGGGGAGAGCCAAAGAAAAGACTTTTATCTTTATGTGGATGAGTTTCAAAACTTTGCTACAGATACTTTTGCAGATATTTTATCCGAAGCCAGAAAATACCGCCTAAACTTAATTGTGGCTAACCAGTTTATTGGCCAAATAGGCGAGGATTTGAAAAATGCCGTATTCGGCAATGTGGGATCTGTGATTGCTTTCAGGGTGGGCGTGACAGATGCTAATTATCTCCAGCATGAATTTTCACCTACTTTTTCAGAGGCAGACCTCGTAAATATTGAATCTCCCCATGCCTACATTAAAACTATAGCCAATGGAGAGCCGGTGGTGCCTTTTTCGCTTGATACCACCAAAGATATGAAAAAATGGAAAGCCATGTTAAATCCCCAAATTGGCCAGGCTATAAAAGAGTTGTCCCGTTTAAAATACGGCCGGGATACGGTCGCGGTTGAGGCAGACATTGTCCAAAGATCCAGGCTGTAGAAAGAGTCAGAGAGTCAGAGAGTCATAAGGAGTCAAAGTATTGAATAAAGAGAACAAAGGATACCATAAACTTTTTATTTGGCAAAGAGCCAGAGAATTAGTCTTACTGATCTATAAATATACAGAAGATTTTCCAAAAGCTGAAGAGTTTGGTCTTAAAGGACAATTAAGAAGAACTGCAGTATCGGTGGTATTAACAATTGTAGAAGGACATAGAAAAAGATCTAAAAAAGAATTCTTGCATTTTCTAGATATAGCGGTTGCGTCTTTAACAGAAGTCGAGGCGGCATGGGAATTATCTTTAGACTTACAATTTGTTACCCAACAGGTTTATGAGGAAGTAGAGAATAAAAGAATGGAAGTGGCAGTTTTACTGAACGCATTCATTAAAGGAGTTAAAAGATAACTCTGACTCTTTGACTCTAATCCGCCTTTGGCGGATGATGACTCTGTGACTCCAACTCTGGTATAATTCCTACTACAGGCCCGTAGTTCAATGGTAGAACGATTATCTTATACATAATTCACGAGGGTTCGATTCCTTCCGGGCCTACAATTACAACTCCTCCAGTTTAACTTTTCCTTCCCCATTATGCCCTTGGATAAATTGGAGATAGCGTTCGGTGGTGGTGAGTCTTTTGTGGCCTGCCAGTTTGGAAACAGTCAAAAGAGAAACGCCTGCTTGTAGCTGGAATGCTACCCAAGTGTGGCGTAAATCATTGACTTTGGCTTCTTTAATGCCGGCAATCCTGAAATACCTGTCAATGGCAGTCCGGATGTTTCTAATCAAAAGAGGCCTGCCTGTTTTGGTAATAAAGAGTGCATGAGAAGGGCTTTTTGGTCTAATATTTAGATATTTTGATACAGCCTCGCTAGCCGGTTTGTTTAAAGGAATTTCCCTTTCCCGGGTATCTTCAGACAAAGGAACATGGATGGTTTGATTTTCCAGATTTACATCTTCAACCCGAATTTTGGCCAGTTCTCCAATCCTTACTCCTGTTTGCAGCAAAACCTCAATTACTGCCAGCATCCTGGTATCTGCCCTGGCAGCGTCACGCAAAGCCCGATATTCCAATTTGGTTAAAATCCGCGGGTCTTTGTTTTCAAATTTAGGGTGTTGCAAGGCCTGGGCCGTGTCTTGCTGGATTAAGCCCTGGGATTTTAGGAATTTAAAGAAAGTTTTGGTGGAATTGGTTTTTCTGGAGATTGATTTGGCAGTATAGGATTCTTTGGCCAGTTTATCCATAAAAGATTGGAGATCTTCTGTAGCAATCTCCAGAGGGTCGTTTTTGCCCGCAGCCTGCAGATGTTTGATCAGTTGCTCAATGTCCTTGCCATAGGCTAAAATAGTAGCAGAGGCACGGGATTTACCTTGAAGATGACCTATAAATTGTTGGTGGGCATCACGCAAAGAAGCCATAATAGTTATTTTAATCCTTATAGGATAGTTTGTCAACCCCTTAAATTTTATGAGTAAAAAAGCCGGTTTAATATTGGTTATTATAATTGTCGGGGTAGTTGTTTATAATCTGTTGTCTCAAATTCTGGAGGCTATGAAATCCGGAGAAAGATTAAGCTTTGAGGCGGAGAGTTTATTTAAACTGGAGGCGGAAAATAAAGAGCTTAAGAAAAAACTTGTGGAAATTAAATCGCCTGATTTTATAGAAGAGCAGGCCAGGAATAAGTTGGGGTTGGGTAAGCCGGGGGAGACAGTAGTAATTATTCCGGATGAGAAGATAAAAGAGATTTTGCAGGCTTCTGATTCTGCCAAAGAGATCAAATTACCCAATCCCTTAGGCTGGTGGAGGGTGTTTTTTAGATAAATCTTAGATTAAGAATACTGATTTTCTTTTCCCTACGCCAACTTTTTATCTGACTTTCTCTTTTTAAAGCTTCTGATTGAGTATCAAATTGCTCTTTATAAATTAATTTAACTGGTTTATGTGATCTTGTGTAATGCCCGCCTTTGCCATTTTTGTGGTCTAAAAATCTTTTTTCAAGGTTATTTGAAGCTCCGGTATAAAGACTTCCATCAACGCATTGGAGGATATAAATATGCCACATGTGTTTATTTTATGCTACAATATGCTCGCGGGGAAGTGTAACGGCTGCACACAAGGCTCATAATCTTGAGGCAGCGGGTCCGACTCCCGCCCCCGCAACCAACTTTTTGGTATACTCATCCCATGGCTAAATTGGTAATCCGACAGTATCAGCTATCTGATAAAGAAGAGGTTTTTGATCTTCATGTCCGCGCTTTAAAAAAAGAAGATGCGTATATGTACACGGGTACTTGGGAAAAAGATTTTGAGGATATAGAGGGGATTTATCTAAATAACAGAGGAGAATTTTTGGTTGGAATTAAAGATCACAAAATTGTGGCCATGGGGAGTTTGAGAAAAATGACTGACGATATTGTGGAACTACGAAGAATGAGAGTAGATCCATCATTCCAGAGAATGGGTTTTGGTCAAATGATCCTTGATGCCTTGGAAAAGAAAGCTCGGAAGCTAGGATATAAAATAATCCAACTTAATACATCAGCCAGGCAAGTGCCTGCACAAAAATTTTATGAGAAGAATGGATATATACCTAACTAACTCGAGTTT
>DOWS01000022.1:0-9628 GCA_003519445.1 Candidatus Daviesbacteria bacterium
AAATGGTGCCACCTCGGCCCATCTTTAGCCCGGGTAGAAAAAGTGGAAGTAGCTGAAAGTAAACTTAAAAACTTTTCGGGATTTGAAACATTTTAACAATTTATGAAATATATTTTTTACCTTGGGGATTTTTTAGATAGTTATTTTTAGAAAGAATGGATTGCCCCAATCTTTTTTCTAATTGTTTCCTGGCTACTCCAGCAACTTCGCCGCCTTTTCTGGCAACTTTCCGATTTTGTGGAAAGTTTTTGGGTTTCTCTTTTTTGGATATTTCAGTAGTTGAAGCTTCAGCCAGCATATTGAGTACGAGTTCCAGATTAGTCATATTATCTCTTAAATTTTCTCTTTTTAAGTCTTTCAGTTTCTTGTAGTCCCTTGTTTTTATTCCGGCCCAGGCAAAAGTTATATCATCTGTTAAGATGGCAAATTCTTTGGAAGTTTTGACATCTCGCTCATTCCACTCGTTAGTTAAATCTTTTCTTATTTCAATACTCTTTAATCTTAAATCTACCCATTCTTTTGAATAACCTTTTTTCAAATATGTCGCCATGGCTCGTTGAATTGCCTTTTCAGGATCTTCTACCTCTTCCACCCGTTCATAGCCAACTCTTGCCAGCCAGAGTTTAAAAGGTTCCGCATTTGGGGAAGGAATTGATTGGATAATACGGAACATTGTTTGGGTATCGGCAACATCAGTCAAACGCTTTTTTCCATCGGCAGCTTCCATTTTCAAACCGTTACATTTTGTAACGGTTTCACTCGAACCCTCATCAATAAGCCTTTTTTTCAAGACTCGCCAATAAACAGCGGGGTTTTCGCTTTCGGAAAGAATTGATATTACATCTACAACCGAAAAATACCATTTTTCTTTCCTTTCATCCCAATGGCGTCGGATTTTCCTGCCCTCGAATAAAACAATTTTCTTTATCCTCATATTTTTATTATATATTACAGTAATCCAAATTTAACCCGAAGTCAAGATAGCTGATAAGGCCGCATTTAGCAGAGGTGGAAAAAGTGGAAGTTACAGAGTTGTGATAGGTCTTGATTGAAGAATCCAAATTTTATCTTGCTTATCAATTGCCCATTCTATATCTTGAGGGCTACCAAAGTATCCTTCTATCTTTTTTCCCAGTTCAACTAATTTTTTAACTACCTCATCATCTATAGTTTGCTCTCCCTGCAAATCTTTACTGTTTATCTCTCCGCTTTCTTTATCAACTACGAAATTATCCGGAGTAACAGATCCTTGTACTAATTGTTCGCCCAACCCTAAAACTGACTCAATCATTATTTCTTCTTCGTTATTTGTAACGGGATTGGCTGTAAACATTACTCCGGCTACTTTAACATCTACCATTTTCTGTATAACCACTGCCATCAGAAGTTGATCTTCTGATAAATTTTGTCGTGCAGCATAAGTTTTCACTCTTTCTGATTTAATAGAATTCCAGCAATCCTTTATTTTATTAATTAATTCTTCTCTTGAAACATTTAGATAAGTTTCTAATTGCCCTGCCCAGGAAGCCTTTGAAGAATCTTCAGCAACAGCAGAGGACCTAACAGAAACTTTTTCAGCATTTAATAAATCAAGAGCTTTAAAAATTTCTTTTTCATTAATCTGACCCAAAGCCTCTGTTGTAATAACAAAACCAAGAGGAACAGAGAAACCCGCTTGGGTCATTTCTCCCAAAGAAGCACCCTTTCCGCCAACAAGATTTATGTCCTCTTTGGAAATTTCATTGAAAAACTTAATATACATTTAGTTTAACTTTTTAATAGTACCATTGTTTGCATCTACCTCAACTAAATCTCCATCATTCAATATTTTAGTTGCAATTTTTGTCCCAACTATGCATGGGAGTCCAAATTCCCGGGAAACAATGGCGGCATGAGAAGTGATTCCCCCCTCGTCTGTCACAATGGCTGCTGCTTTTCTCATAGCAGGAACATAATCGGGATGAGTTGTTACAGCAATCAAAATATCGCCTTCCTTAACTTTCTCCAAATCTTTTACCCCTCTAATGATAACCGCCTTCCCTTTAGCCAAACCTTTTGATGCCACTCTTCCCGTAATATCTTTAACTGTTTTTTCTTCACTTAATAATTTAAATAACTTTAAGGATTTTTTTATTTGAATAAAAGACACTTTCTCTTCTGAAATCATCCCTGGCATCTTTGATGTAAACAAATCGCTTGGCCATATCCAGATATTGCAAATCCTTCTTTTTAATTTTCAATTTCTTGATCATTTTTTTGAACGAAATTTCTTTTTTGTTTACAACTTTGGTAAATGATTTTATATGCTCTTTAAATTCCTCTTTAGTCCAAGGTTTGTTATGTATATCCAGACATGGTAACCACTTAAATTTTTCATACAGATAATTAAACTCGCGTTTCCCAACTTCATATTGCAACTGCAACACGGCGGCGCGCTTTTGGGGCCTAAACAAAGCATCTATAATTTCCTGTTTATCACCTCTGCCTTTAATGTATGGTTCTAAAATGGCGGTGGCTCGATCTGCCACATAATTATTCAGGATAAATGCCGACCAGGCAAAGCAGGAATAGCGATTTCTTTTGTCCTGATGATCCAGAAATAAAGATAACAGTTGTTTATCGGATAATTTTTCTAAATTACTTATTGATATTTTTTTGGCCAAATTTAGGTAATTTCTACCGTCAAGTAAAAATTGTTTCTCGTATTTTTCTAATTGTTTTACATTAGCTGTATATTTCTTGTTAAGCCCTTCCACCAGTTTTATCCATGATCTATCATCAATGTAAAAAGCGCTGTTACTGCCTTCCCCGGGAATTACAATTTGGGCCAAAGAAGTAATGGGAAAATGATATTTGGCAAAAGCTAAAAGTGAAACTGCTACTTCAGAGTACTGAACTCCGTACTCCCTCTCGTAAATTTTCTTCCAGGAAATTTTATTTAAATCTTTTTTAAAAATTGGGTCTGGTATATTCATTTTCTAAAAACAGGTTCGGGGGACAGATTTAGTTCAAGTCTTACTTTTCTAATTCTGTTTTCATATTCTTTGACGATTTCTGCGCTCTTATGAATTCTATAAAATCCTTCAGAATTTTTATACAATGAACAATCAAAAACATCAACATCTTTCACAAGTTCAATGTAAGGATTGTCCGAATAAATTTCTTTTTCACTATGATGAGCGACGGCCTGCGTTATTGTTTCTATTTCATTCTCTGAAAAACTACCAATTTCTTCAAAAATTTTTCTGGCAATAGGTGCGCCTGCTGGTCCATGGTTTTGATATGTTCCGCTCACAATAACAAAAATATCGTGGAGCATGCAGGCAACACTTGCTATATCAATATTAAGATTTCTTTTTTGAGCAAGCAAGCGACCTATCTGCATACAACCTGCTGCATGCATAAGTTCAAATATTATTGAATCTTCTCTTTGAGAATCAGCAATTTTTGATGAAGCTACCATTTCCATTACTTTTCTCTCTACTTTTTCAAAAGGCGTGAGCTCATCACCCTTGTAATGATGGAAGTCTTTCAATTTCATTCAAAAATTATACCACTTTTTCCCAGGGGAACTCTTCCCGGCCGAAGTGACCGTAGCTGGCGGTTGGAAGATAAATTGGCCGGCGGAGATCTAACCCTTGCAAAATCCCCTCAACCGATGTATCTAAAATTTTATCCATAAAATCCTTAATAAGTTTACTGCTTTTTTTAGCAGTCCCAAAAGTTTCTATATCCTGCATAGTAGGTTTTCTTGCTCCTATAAAATAGGCCAGCCTAACCTCACATTTATCTGCCAATTTATTTGCCACTATGTTTTTGGCCAAAAAGCGGGCTGCATATGCTCCACCCCTGTCTACTTTTGAAGGTTCTTTTCCGGAAAAACATCCTCCTCCGACCCGGGCATACCCCCCATAACTATCAACTATAATTTTTCTGCCGGTTAAACCACAATCCGATGCCGGGCCGCCGTTATGCCATACACCTGTGCCATTGACTATCAAATCCTTAATGGATATTTTAAATCCAAAATTTTCTAGGATAGGTTTGACAACTTTTTTAAAAATATCTAGTCTAACTTGTTTTAAATCAACTGATTCTTTGTGGGGTACTGCAATAACAACTTGTTTTACTGCAATTGGCTTACTATCTTGGTATTCTACTGTAACCTGTGATTTTCCATCAGGTCGGAGATAAGGTAAAATTTTTTCTTCCCTGACTTGATCAATTCTTTTAACCAATGCATGAGCTATCATGATAGGAAGAGGCATTAGTTGGGGAGTTTCCCGGCAGGCAAAGCCAAACATCATACCCTGATCACCTGCACCTTTTTTCTTAACCCCAACTGCAATTTCCGGGGATTGTTCATGAACATAATCTTCTATTGGAGATTGATCTGAAAAATTAAATTTAGGATCTGTATATCCCAGTCTTGTGATTTGCTCACGGGCAATTTTTTTAAAATCTACTTTAGCCTTTGCCCCTATTTCGCCGGCAATGATAAGTCTATTATTTCCTGCCAGACATTCAATTGCAGTACGACCCTGAGGATCTTGAACCAGTACCGCATCCAAAATAGCATCGGAAATTTGGTCACAGATTTTATCAGGATGGCCCGCACATACAGATTCAGAAGTAAAAGTTGTTTTTGTCATAATGACCGCATCTTAATTTGGCACCGTAAAACTAAAAACGGTTGTCGGCTCGCCTTTTTTAGGCGGCACTCTTGATGCATTTATATTACACCACAAATTATCTATTATTGCAAGGCGTCGGTGTTAACCCCATCTTTAAAATCAATCTCCGGATATTTGTGTAAAATATCAGATAATACTTTTTTCAATTTTATATATTCTTCCGCATCTTTTGCTTCATATTTAACAGTTAAGTAAGGGCCATTTTGAGAAGCCCTAATTACTCCCATCTCATTTTCACTGTCAAAGCGGATCCCGTCAATCTCTACATAACTGGCAGTTGGGTAAATTGTCTTTATGTCTTTAGTAATTCCTCCGGAAACTAATTTAAATTTTACTGCATCCGGACACGCTACTTTAACTTCAGGGCTACTATGATATTTTGGAAGCTCATCCACCACCTGATCCAAGGATTTACCAACTCTAGTTAAATATGCCAGAAGCCGCAAAGTGGCATATGCCTCATCATCATGGCCATAAAAATTATCCGCAAAAAACATGTGGCCGGAAAGCTCGCCTGCAAAAGGAGCTCTTTCTTCTCTAAGTTTAGCTTTGATAAAGGAGTGCCCTGCCATCCAAATTATTGGTTCCCCTCCGTGTGCTTCTATCACATCCCTGGTTTGTTTGGAGCAAAGAACATTAAAAATAATCTTTGCCCCGGGCATAAAATCCAGCACATCCATGGCAAAAATAGAAACCAAAGTATCATTCCAGATTATTCTTCCGTTACTGTCCACAATTCCCATTCTGTCTCCGTCCGTATCATAAGAAAAACCAATGTCTGCTTTTTCTTTTTTCACTCTTTCTGCTAATCTTTCTTGGACTTCTCGTTCTGTGGGATCAGCAGTGCCCAGCGGAAAAGTACCGTCTAATTCCGTATGCTGTTCAATAACTTCACAGCCTGCCTCTCTTAAAATTTTCGGAAGAAACATCCCGGCAGTCCCATAAATAGTATCTACCACCACTTTAAATTTTCCAATCTTACCTGTTCTTCTTAAAATGTCTGCTTTGTATTCGGGAAAAATATCTTTTTTAAGGTATTTAGCTTTTCTGTTAAACTTTTTAAATTGTCCGTCCTTGGCAATTTCTTTTAACTCCTGTATCTCTTTACCGGTCATGGTATCGGAAAATCCCACTGCCATTTTTATGCCATTATACTGGGCAGGATTATGAGAAGCCGTAATCATGGCTGCACCCTTAAAACGCAAGGGGTATTGGGCAAAATAAACAATTTGGGCTAAAGATAAACCAATATCCACCACATCCACACCGCTATCCAGTAAACCTTTAATAAAAGCTTTTGAATAAGCTTCACTGGTAATCCTATTATCCCTACCAACCACTACTTCCCAAATCCTTCGCTGATACAAAAAAGTGGCATAGGCCCTGCCTAAAAGCTCCATTAAATCTTCAGATAAATCAACATTGGAAACTCCCCTTAAATCATAACCGCGGAATATATGGTCATTAATTGTTACTTTTGCCATGTGATCTACTATATCATTTTTTATCTCACCTTGTGTATTTTTATCATTGGCGGAGATTCTGGCGAGGTGTGGGGGTGTCTATGCTGCAAACAAACATTGCCATCAGTCACTGCTCCATCTGCAGTAGGGTATAAATGTCCGCTATAACCCACAATATGTTCTGCTCCGCCTACAAATAATTGACCACCATGAACAGAGATTTCTCCATAATCATTGCCCTGTGGATCTATAACACGAATCGTTTCACCGCTTCGCACTTCTCCTAAAACCATTGGTCTAACCGGAACCGGCAGTCCCCAAGACCCTCGCCTAAATTCTAATACCGGATTTGTCTGAATTCTATAAACAGGCTGTGTTTCTGTCATTTTGTTACCTTTTTGGAGATTGTTTCATGGCTCTGGCTTTTTGGGCATGGCCGTATTTGCGTCTTTCCTTAACCCTGGCATCGCGAGTAAGAAGACCTGCTTTTTTTACAAGCGGCCTGTATTTTTTATCTTCTATTTTTGCCAATACTCTGGATATCCCGTGAATAATAGCCCCTAACTGGGACATTTTTCCTCCTCCTACTACTTTAATAGAAATGGTAAATTTGCCCATAGTAGAGGTTACTTCAAACGGCTGCGAATATAACTTCTGAAAGATTAATCCCGGAAAATATTCTGCTATTGGTTTACCATTAACAGTTATTTGTCCTGCACCCAAAAAAAGTCTTACTTTAGCCAATGACTCTTTTCTTCTTCCTACCGCATATGTATATGTTTCATTTAGTGTTTCCATTTTAGTTTACATTCCCCTCGCCTGCAAAAACCTTTAATTTTTTAATCATTTGCCTGCCTAATCTATTTTTAGGTAACATTCCGGAAACCGCATGTTCTATGATAAAAGTTGGCCGGCGAACCAGTAATTTTTCCATAGTTTCAACTCTTAGCCCTCCCGGATAACCCGAATGGCGGGTATATGTTTTAGCTTGCATTTTTTTACCTGTTACTTTTATTTTCCCTGCATTTGTCACTACCACAAAATCTCCGCAATCAAGATATGGCACGAAGTTTGCTTTATGTTTACCTATTAATAAAGTTGCCACTTTGGTAGCCAAACGCCCCAAAATTTGACCATCGGCATCTATAACATGCTTCTCTCTTTTTATATCTTTGGCTGATAAGATATTAGTGGACATATAGTGACTAGTCACTAGAGTCTAGGTACTAGTTTTTTCCTTTCCTGATTTTACTGCTCCTGCTTGACTCTTAACTCTTGACTCTTTGACCTCTTCAAGAAGAAGCGATATTCTTACCATCATTGCTCCGTCTCCCTGCCGTTGCCCTACTTTTATTATTGAGGTATATCCGGAGGTTCTTGATTTTAAAGCCGGAATCACTTCCTTAATTAACTTTTCTTGGATTTTTTTGGAAACCAGAAATGTTTGCATTAATCTTCTGGTACTGGGGTTTTTGGCCTGATTAATTATTTTATCAATTAAACCTTTTATTGCTTTTGCTTTGGCTTGAGTAGTTTTAATCTGACCATATAAAATTAGACTGCCTACCAAATTCTTAAAAAGTGCAGTCCGCTCATTTTTATCTCTGCCAAGGTGTGTACCATAAACTTTATGCCTCACGCAAATTAAGCCCCCTCTCCAAAAGCTTCTCTGATATAAGACTTAATGATTTTGCTCCTAGGTTTTTGGCCTTGAGAAGCTCTGCGCGGGGAATATTAAGCAAATTCTCAATAGTGTTTACTTCAATAGCTCTTAGTGCATTAGTAATTCTAACAGGCAAATCCAGCTCTTCTACAGTCATTTTTAATACCTCATCGGAAATTGCAGTAGAAATTTCCAACTCTTCTTCCTGATCAGGTTCATAGATTTTGAGGAATGTGGTTGATAAAAGCTTGGCTGCCTCATTTAAAGCAACAGAGGGCGTAATAGTGCCATCAGTTGAAATCTCTAAAGTCAGTTTGTCAAAATTGGTTTTTCTGCCAACCCGTGTAGGGTCAACCGTATAATTACAAGCAACCACAGGAGAAAACAAAGCATCTATGGCAATCACTCCAATCTCACTATTTTTCCGGTCCTCAGCCATAGAATATCCTTTCCCTTTTTCTGCTATTAGCTCCATATTAAGCTTAGCTTTGGAATCATTCAGCGTAGCAATTACTTGATCTTTGTTGGACACTTCCCCGTCTCCTTCTATCTTCAAATCTCCTGCCTTAACTATACCTTTACCTGCGGCTTTTATAGTAAGTTTTATGCTTTTATCAGAATTAATATTGATCCTAATTTTTTTAATATTTAAAATAATCTCAATAACATCTTCGGATATACCCTCTATAGTAGAAAATTGATGAGCCACCCCGTCAATTTTGACAGAGGTTACGGCTGAACCCAAAAGAGAAGTCAAAAGCACTCTCCGCAAACTATTTCCCAAAGTATGGCCAAGACCATCCTCGAGTGGCTCGAGGATAATTTTTGCATAATTTTCTTTTGTAATTTCTTCTTTTACTTTAAACATTATCTTGAGTAATATTCAACAATCAACTGCTCATCAATCGCCTGTTCCATCTCATCCCGCTCTGGCAATCTTAAAACCTTGCCCACAGTAGCTTTTCTGTCAAGCCACCCCGGCAAGGTTGTTTGTGTATTATCCAATAATTTGGGCAATAATGCAATAGTTTGCTCTATTTTAATTTGGCAGGAGGGAATATTATTTTTTTTGCCGTCAACCGTGATGTGCCCATGTGAAACCATTTGTCTGGCCTGGGCCCTGCTTTTAGCAAAACCAAGCCTGTAAACTACATTATCCAGTCTTGTTTCCAAAAGCCGTATCAAGCTTAAACCGGTTGCTCCTTTAACTTTTGTTGCTTTTTGAAAATAAAGTTTAAATTGTTTCTCCAGAATTCCGTAAAACCTCTTAGCCTTTTGCTTTTCCCTAAGTTCTAAACCATATTCCGAGACTCTGCGTCTTCTTCCTAGTCCGTGCTGTCCCGGCGGCACTGCTCCTTTTCTCTCTAGCGCTTTAACATCCTTGGCAAATAAAGCAATACCCTCCCGTCTTGATAATCTCCTTTTTGAACCAGTGTAACGGGCCATTAAACTCTTCTCCTTTTTTTGGGTCTTGGGCCATTATGTGGAATAGGCGTAACATCAGCAATCATAGTAATATTAATACCTGCCCCCCGCAAAGCTTTAATGGTTGCATCCCGTCCCGGCCCCGGGCCTTTAATATAAACCTCAACCGCGCTCATTCCAAATCCTTTTGCTTTCTGGGCCACTGCTTCCATAGCTGAAATAGCGGCGAAAGGGGTTGCTTTTCTGGCGCCTTTAAAACCGGCTGCGCCTGAAGTCCCCCAGGCTAGCGTATTACCCGTACTATCAGTTAAAGTTACCAAAGTGTTATTAAAAGTGGCAGTCACATAAACCCTGCCGCTTTGCAGTTTTCTTTCTACTTTTTG
>DOWS01000022.1:9749-23471 GCA_003519445.1 Candidatus Daviesbacteria bacterium
GTTTTTTAATTTTTGTTTTTTGCTTAATCATAATTATTTAGCAGTCTCTTTATTTTTAGTTTCACCTGTTGGAGCAGCAGTTACTTCTTTTTTAATAGCGCCTATTGTTTTTCTTTTGCCTCTTCTTGTCCTGGCATTAGACCTGGTTCTCTGGCCTCTTGTCGGCAAACCTTTTCTGTGCCGTGAACCCCGAAAACTACCTATTTCTTCCAGTCTTTTAATGTTTTGTTCAATCTCCTGCCTTAAATCTCCCTCTACTTTAATTTTCTCAACTACTTTTTGCAGTTTATTAACCTCTTCCTCTGTTAATTCTTTAACTCTTTTGGAAGCCTCCACCCCTGCTTGCTTCATAACAGAAACCACATTGGCTCTACCTATACCAAAAATATAGGTCAAGCCAATATCAACTCGTTTTTGTTCCGGCAAATCAACCCCCGCAATCCTAGCCATATTTTATCCTTGCCTTTGCTTGTGTCTTGGGTCACGGGGGCAGATAATATACAATATACCCTCCCTTTTGACCACTTTGCAAAATTTGCATCTTGTTTTTATACTAGCTTGTACTTTCATTTTAATCTAAATGTAATCCTCCCTTTATCCAAATCATATTTTGGTGACATTTCCGCTCTTACCCGATCACCTTCCAAAAGCCTGATATAATGCATCCTCATTTTACCCGAGATATGACACAAAATCACCCTCCCCACAAGTTCCGGCACATCTAGACTTTTTTCAATTTCTACCCTGAATAAAGTATTAGGCAAAACATCAATAACTTTGCCTTCTATTTCAATTTCATCGCGCTTTTGCATCATATTATTCTAACAAAACCAGCTTCAAAACACAACCCATAGAATTATGGGTTACGCCAAGCGGTTAAAACCTCTGCTTTTTCCTTTCCCACTACTACAGTCATTTCAAAAAGGCCTCCCCATGATTTATCCAGTGTTTCATAAGTCCATCCGTCTTTACTTAATAAAACCTCTGATGACCCTTTGGCATAGATCACTTCAATTGCCAAAGTCATACCTGATTTCAAAGCTACACCGCTTCCTTTTGCGCCAAATCCGGGTATTTCCGGCGGCTCGTGCAAACTTCTGCCAACGCCATGACCAACCAAACTTCTAACCACACTATATCCACTGTCTTCCACTTTAGCTTGAATAGCATTTGATATATCTCCCACTCTATTCCCTTCAATTGCTTGGGCAATCCCGTCCCATAGCGCCTCTTCTCCTGCCTTAAGAAACTTCTCTTTTTCCGCATTTTTTTCCAGTAAAATTGTCCAGGCGCAATCCGTATGCCAACCCTTATAAACTACTGCTAAATCCACACTCACCAAATCAGTGCCCACAAATTTCCTATCCGTAGGAATCCCATGTACCACCTGTTCGTTTACCGTAATGCAAGTGGCGAACTTATATCCCGGCACGGTTTTATAAGACAAATCGCCTCCTAATTTATAAATTTCTTGCTCCGCAACTTTATCCGCTTCCAGTTCGCTAATCCCAACCTTAATTGCCTCCAAAGACTTTTTTAAAGCTGCCGCGGCAGTTCTCCCGCTTTTTCTCATCAGCTTCAACTCATAACTATTCCTAACCATTGACCGCATCCCTTATTTTTTGTTGTATTGCTTCAATGCTGCCCAATCCGTCAACTTGTTTAAGTATTTTTTTTTGCCTGTAATAATCCAAAACTGGATTTGTTTGTTTATGGTAATTTCTTAGTCTTTCAGCAATTAGCTCTGCAGTATCATCCTCCCTGACCCTTGCCAAAAGTCTTTTTGTAGCCTCTTCATCAGACAGATCCAAATAGATTACTTTATCAAAATCCGGATCAAAAAGTTTTATCTGCTCCATAGTCCTTGGATAACCATCAAGAACAAAACCATTGCTATATTCTTCTTCTCTTAATTTTTCTTCGACTATTTTAGATGTGGTTTGATCGTCAACCAGTTTTCCTTGACTCAAAATTTGTTTGATCTCCCCGGTCATAGCCCGAAAAATATCACCGGTTGAAATATACGGCAGGCCCAAAAATTGAGCCAGTAACCTGCCTTGGGTTGATTTACCTGATCCTTGTACGCCTAAAAATAATATTTTTTTTGTCATATTGGCCTTTTGGTAAACACATCATAACTGCGCTCAATCAGTTTGCTTTCAAACTGTTTGGCCGTATCCATAATTACCGACACCACAATCAATAGTCCTGTCCCGCCTAATATCAAGGTTGTTACTCCGGTAATTTGTGACGCTATGGAGGGGAGGACAGCTATAGCACCCAGAAAAATTGCTCCTGCCAAAGTAACTCTTACCAAAATGTAGTTTAAGAACCTGGCTGTTGAAGTTCCCGGTCTAATCCCCGGAAGAAAACCCCCGTATTTTTTTATCTCATCTGCTACTTTTGTAGGGTTAAAAATAACCGCTGTGTAAAAAAAGGTAAACCCTACTACCAGTAAAAAATAAACGCTGTTGTAAGTTAGGCTCGAAGGATTAAAATTGGAAACCAAAAACCTTCCCAGAAATGACAACTGCGGTGAGGCAAGTTGAGAAAGATAAGAACCTGCAAACGAGGGAATTAAAACCAGGGAAACAGCAAAAATTATGGGGATAACCCCTGCCTGATTAACTCTTAAAGGTAAGTATGTTTGGGCGCCTCCGGGACCGGACTTATCACCAATAGATCTTCTGGCATACTGTACAGCAATTTGTCTTCTGCCTTCATTAATAAATACAACTGCCGCTATTACTAAAACTGACAGAGCGGCGAATATTAAAATATTAATTAATTGCTGCTGGTCAAAAATTGTGACTGTTTGCCCAAAAACCACCGGAAGCCGAGCCACAATCCCGGCAAATATCAAAAGTGATATGCCATTGCCAATACCGTATTCAGTAATGAGTTCCCCAAGCCACATTAAAAATATTGTGCCCGCGGTCATACCAACAATAATGGCAACAATTTGGATGGGGGAAATATCTGCCACAATTCCCTGATTTTTCAAAAGCGCAAACATTCCTATGGCTTGCAGTACAGACAGCGGTACGGTTAAATATCTTGTATACTGGTTTATTTTCCCTCTGCCGTATTCTCCTTCTTTAGACAGCGCCTCCAATTTGGGCCAAACCATGGTTAGAAGCTGCATAATAATTGAAGCATTAATAAAGGGATTTAACCCCAGGGAAATAACGGAAAAATTAGCCAACGTTCCCCCGCTGAAAATATCAAGTAATCCTAAAAATTGATTTGAAGAAAACAAAGCTTGCAAGGCAGCCAGATTAACACCGGATACGGGAATATGGGCTACCAGTCTAAAAATAAGGATAATTAAAATTGTAATAAATATTTTCCGCCGAAGCTCCGGAATCTTAAAAGCATTGAAAATAGGCGACAGAATATTAGACATTTTCCACCTTTCCACCTTTTGCCTCGATTGCTGCTTTGGCACTTTTTGAAACCAACAGCTTAACAGTTAAGTTTTTTTCCAACCCGCTTCCTCCTAAAATCTTAACACCTGTTGCCATCTCTTTTCCGGTAATAATTTTCGCCTTTATAAGTTGCTCCGTATCAACAGTGGTACGGGCAGGAAAAACATTAAGTTTGGAAAGTAACACTATTTTGGGATTTGACCCAAATTTATGATTACCAAAGCCGCGCCTTAAAGGTAATTTTTTATAAAAAGCCATACTCCCTGTAAAAGAAGCCGGAATTTTGCCGCGGGCTTTTTGTCCTTTAGTACCCCTACCTGAAGTTTTTCCTTTTCCGGATCCCATACCGCGCCCTATTCTTTTTTTATTTCTGACTTTCAATTGTATTAATTCCTGCAGTTTCATATGATTTTTTTAAGTTTTCCTAATGCCAGAAGCGTTGCGTATACATTAGATGCCTTGTTTTTAGTCCCTAAAATTTTTGATACTATATCATGAATTCCCGCCGCCTCTACCACCACCCTCACTGCTCCTCCGGCAATTACTCCTGTACCTTCTCTTGCCGGTTTTAATAAAACCTTGGCCGCGCCGGATTTAATAAGTATTGTATGCGGAATAGTTTTACCTTTTAGAGGCACATCTATTAAATGCTTTTTGGCATAGGCTGTTGCTTTTTTAACCGCTGATTGGACATCAGAGGCCTTACCTAAACCAACCCCCACCTTACCTTTACGGTCGCCTACCACCACAATAACAGAAAGGGACCTTTTGTCTCCTCCTTTGGTTTTTTTAGAAACTCTGTTCACCTGAACTACTCTCTCAAAAAATTCAGATTCTTCTTTGGCAGTATTTGAATAAAAATTTCTATTTCTTGAAATCATATTTTAGAAAAGTAACCCCCCTTCTCTTGCGCCTTTTGCCAACTCCGCCACTCTACCATGGAACAAAAAACCTCCCCTGTCGAAAACCACCTCTTTAATCTTTTTCTTCAATGCCTTTTTAGCCAGTTCCACACCCACATTATACGCTTTCTCTTTTTTATTGCTTTCTTTATTTTTTATATCAGAAGACGAAACCAAAGTTTGTCCTTTTAAATCATCAATTATTTGGGCATATATATGCTGACCTGATTTAAATACGGAAAGTCTTGGGCGGGCAGTTGTACCAACAATTCTTTGCCTAAGTTTATTATGCCTTTTAATCCTTAATTTTAACTTCCTCATTTATTTTCCTCCTCCTGCTGCGGCCGCGCCTACTTTTCCGGCCTTACCTACTTTTTTCCTGATATATTCACCTTCATATCTTATTCCTTTACCTTTATAAACATCCGGCATCCGGACTTTCTTTAAATTAGCTGCCACTTGTCCCACCAATTGCTTGTCTATACCGGAGACTACAATTTTAGTATTATCAAAAACCTCAAAACCGACACCCTGCGGCGCTAAAACTTCCACCGTATGTGAAAACCCCACATTTAAAATTATTTTATTATCCATTGTTTGGGCTCTAAATCCTACTCCCACCAATTGCAAACTCTTACTCCATCCCACAGTTACTCCCGCAATCATATTGGCAACAAGACTCCTAGTTAATCCATGCAGAGATTTTATTTTCTTTTGATCATTTTTTCTTTTGAAAATAATCTGTTTATTCTCTATTTCTACATTGATATTTTGGTCAATATCTATTTCCAAACTACCCTTATCCCCTTTAACCATCAAGTGTTTATTGGTTTTGATAACCTCAACACTATCCGGTATTAATATTGGTAAACTGCCTATTCTACTCATAGTAAGTGTATCAAACTACCAGACAATCGCCAGTACTTCTCCTCCTAATCTTTGTTTTCTAGCTTCTTTATCTGTCATTACTCCTTTGGGTGTTGAAATAATAGCAATCCCCAGACCGTTTAGAACTTGAGGTAAACTCTTAACTCCCTTATAAACCCGTAGAGATGGCGTAGATACTCTTTTGATATCTGTCACTGCAGGGACACGGCCATTATATTTAAGAGTCACGACTAACTCTCTCTTCTCTTGCTTTACGGATTCAATATATCCCTCTTTTTGCAAAAGCTTCATGATTCTTAAAATTAGTTTGGAAAATCTCACTGAAACAGAGATTTTTCCTACCAGATAACCGTTTTTTATTCTAATTAGTGCGTCTGCTACTACATCTACCATGATGATTTTTTCACTCCCGGGAGTACCCCCAAATGAGCCAGCTCCCTAAAACAAAGCCTGCAAAGACCAAATTTTCGCAAAAACCCCCTAGGTCTGCCACATTGGGAACAACGATTCGTTTTTTGAACTTCATATTTAAATTTAACTTTAACAATATTGCTGACTTTTGCCATATTAACTCCTAAAAGGTACTCCTAAATACTCTAGTAATTTTTTTCCTTCCTCTTTCTGTTTGGCAGAAGTAGCGATTGTAACTGCCAAACCCCGTACCTTATCAATTAATTTATAATCAACTTCGGGAAAAATTGTCTGCTCTTTTAGCCCCATATTTAAATTTCCCTGGCTATCAAAAGAGTTCAAAGATATTCCTCTAAAATCCCTTACTTTTGGCAATACAATATTAATTAGTTTATCCAAAAAAGCATACATCCTGTCTCCCCGGAGCGTCACCATCAATCCTACTGTCTGACCTTTACTAACTTTAAAAGAGGCAACGGATTTTTTGGCTAAAGTAACAACAGGTATTTGTCCTGCCAGCGCTCCCAAATAGACTTTTACTTTATCCAATATCCCCGCATTATCTTTAGCTTCACCCAATCCTATACTAATAACAATTTTTTGCAATCGTGGCACTGCCAATTTATTTTTTAGGCCCAGCTCTTCTTGTAATTTAGCTTGCACCTCATTTGCGTATTTTTCTTTAAGTCTATTCATTTATCTCCTTTTTACATTTTTTGCAAACTCTTAATTTGCTGTCTTTAATTTTTTTAAAGCTTATTCTTGTTGGCTTTTTACACAAAGGACACATTAAAACAACATTGGATATATTAATCGGCTTGGGGATTTCTATAATCCCCCCCTCGGTTTGACCTTGTTTTTTTACATGCCTTTTGTAAATATTAACCCCCAAAATTAACACTTTGCCCTCTTTGCTAAAAACTTTTTCCACCTGACCTTCTTTACCTCTATCTTTTCCCAGTAAAACTTTTATTTTATCGCCTTTTTTTATTTTAGACATATTTTTACTCCTTACCAAACTTCCTTTGCCAAAGATACAATCTTACTAAAACCTGCTTCTCTTACCTCTCTGGCAATCGGCCCGAATATACGGGTTGCCCGCAAATTCCCGTCATTATCAACTAAAACAGCCGCATTATCATCAAATTTGATGTAAGATCCGTCTGTCCGTCTTAATTCTTTTCTTGTTCGGACGACCACAACCCTAACCAATTCATGATTCTTTACTACCCCACCCGGATCTGCTCCTTTAACCACAGCTACAACCAACTGCCCCAGACCGGCTTTTCTTTTACCTGACCCCCCCAAAGGCTGTATTACCTGTACAATCTTTGCTCCAGAATTATCTGCAACTGTCATTCTTGTTCTATGCTGAACCATAAAATTAGCTATCAGTCTTCAGCTATCAGCTTTCAGACTTTCCTTTCTTTTTCTTGGCTTTTTCTGTTCTTTATTTGTTTCTTTCATTGACTGAAGACTGACGACTGATGACTCTTTCGTCTCTTCATCCGGCATTACTTCGGCAATTGTTTCCTCTGCTGATTTTTTTAACTTCTCTTTTACCACTTCAACCAAGTTTTTCCCGACTATTTTAACTATCTTCCAATGCTTTCTTTTGGAAATTGGTCTTGTTTTAACTATATCCACCATGTCTCCCTCTTTTGTTCCCATCATGTCATGAACCAAATATTTTTTACTCTGGATATAGGTTTTTTTGTAAAGTGGGTGCATTGCCTCTCTTTCCACTAAAACCGTAGCCGTATCTTTTAATTTATTTGCAACTACTCTGCCTATCATTTTTGCTCCTTTGGTTCTAACGCTTCCAATAACTCTCTTTGTTTTACAATTGTCAGCATTCTGGCCAAATCCTTTTTTTTCTTAAAAACCGTTTTTAGATCTTTTAATTTTTTCATATTTTTATCCAAAATAGCATCCTCAATTTCTTTTCTCAAAAGTTTTATCTTTATTAGCAGCTCTTGAATGGACAACCCCTTTATTTGATTTAAATCATTTTTTTTCATTTTTATTTTACCTTTTCTCCACAAATCTGGTGGCAATCGGCAATTTATGAGCTGCCAAGCGCAGAGCTTCTTTGGCAATTTCTTCTGTCACAGCACCCATTTCAAAAATAAGCTGTCCGGGCTTCATCACTGCTACATACCCTTCCACATCCCCTTTACCGGAACCCATTCTTGATTCGGCAGGGTGCTTGGTTACAGGTTTATCCGGAAATGCCCTGATCCAAATACGGCCGCCTCTTTGGGTATAGTGTGCCATTGCTCGCCTTGCTGATTCCAACTGCCGAGAACTCAACCATCCGGATTCCATAGCTTTCAGGCCAAATTGGCCGAAAGATACATTATTCCCGCGGGTAGACACACCTGTTCTTTTACCCTTAAAAACTTTGCGGTATTTTGTCCTCTTTGGTTGCAACAGCGCCATTAGATTTCAACCTCCCCCTTGTTAATCCAAACCTTTACTCCTACGAACCCTGATTTGGTCAGCGCCGGATACGCAGCAAAATCTATGTTTGCCCGCAAAGTATGAAGCGGCATATTGCCTTGAGCTTTCCATTCCCGTCTTGCAATCTCTGCTCCTCCAATTCTGCCCGAAATAACAATTCTCGCTCCTTTTGCCCCGGCTCTCATTACTCTATCCATGGCCTGATTCATTAACCGTTGGGCCGGCAGTCTTTTAATCAATTGTTCTGCCACGGATTGGGCTACCAGATAAGCCGAAAGATCTGCGCTTTTAAGTTCCATGGGCGCAATCTCTAAATTATTCTCTTCTTTAATATTTAACTCTTTCAATAAGAATTTCTTCAACTCGGTTAAGCCTGCTCCTCCTCGTCCGATTAAAACACCCGGTCTTGACACAAACAGAATCACTTTTAATTTATTAATTGATCTTTCAATTTCAACCGATCCTATGCCTGTCGGACGCAGTTTTTTCATCAGCAGTTCCCTGATTTTAATGTCTTCTGCCAAAAAAATCCTATATTTACTATCCGTGGTAAACCAGCGGGACTGCCAGCTTGCGCCAACCCCTAATCTAAAACCAATTGGATGAATCTTTTGTCCCATTATTTTTTCTCCTTTTTATCTTCTTTCTTGTTTCTTGTTACTTGTACCTTGTCACTTAAATCGTCCGTCAGGACGATTTTAATATGGCTCATTCTTCTTTTGTATGGTCTTGCCCTGCCTTTTGCGCCTGCCCTAAAGCGTTTCATTCTGGAGCCCTCATTAACCTCAACTGATTTAAAATTAATATTTTCCATGCCTTTTGTCTTTGCATTAGCCACAACAGTTTTAATGGCTTTTATTAAATCCCCGGCAGCACTTTTATTTGTAAACCTCAGGGTTTCCAAGGCTTTTTCCGGAGAAAGTTTTCTTATCATATCTGCCACCAGCCGGAGTTTTCTGGGAGCGGTATGTATATATTTTTGTATGGCTTGTATTTCCATTTAAGTTTTCTCCAAAGTTCTTTTGGTCACTGAACCATGAGATCTAAATATTCTGGTTGGGGAAAATTCACCTAAACAATGTCCCACCATGCTTTCTGTTACAAACACGGATATAAAATTTTTACCCTGATGTACCAAAAATGTATGCCCCACAAAATCCGGCGGGATTTGACAACGGCGCGCCCATGTTTTAATGGGTGTTTTTTGTCCTGACTCTTTTTGTTTAAGTACTTTTTTCATCAACTTTTCATCAATAAACGGCCCTTTTTTACTACTTCTAGGCATTACTTCCTCCTTTTAATAATATATTTATTAGACATTTTCTTTTTATTTCTGGTTTTGCCAACAGCCGGCCTGCCATATTTAGTCATCGGCCGCTTTCTACCAATTCCTGATCTTCCTTCCCCTCCACCATGCGGGTGGGAATCAGGATCCTGGGCAACGCCTCTAACAGTTGGCCTAATACCCATATGGCGGGATCTTCCGGCTTTACCAACTACCATTTGTTTTCTGTCTTCATTACCCAAGCGCCCAACGCTAGCCATAGAAGTCAGAGGAACCATTCTAACCTCTCCACTGGGCAACTTCAAATGGGCAAAATTACCTTCTTTGGCCAAAAGTTGGATAACCACACCTGCACTCCGCCCCAGTTGCCCGCCCATACCCGGAACAAGCTCCACATTATGCACTAAAGTTCCTACGGTCATATTTTTAAGCATTAAGGCATTTCCAACTTTTACTTCTGCTTTTTCTGCAGATAATATTTTCTCACCTATTTTAAGCCCCAATGGAGACAGAATATATCTGTATTCTTTATCAGAATATTTAACCAGCGCTATGTCTAAATTGCGGTTTGGGTCATATTCTAAAGCTTCTACTATTCCTTCAACCCCAAATTTATTTCTCTTAAAATCAATCTCTCTGTAATATCTTTTATGCCTTCCGCCCTGTCCTCTCACAGTCACCCGTCCGTGCAATCTTCCGGAGTGCTTTTTTAATATTGTTTTTAAATGTTTAGTATTTAATGTTTTCATATTACTATTTTCCTGTAATTACTTTCCTTTGTGTAGTAGGCGCTGCTCCCACTGCGGTTTTTTCTACTTTCACTTTAGTCCTTCCTAAAATATCTTTTCTCTCTTTTATTTTTATTGGTTCACCTTCTATGGTTGTTACTACTGCTTCCTCTTTTGGTGTCTCAAAAATGGGTATAATTTGACCTTTTTTAACCCTAACTATGGCCTTTTTCGATTTTCCTGTCTGATAAAATTTTCTTATCCTTCTTTGTATTTTTGTTTTACTTCTTAAATTAATAGTTTTAATCGCAACAACCGAAACTTTAAATTTTTCTTGCACTGCTTCTATGATCTGTTTTTTGTTGGCATTCTTTGCTACTTCAAATGTATATTCACCGAGCGAGGCAAGTTTCATTGATTTTTCACTGATATGGGGCTTAAGTAAAATAATCATTTTTTGTCTCCAAGCTTTTCCACAGCTTCTTTTGATAAAAGAATAAACTGATGCCTTAGAATTTCATAAACATTTATTTGAGCCACTGGTAAGACATTTATTTTGGGAAGATTTCTAACTCCTCTTGTCACATTATTAATTTTTTCCCCGGTCACAATTAAAGCGTTTTTTACTTTTATTTTTTCCATTAAACTAGCAACTTCTTTTGTTTTACCTGTAGCTTTTTCCAAACCCGAAAGACCTAAAATTTCTTTGTCAGCCATCTTGGCAGAAAATGCGGAAATTAGAGCTTGTTTTTTCATCTTTTTGGGTAATTCCAACCTTACTTTCCTGGGTTCCGGGCCAAAAACTATTCCTCCGCCCACAAAAATCGGTGCCCTGATCGAACCATGTCTTGCCCTACCCGTTCCTTTTTGTTTATAAATTTTGGCAGTAGAACCCCTAACTTTGCCGCGGGTTTTTGTTTTGGCAGTGAAATTTTTTTCATTAGTTGTATAAACCCTCACAGCTTGTGCAAGTAAATTATTATTTACCTTTGCTCCAAAAATTTCTTTTGGTAGCACCATAATTCCAGCAGATCTTCCTGTTAGAGAATAAACAGGTACGGATAATTTTGTTATTTTTACAACTTTTAATTTTTGAGTTGTAGTTTTAAGTTTTAAGTTTTGAGTTTTAAGTTTTTTAACTGGCATTTTGTTCTCCTCCCTCGGGCGCCGAAGCCATTGGCGAAGGAGACTCCTCGGGTTCTTCTACTTTTTCCTCCGGTGGGGGAGTGTAACCTTTAACTCTTCCCAATTTTGTCACCATCACAAACCCTCCTGTTGCACCCGGTACAGCACCTTTAATTGTTAATAAATTCTTTTCTTTGTCCAAGCTAACTACTTCCAAATTTTTTGCAGAAGATTTTACATTACCCATATGCCCGGCCATTTTTTTACCTTTATAAACCCTGCCCGGAGTGGTTCCCGAACCAATGGAACCGGGAGCTCTATGTCTATCTGATTGACCATGGGTTTTAGGCCCTCCGTGAAAACCCCATCTCCTTACCCCTCCCTGAAAACCTTTTCCCTTGGAAGTTCCTGTTACCCTAACAGCATCTCCCAAAGAAAAAACCTGGTCCAGTTTTATTTCTGTTCCAGGCTGTATATCATCTCCGTTTTTTTCTACTTCCCTAAACCAACGGATAGGTTGTTCAAGTCCAACCTTTTTAGTATGTCCAAGCTGGGGTTTTTTGACTGATTTTTTAGTACCATACCCAAGTTGCAGGGAATTATCATTAATTTGGGTTACAAAATTGGGCGCAATTTCTACAATAGTAGCCCCAACCCGCCTTCCGCGGGAGTCATAAGTACTGGTCATATTCTTTTTTGTTCCCAAAAGTGTATTAATCATTTTTGCACTAAAAAGAGTGAGGCCTTTTTAAGGGACGCTCACTCAGTATTTCGCTTAAGATTCGCCGTATCTCTCGACGCGCGATCTACTGAAATTGAAAATTTATATATCAACCTGACAACAAAATCATCAGTAGGGAAATTTTACCACAAACTCGAAGCTGAATGCAAGCCCAAAAAGTATTATCCTGTTTTTCTTCTATCAGGTAATAGAAAAATGATAGCTAATCCTATTGTATTAATTAACGCCAGCAATGTAAGCCATCCGGAATAACCTTTAGCTTTTGCAAGAAGATAATGACTCCAGATATATAACCCATAGGCAATAATGCCAATAGCTGGCATCAATTTACCCATTCCTACCCAAAAAAGATTGTCAACATTCGATAGCAAAAATATAATCCATCCAATAATAAAGATAAACAGCAACATTGATACTCCGAATACTTCAAGGAATTTATTCCGGTAATAAATAACCATTACAGAATATTTTATCAAAACTACATCTTGACTTCAATGTCAACCCCTGCGGGGATTTCAAGATGCATCAGGGAATCAATGGTTTTTGGGGTGGGTTCAATAATATCAATCATTCTTTTGTGGGTTTTAATTTCAAAAGCTTCCCGGGAATCTTTATCAGTATGAGGGGAAGTTAAAACTGTAATGCGTTCTGTTTTAGTAGGAAGGGGAATGGGGCCAACAATTTTGGCGCCAGTTCTAAGAGCCGTATCCAAAAGGGACTCACAGGTGTTATCCAACACCCGATGATCATAACTTTTTAATTTAACGCGGATGCGTCCTCTTGGCATAAGTCTTTTATTCCCCTTTCAATGTACTAACTATTATACTATTTAAGCTATTATTTTGGTAATAACTCCTGCGCCAACGGTTTTGCCGCCTTCGCGGACAGCAAATCGCAAACCATCTTCCATAGCAACAGGTGTAATTAATTTTCCAACAACCTTCACAGTATCACCCGGCATGGCCATTTCCACCCCTTCAGGAAGCTGAACTTCACCTGTTACATCAGTAGTTCGAACATAAAACTGGGGCCTGTAACCTTTGAAAAATGGGGTGTGGCGGCCACCTTCTTCTTTACTTAAAACATAAACTTCTGCTTCAAATTCAGAGTGGGGGGTAATAGATCCGGGCTTTGCCAAAACCTGTCCACGCTCCACATCGTCTTTTTCAATACCCCGAAGTAAAATTCCCGCATTGTCTCCAGCCTCACCTTGATCCAGCATTTTATGGAACATTTCAATACCAGTCACTACGCTTTTTTTAGTTGGCCTAATTCCCACAATTTCCACTTCTTCATTAACTTTAACCACTCCCCGCTCAATTCTTCCTGTAACCACAGTTCCCCTACCTTTAATAGAGAAAACATCCTCAACTGCCATTAAGAATGGTTTATCTTTATCTCTGACAGGGGTTGGGATCCACTCATCAACTTTAGTCATTAACTCTTCAATGCTCTTAACAGCTTCCGGGTCACCTTCCAAAGCTTTTTTAGCGCTGCCCCGGATAATAGGTGACTGTGGATCGTATTCATATTTTTTAAGTAAATCTCTGATTTCCTCTTCCACCAAATCCAAAAGTTCCGCGTCATCAACCATATCCACTTTATTTAAATAAACCACAATAGCAGGAACACCAACCTGGCGAGCCAGCAGTAAATGTTCTCTAGTTTGAGGCATGGGACCGTCAGGGGCAGACACCACTAAAATGGCTCCGTCTGTTTGGGCAGCTCCGGTAATCATGTTTTTGATGTA
>DOWS01000040.1:0-32133 GCA_003519445.1 Candidatus Daviesbacteria bacterium
TAATTTTTCATGGCAAGGCACAACAAGTATCATGGCTGGGATCACCCGGGAAACTCGTCACACAATTGGAATCACCTCCTGAAAGATATACCTCTGAATTATTTGTACACTGGGTAGTGTTTTGCCTGCATGTTCCAAGACTGTAACCTTGCAGTATTGCGTAATCATTACAAGTAGCAGGAGGAGAAGCGCTGGCTTTCCAATTGGTCAAATAAGTTATTAAACTTACACTTCCTGTTCTTTGGGGATTTTGCTGCCAAGAAACAGCAGAGGTAATTTGTTTTCTGCTGGAGTCAACTGTACTAATGGTAATCTGTCGGGTATAAAAACTGTCTGTTAGATCAGAGCTTCCTGAAAAAGTCCATTGGTTAGCAGATATTGAAAGACCTTTAGTTCCATCTGTTAAATTGGAAAAATTTTCATCACGGATATTTCTGCTTGCCTCCAAACCCTCTTCTGCCAAAAATACAGCCCTTACTCTTTGCCCGGCTAAAGCAGTGCTTTCACTTCCATAAATATAAGCCCCCATAAAAGCGGTAACTATCAAAACCAATATTGTAGAGGCCAGTAAAACCTCAATAGTCGAGAACCCCTTTTGAGTTAAGGGTGATATTTTGGACATCATTATTGGAACTGGTTAAGGTTATAGTACCTGTAGTATTTGGAGTCCCTAAGAGTTTAGAAAAAACTGCCTCTGTTATACCCGAGGGGGTAACATTGCCGGACAAAGAATAAACTTCATCAAAGTCTATATCTCTGGCAGCGTAACTCGTCCCTTTAAATAATGTTATATCACTACTTTGAAGCTTAACTCCCCAAGTATCATCTCCATCTACTGCTTGAGAAAGGGTTTGGGCTCTTCTTAAAGTTTGTGTAACAGTATTAGCAGCCACATCCAGATCATTTTTAACTTGTAGCTTGGAATAAACAGGAACAGAAATTGCAGCCAAAACCGCAATTGTGGCAATTACCAAAATAACCTCAAGTAGGGTAAAACCCAAATTAGCTTGTAGGTTGTAGTTTTTTAGCTTTTTAGGATTATCCATTAGTCATTTTATTTAACATGCGCATGACTTCATCTAATAAACTATCCGCTTTGATGTAATCAAGATTTTTGCCAAACAATTAAATCTTTATAACTAACTAGAATGTCCATAATTTTTGTACTAATAAGCTAACTTCTAATTCCTAACTCCTATTTATTCAATCCTCCGATAAGGGAATAAATCGGCAGAATAACTGATAAAGCCACAAAAAGCACTCCCAACCAAATAATAATCAAAAGAATTGGTTCCAGTATTACTATTAAATTTTTGGTAGTAGTCTGCAGTTTTTCTTCAAAGGTTTGGCCAAGACTTACAAGCACCTCCGGCAGCTTACCTGATCTCTCTGAAGTAATAATCATTTGTTGAATATGAAAAGGCATTAATTTGTTGGTATCTTTATATAATTTGAAGCTTGACTCAAAAGAATTACCCTGCCCAATACTTTTTTCTAAACTTAAATATAATTTTTGATAAGCCTCTATTGTTGTTGAAGATACCAGTGAACTTAGCGCATCAGTCACTATTAGTCCTGCTTTAAGCAGTTCACCTAAAATAAACCCAAATCTGGCAAGTTCGGTTTCCATAATAATCTTACTAATACCGGGAAGCCTCATTAATATAAACTCCCCTAGAAATTTTGTTTTTTTAGCAAAAAAGAGAAAGAAGACTGTAAAAATAATCAAAAAGATTAGAAGCGGAATTACAACTATCCCAAATTCGCCTAAAAATTTACCAACAAAAATTAAAATTTTAGTGATCAAAGGCAATTCCACTCTAAGCTGGGAAAAAACCAAACTTAATCTGGGTAGAATAAACCAAGCTATACCAAGCCCTATTATCAATGTTAGGGTTAATACTATCACAGGATAAATCATGGCTGATTGAAGTTTTGAAGCAAATTCCCTGTCTTTTTGCTGCTGATTAACAACCATTTTTAGATTTTCCGGCAATCTACCCGACTCTTCTCCCAGCCTAATTAAAGCTATAACATGATTTGGTAATAATTTACTTTTTTGAAGAGCCATCCAAAGGGTGGAGCCGGAATTGATTTCCGCATCAATTAAACCCAAAATTTTAAGCATTTTTTTGGATTTTGTTTCCTGTTTTAAAGAAGTAATTGCCGAGGATACATCAATACCCGAGGCAATCATTACAGCCAGATTTTCTAAAAAATAATCTTTGTCCTCGCTACTAAACATTTTTAAGAGCGGGGAGAAGCCACCCGCAATACTTCCTCCAAAGTGGTGATACCTGCTTTAACTTTTTCCATCCCATCTTCAAATAAATCTTTAGCGCCCTCGGATTTGGCAAGTTGCCATATTTGGGAAGCAGAAGGTTTTTGTAATACCAATTCTCTCATGGCCTTCCCGATTTCAATAAACTCAAAAATTGCGCTTCTGCCTTTATAACCTGTGCCATGACAAACCTCACAACCCTTACCTTTATATAAAGTTGTAGACTCATCAATGAAATGATTTTTTAAATTAGGAAAATAGTTATGAATATAATCCCTAGGATAAGATTGGCTCATTTTGCATGATTGGCAGATTACACGCAATAATCTTTGGGCAATAATCAACTCTATTGTGGAGGCCATTAAAAACGGCTCAACCCCCATATCCAAAAGCCTTGGAATGGCAGTGGCAGCATCATTGGCATGAAAAGTTGTTAAAAGAAGGTGACCGGTTAACGCGGCATTAACTGCAATTTCTGCAGTTTCCCCATCTCTAATTTCACCCACCAGAATAATATTTGGGTCTTGCCTGATAATTGAGCGGAGACCTTTGGCAAAACTAAGATTTGTAGCCTCTGAAACCGGAATTTGATTAACACCTGTTATTCTATATTCTATGGGATCTTCAATGGTAGTAATATTAACCTCCGGCTTATTTAAAAGCTTTATCAACGCATAAAGAGTAGTAGTTTTTCCTGATCCTGTTGGCCCTGTACAAATAATCATGCCAAAGGGCTTTCTGATTGCCTTAGAAATAAGCTGCTGTCCGGAAGTGGAAAAACCAATATCAGCAAGATTAAAATCACGGAGGTAGGCAGAAAGTATTCTGATGGCAGTTTTTTCACCGTCAATGGTGGGAACAATTGAAATACGCAGATCAATAGTTTTTCCGTTTACTGTCATTCTCATGGCGCCATCTTGAGGTTCCCTATGTTCGTCAATCCGCAGTCTTGACTGAACTTTAATCCTGTTTAAAATATTCTCGTATAAAGATTTTGGGATATTCCCGTGTGTTTGCAACACTCCGTCAACCCTAAAACGAATAACAACAGCATCTTCCCGAGGTTCAAAATGAATATCCGAAACTTTATCAACTGACGCTTCTTCAAAAAGCTCCTCCAGGATTTTTGGAGCAAAACCGGGTGTATCTTTCAAAGCTTGGCTTAGTCTTGCCACTAGTGGTTGTCTATAGCTTACAAACAAGCTTTCAATATCTTTAGGGAAGCTGTAGGCTAAGGTAACTATTTTTCCAGGAATGAGTTTTTGTAATTGCTCTTTGAGATTTTCTTGATTGGGATTTGCCGTGGCTATGGTAACTTTAGTAGGTTCCTCCTCTGCCAGAACTAAATAATACTTAGAGGCTAAATCTTTTGGAATTTTTAGAATTTGCCCCGGTGGAGGTGGACTGGTTGCTAAATTAAAAAAAGGCACTTTAAAAGCTTCTGCCACAGCCTGACCAAGCAGGTTTCTGTTAATTAAGCCTGTATTATACAGATAATCAATCAAAGAGCCATTATGCTCTTTGGCATACTGCTCTGCCTTGGCAATATCATCAGGGGTAACATAACTCTGATGCAGCAGGATCTCTTTAACTATTTGATCATTTGTATTCATGGACAGAAGACTTACTATTTAAATTATATACTTTCTTACGGAAAAATGAAATTTAAGCAGCTGCAGCTAGTTCTTTAGTTTCTTCTTTAATTGGTCTGCCTCTGGTTTTTTCCATTCCATAAAACTTGGTCCTGTCTGCCCTAAACATCATTTGAATCTCGCCTATTGGCCCGTTTCTGTGTTTTTGAATATCCAAAGTGACCAGCTCCGGCTTTTCCGGATCCTCCCTGTAAATAAACATCACCACATCCGCATCTTGCTCAATGGCGCCTGATTCTCTTAAATCTGCCAATTGAGGTCTTTTGGTACCTCTTGCCTCAACTGATCGATTAAGTTGAGAAATTGCCAGAACCGGAATTTTTAACTCCCTTGCCAGATTTTTAAGCTGCTGTGATATTTCCGAAACTTCCTGCACCCTATTTTCCAGATTTCTTCCGTGAATAAGTTGCAAATAATCCACGATTAAAAATTTTAACCCGTGTTCAATCTGCAAACGGCGGGCTTTGGTTCTTATTTCGGAAATTGAGCTTCCGGGAGTATCGTCAATAAAAAGCGGCGCTTCAGCCAGCTCCCCCATGGCCAAAGACAGTTTATCAAAATCCTTCTCATCTAATCTGCCTGTTTTAAGTTTCCAGGCATCAATGTCAGCCTGACCCACCAGTAATCTGTCTACCAGCTCTTCCTGACTCATTTCCAGAGAAAAAATCCCCACCGGAATTTGAGCCGAAACTGCCACAAACTGGGCAATGTTTAAAGCCATACTGGTTTTTCCCTGCCCGGGTCTCGAAGCCAAAATCAGCAAATTTGAATCCTGCATGCCGGCCAGTTTATTATCCAAATCCTTAAATCCGGTTGGCACTCCCCGCAGTTTTCCGGAACTTTTTTGCAGTTCATCAAGCCTGTCAAAAGAAGCTGTCAAGGCGTCCTTTATTGGGATAAAATCCCTGGCCACATGCTGCTGGGCCAGAGAAAAAATGCCTGTTTCTGCCTGCTCCAGCAAATCCTCAATTTTCTGGGACTCATCGTAAGCTTTTTCAATTAAACCAGTGGCCTGGGAAATCAGGCTCCGCCTGACAGCATGCTCTTTAATAATTCTGGCGTAATATTCCACATGGGCAGCAGTTGGCACCATATTGACCAGGGTAGTAAGATATGCCGAACCTCCAACTTTATCGTAAACTCCGCTTCTTTTTAGCTCCTCTGTCAGGGTAACCAAATCAATCGGCTCCCGCCTTTCAAAAAGACTCTGCATGGCCGAATAAATAGCACCGTGCTGCTCGCTCCTGTAAAAATTGACGGCGCGAATTATTTCGGAAACTCGGACAATGGCATCTTTATCAATCAGAAGCGCTCCCAAAAGGGATTGTTCTGCATCTATATTTTGCGGGGGCAGCTTGGTAACATTAGCCATTAGGATTTACTCAAAACCACTACCTGTGGTTCTTCCGGCAGTTTTTCTTTAGTTATAGACAGTTTGGGTTGCGGAAGAGCCCCTTCTGCTCCCATTTCTTTCAAGAAATTATCAATTGGTTCCAGTTCAAATTTCAATCCTTCTGTTTTAAAGTGCATAGGGATAATAATTTTTGGCTCCAATTGTGAAACAATATCAGATGCTGCTTTAGCATCTATTGTATAAACAGATCCAACGGGAATTAGTAAAATATCTGTTTGACCGATTTGGGCAATTTGTTCCTCTGTTAATTTAGCCTGCCCCAAATCCCCTAAATGAACAATATTTAAATTATCAAGCAACAGATGAAAAATGATATTTTTGCCTCGCTCTGAACCTTGACTATTATCATGAAAAGAAGAGATTGTTGTTACAACCGCACCTGCTACTTCATACTCTCCGGGATCCTTAAATGACGGTGGGGTTGCGCCGGAAGGCCCGGAAATTGCTGAAACATTATTGTGATCTTTGTGGTCATGCGTTGTTAAAACTACATCCGCCTGCAAATCTTTGGGCAATTTTAACCCGGTAAAATCCGGATCATATGGATCTATTACAACAGTCGCATTTTTACTCTTTAACCTAAAACAAGCCTGTCCCAACCAGTAAATATCCATAGTAAACGCATACTAACAAATATGCTAAAATTGTTCAATAATGAAACTTACCCGGAAACTATCTTCCAAAGCCTTTTATCTTTCTCAATCGCTTATTTTGATTTTTGGTCTGATATTTTTATCAGGGCTTTATTATATTTTAAATTCCCCACAAAACAATTCCTCTTACACTACACGGGGTCCTGTCACCATCCTGCCTAAAAGTTTAAGAATAGACTTGGACCTGCCGGAAGAAAATTTATTGACTTTTCAACCTTCGGTTATTGTTTCAGGCAACACTCTTCCATTTACTCAAGTTTTAATCACTACCGACTCCCAGGATCTGGTAATTGAATCCAAAAAAGACGGCTCTTTTTCTACAGTCATCAAACTTGATAAGGGAGTTAATAATTTAACAGCCGTAGTTTTTGGTCAAAACGGCGAGTCTAAATCCATTGAACGGACTGTTTATTATTCAAAAGAAAAAATATGATTAAGTTAATAAATATCATAATAATTATAATTATAATAAATTTTATAATTCCTTATGCTTTGGCAGTGGACGCCTCCCCCTCTTCAGAAATCAAATCTAAACTCGAGGAATTGAAAAAAGGAATAGCTTCCAAAGCTGCCAAATTAAAGAGAGAGGTCGCTCAAAAACTTACCAACAAATCCTATGTTGGCACTGTTGAAAATAAAACCAACAATTCTCTAACCGTGATTACCAAAAACGGGGCAAAAATAGTCACCATTAACCAGGATACTGTTTCCCCTAAAACTTTAAACCTAAAAAACTATGTAGCCGCCTTGGGAGATATAGACGACACAGGGGTTTTAACTGCCAAAAAAATTATTTTGCTACCAACTACCAACTCCCAACTCAAGACTTATTTATGGGGTCAAATTATCTCTATTTCGGACAAGTTAATCACATTAAAAGATAAGGATGTAAAAAATGTGGCTGTATCGCTAAATAGCCAGTCCCAAGTTAAATTAAATGATTTTGTGATATTAACAGGTACAAAAAATGGGAATGATATTTTTGAGGCAGGCTTTATCTTTGTTATTCCCTAAATTCTTCTGCTACTTCTTTTTCTGCCTCTGTCAAATCTTTTACAGTATCCACACCTCTCCAGTAATTAGTACTTTTGAAAACTATAAATCTGTCTTGTGGAAGTTTGGGAAAAGTTTCTATTTCATGGTCTCCCTCATCAGGTAAAAGCGGCTCAATTTCCTTGGAGAAAATATAAATGCCGGGATTAATCCAATGAGGAAGAAGCGGTTTTTCGGAAAATCCTAAAATTTCATCTGAATCATTAAATTCCACCACTCCATAAGGGCTTCTGAGAGGCACCACGGCAATGGTCGCCATAGCATTTTTTTCTTTATGTTTTTTCATCATACCCGAAAGATCCAATTTCCATAAATTATCCCCGTTTAATACCACCACATCTTGCCACCCTTCCGGTAACTCCTTCATGGCTTTTTTGATACCGCCACCGCGACCCAAAGGAGTTTCTTCTATGGAAAATAAGGCTTTCATTCCGTATTTACTTCCAGAACCAATGTGCTTTTGCAAAGCCTCGCGGTGATAACTACAGGCAAAAACTACCAGTTCAACCCCAGCCTTTTTTAGTTGATCTAACTGATAAGCCAGAATTGGTTTGCCGTTAACCTCCACCATCGGTTTGGGCCGGTCACTGGTAAAAGGCCGCAACCTCTCCCCTTTCCCCCCTGCCAATATAATGGCGCTTTTAATCATAAAAGATATATTATCATAAATTTAACAATGTGGTAAAATGGGTTTGGAGGTACAAATCATGGAACCCGGCGGGCAAGAGGCAGCAGATCAAGAGCAAAAAAAAAGAAGCCTTGAAAGGCACTTAGCAATAAAAAGGAGGGCAGAACACGCGTTAAATACTACCACCCTAGAAGGGGGTACTGATGTTGGAGGACCAGCAGAACACATAGCCGAAAAAGATGCTCATGAAACCGCTGCCCGAATTTTAACAGGTGATCTTAGGTCAAAATAAGATATTCTATATTTTCTTTTCCGCGGTAAACTTTAAATCTAAACCATCAAGCCCACACATTATAGGTTGTCCACCTGAAAGTTGTTGCCTTAAGCCAATTGCTCTCCTCATCTGCCAGTCTGTAGTCAGACCTAATTCAAGACCTTTTCCTCTCATAATAATGGTTCGTATGCGCGGGGAATACCCCAACCGATAACCAATCTCATGATTTTCTACCCAAATTTCCCATGATTCTTCACCGATGGTTCGAATAAGACGAATATTGCGTCGAGCCATTCGTCTTAATGCAGTGCTATCAGGCACATTGTCTAAAATAAAACTAAGGCCTCCGACGAACCCTTCAGTATTTTCCACAGTTTGTCTCATAGCCCTTATTATATTACAATTGTCTTTATGATTCCTCAAAAATCAAACAATCAAATTATCGCTGCCCAAAATTACTCCCCCATCCGGGCCAAATCTTTCAAAGTGAAAACCAAGTCTCCTGATTATGCTCAATATGCGGCTACCATCAGGGCTTATGCCCTGGCAGGAATGCCTTTTGAACACATAGCCAATGCCGGAGACCATTTGGGAGACATTGTGGAAAGACTGGAACTGGATGCCCCAATCCAGAAAAGCTGGAAGCAGATGACAGGAGAAATTGCAGAAGGTGAAGGAAAAATTATGGCATGGCAAACCAGAGGCGAAAAAGTTCCCCTTTCCCACCAATTATCCGATGCCAGAACTGTTACGGGCATGGAAATGGTTACCATCTCTCAAGAAATAACTATTGCAGGTTCAGAGGAAAAAACAATAGATGTGGTAGAAGGAATAGCAGTAGTTAAAAAAGATGCATTCCTGCAAGAAAATACTAATTCAGCATTGGAAAATAATGTCTTCCTGAAAGTTCCTGCAAACCTAAAATAGCTTCCACCCCGGGGGTGGATGTGTAACTGCAAGTTGACAAAGACTAACCTTTCTATTTAAGATTAGTTTAGTCTGCTCGGTTAATATGGCTAAAGACAGAGAAATATATTTATACACACCAGAAGGATTTCAAACACATCCAGGCTATAGAGATTACCCTAATACTCCGTTCAACACTGTCAACCGCACTGCAGAACTTTTAGGTTTATACTTAAGCAGTTGGATACCAAAACCGTATCTGATCAGAGAGGCGCTGGCCGGTTCTCCCTGGGATTTTGTTTGGCAAGCTGAACAAGGATTTCATCTGGTAGCCCATACCCTAAATAGGCCGGGCAATATTACAGGAAGACATTTGGAAGAAATCTTATCTGCTTCAAGATCCCGCTTGTTAGATCCAGAAATTGAACAAATTGAAGCTTTTGGTTTGGCAGTAGTTTTATTTGGCGCAATGAATACACATTCTGCCAGAGAAGGTATTTTTTGGCCTCCTGAAACTACTCTTGAATATTTATTGCGAATTCAAGAGATGCGCGGCGAACTTTACAAAGTAATAGCCGGCGAAACAGAACCAGGAACTCCGGTTGAAACCAGACCTGCCCTTTGGAGAACAAGATTATTTTTTGAGGCTGGAGCAAATCTGCCTTTAAGACATATTCCACAAGCAGTTGATCCTCTGGAAAGATTGCTTGCAGATGTTAACTTAGAGTAACCTATAGTTGGTACTTGACAAAGTAGTATTTTGGTGGTATAATGTAATTTACAACTTAATATTAAAAGCGTTTTAAGTGAAGTCACGATTCACGAGCCGAGGGTCAAAATACCCTACAGAAGTTAAACTGTAAAATACAACAGACGATGTTGGAAAACCAAAGTCGCCACCAAGAGGTCCGATAAGAAATTATCGAGACAAACAGGATGGGACCGCGGGAGGTCCTTTTTTAATGCCTCTCGTTCCTTGTTCACTATTTTCGTAGTGGGCAAAGAACGGGAGGTTTTTTAAAGGAAAAAATATGAAAACATTAAATGATAAAAATTTAAAACTGGCAATACAAAAGCAAGGGCGTTTGACCGATGAGACGCTTGAGTTTTTGCGCAAATCCGGCCTTGAATTTGAGAGTTACAATCAAAGGCTATTTTCCCTGTGCAGAAATTTCCCTCTGGAAATCTTGTATGTCAGAGATGATGATATTCCTGATTATGTTGCTTCCGGAACAGTTGATTTAGGTATTTTGGGTCAAAATATACTAAATGAAGAAAGACCAAAAGTTAAGAAGTTGCTTAATTTAAGATATGGATTTTGCTCTTTGATGGTAGCTGTCCCTAAAGATTCAGATATCAAGGATTTGGCTGGCCTAAAAAGGAAAACTATCGCTACTTCATTTCCGGAATCTACAAAGAAATTTTTTAAAGAAAAAAATATTCCAGTGAAGGTAGTAAGAATCAGCGGTTCAGTAGAAATAACACCTGCTTTAGGGGTAGCACAAGCCGTGGTTGATCTGACATCCACAGGCAGCACACTCGCTCTAAATGATTTAAAAACGCTGACTAAAATATATGATTCTGAAGCTGTTTTAGTAGCAAATGAAAAATCATTACTAAATGGTAGAAAGATCCTTATAGATAAACTTCTGACCCGCTTCAAGGGTGTCTTATCTGCCAAAGATTATAAATATGTAATGATGAATGCTCCTGAAGAGATTTTGCCAAAGATAAAGAAAATGGTACCCGGCTTAAAATCTCCCACTATTGCCCCTTTAGCAAAAACAGGTTGGATTTCAGTTCAGACAGTTATAAAAGAAGAAGTTTTCTGGGAAACAATAGAAAGGTTAAGAAATATTGGTGCTCAAGGAATCATTGTTTTACCAATAGAAAAAATTATATGAAAACAATTTATCTTAAAGATTTATCTAAAAAAGAATACCAAAGAATTATTAACAGATCGGCCGGTACTTATCAGGCTGTAACTACGGTAGTTAAAAAGATCATGGAAGATGTTAAACAAAATGGTGATAAAGCATTGGTTAATTATTTTAGAAAATTTAATGGTAATTCTAATTACTCAATAAAGGTTACAAAAGAAGAATTAGATAAGGCATATAACCAAGTTGATGTTCAAGTCATTTTTGCTTTAAGACAAATGTTTAAAAATATCGCTGCAGTTTGCAAAAACCAGCTTAAAACTAAAAAAGATCGAATAATCGAAACCGAAAAAGGAATAAGGGTTTGGAGAGAATGGAGGGCAATCGAAAAGGTTGGGTTATATATTCCTGGAGGTAAAGCAGTTTATCCCTCATCACTTTTGATGACAGCAATTCCTGCAAAGATTGCCGGATGTAAAGAAATTATTATTTGCACTCCCCCACAACCAAACGGGCAAATTAATCCAGTTGTTTTACTTGCGGCTGAAATGCTAGGAATTAAACAAATTTATAAAGTTGGTGGTGCAGAAGCTATTGCTGCAATGGTTTATGGAACGCAAACTATACCCAATGTTTATAAAATATTTGGAGCAGGAAATACTTATGTAACTGCTGCAAAGATTTTGGCATTAGAAAAGATTGCTATTGATATGCCGGCCGGTCCATCTGAAGTTTTTATCATTACAGATGAAACAGCCAATCCTAAATTTATTGCTGCTGATTTACTTGCCGATGGAGAACACGGAGAAGATTCTGCTTGTGTGCTATTAACAACTTCTCAAAAAGTTGCAGAGGAAACAATTCAAGAAATAGAAAAACAATTACCAAAGCTTACAACACAAGATAGGGTTAAAATCTCTTTGGAAAAATATGGTTTATTTGCTGTTGTTGATTCGCTTGATGAAGCAATAAAGTTTTCCAATGAGTATGCACCGGAGCACTTGGAAATTATGACCAGAAATCCTGAAAAGTTAGTAGGAAAAATTACCAATGCCGGTTCAGTCTTTTTGGGAAACTACACTTCAAAATCCAGTGGGGATTATGCAACCGGAGCAAATCACATTCTACCCACTGGAGGTATGGCAAAGATGTACCCGCCCTTAGGAGTAGACGCATTTGGAAAATGGATGCAGGTGCAAAAGTGCACTAAAAAGGGATTGTTAAAAATTAAAGAAACAATTGAAACAGTTGCAACAATGGAGCAATTACCTGCCCACAAGAACTCTGCCTCCATTAGATTTGAAGGAATAATATGAAACCAAAAAAATTAGAAAAATTTATAAGAGAAGATGTATCTAAAATGGATCCCTATCTTAGTGTTCCCTCTTTGTGGGATTTGGAGGGAGATTTTCTCAAACTAAATGCTGGAGAAAATCCTTATGGCTTTTCTCCTAAAATTTCCAAGGCTTTAGCAGATTTTAAGTATTACAACTATTATCCTGATCCGGAATACAAAAGCTTAAGGCAGGACTTAGCAGATTATGCTGGAGTAAAAATGAAAGAAATAACGGTAGGGACTGGATCTGATGAATTATTGGATTTGTTTTTAAGGCTCATCTTAAATGACGGAGATAAGGTAATAAATTGTCCTCCAACTTTTGGAATGTATACAACACTAATAAAACTTAACAAGGGTATTGTTTTATCAGTTCCCAGGAAATCAGATTTTTCTTTGGATATTAAAACAATTAAATCAAAAATAGACCAGAGAGTTAAATTAATTATTATTTGTAATCCAAACAATCCAACTGGTACGGCCAGTGAGGAAAAACAAATTATTGAATTACTAAATACAGGAAAATTGGTTTTGGTTGATGAAGCATATTTTGAATTTTGTGGAAAAACTGTTGCTTCATTAATAAACAAATGCCAAAATTTGATTATTACCAGAACTTTTAGTAAATGGGCTGGCATTGCGGGGCTCCGGCTTGGGTATAGTATTTCATCATCATTTTTTGTTAACCAGCTTTTAAAAATTAAACCTCCATATAATGTAAACTTGGCTGCAGAAATTGCTGCCAAAGCAGCATTGGAAGATTTGAGCAAAACTAAATATGTTTTGGAAGAAATAATTAGGGAAAGAGGGAGAGTCTATAAAGAGCTGAAAAAGATTCCTTATTTAACAGTCTATCCGTCATCTGCCAATTTTTTGTATCTAAAAGTAAATAAAAATTTTGAACAATTAAAAAATTATTTGGCAAAAAATAAAATAATTGTACGTTTATTAGAAAATGCTATCAGATTAACTATTGGTACAAAGCAGCAGAATAATAAAGTTATTAAAATATTTAAGGGGTTTGAGTATAGAAAATATGCCTTTTTAGACCGAGATGGAACTTTAATTTTTGAGCCGCAGGATACATTTCAAATTGACAGTATCGAAAAGCTAAAGATTCTAGATGGAGTAATTAAAGGCCTTAAAGAACTTGTTAGACAGGGCTATGAACCTATCATGGTTACTAAACAGGATGGCTTAGGAACTGGTTCATTCCCCAAAGCTGATTTTGAGGCTCCGCAAAATAAAATGCTCAAGATTTTCAAAGAAAATAGGATTAAGTTTAAAAAGATATATATCTGCACAAAACCTAAAACCACTCTTGTTAAAAAAATTCTTAAAGAAAATCAGATAGATAAAAATAACTCTTTTGTATGTGGAGATAGGACAACTGACAAGCTCTTTGCGAAAAATATTGGAGTCAAATTTATCCCTATGCAGACTAATGGAAACTTTCTTAAAGCTCTTGTACAAGGAGAGATAATTTTATGAAACGCAAAGCAATAATAGAGAGAAAAACAAATGAGACGGATATAGGCGTTTCTTTAAATATTGACGGTACTGGGGAAAGAAAGATTGATACGCCTGTAGGATTTTTAAATCACATGTTGGATTTATTTTCCAAACACGGATTATTTGATTTAGAAATTAAAGCAACCGGGGATACATATATTGACGAGCACCACACTGTGGAAGATATAGGAATTGTTTTGGGTGAGGCTTTTGCAAGAGCCCTGGGAGATAAAAAGGGTATAAATCGCTATGGATTTTTTATCCTTCCAATGGATGAAGCTTTAGCTACAGTTGCTATAGATTTTGCGGGCAGATACTCATTTAGGTTTGAGTGTGATTTTAAAAGGGAAAAAGTTGGTGATTTGCCGACAGAACTTGTTAAACACTTTTGGGACAGCTTTGCTCAAAACGCTAAAGTAAATTTATTTATAAAAGTGGAATACGGGGAGAATGAGCACCACAAAATTGAAGCTATTTTCAAAGCAACAGCCCGTGCTATCCGCATGGCTTGTGAGCTAGATCAACGGGCAAAAGATCAAATTCCTTCAACGAAAGGAAAACTATGATAGTGGTAATCGATTACGGAATTGGCAATTTAGCAAGCGTTAAAAACGGTTTGGATAAACTTGGAGTGGAAAGTAAAATTTCCAGCGATCTTTTAGTGATTAAAAAAGCGGATACGCTTATTCTTCCTGGTGTTGGAGCAGCTGGGCAAGGTATGAAAAATTTAAAAGAAAAAGGTCTGGATAAAGTTATTGTCGAGGAAATTAAAATGGGTAAGCCATTTTTGGGAATTTGTTTGGGAATGCAGCTTTTATTTGAAAAGAGCGAAGAAGGAAATGTTAATTGTCTTAGGATTTTAAAAGGACAAGTTAAAAAATTTAAGAAAATGAGAAAAGTTCCGCAAATCGGTTGGAACCAAGTGAAAATAAAACAAAGATCTAATCTTTTTAAGGGTATTGGCAATGAAAGTTATTTTTATTTTGTAAACAGTTTTTATTGTTTGCCCAAAGATCAGGAAGTTGTTGCAGGGGTGACCAATTATGGAGAAAATTTTGCCAGTATTGTTATCAAGGATAATATTCTGGGAGTTCAATTTCACCCTGAAAAAAGTGGGTTAGTTGGTTTTAAATTACTGGAAAATTTTGTGAAAGGAGCAAACTATGTTGGCTAAAAGAATTATCCCTTGTTTGGACATGACCCAAGGCAGGGTTGTTAAAGGAATACAATTTGTAAACTTTCGGGATGCCGGTGATCCCGTAAAACTTGCTAAAGAATATGACAAGCAAGGAGCAGATGAATTGGTGTTTTTGGATATTACTGCAACTGTCGAAAACAGGGATATTTTACTCGATGTGGTTAGAAAAACTGCAAAAGAAGTAGTAATCCCCTTTTCTGTTGGTGGAGGCGTTAGAACAGTTTCTGATATGAGAACAATTTTAAGAGCTGGGGCAGACAAAGTATCTGTGAACACCGGGGCATTTAAAAATCCTAAATTAATTTCGGATTGTGCCAAAGAATTTGGTAGTCAATGTGTAGTTTTATCATTAGACGGTAAAAAAGTTGGGAAAGACTGGAATGTATTCATCAATGGCGGAAGAACTGATACAAGAGTTTCTGCAATTGATTGGGCAAAAAAAGCAGTCAAATTTGGAGCTGGTGAAATTTTATTAACAAGTATTGATACTGACGGGACAAAAAAAGGATTTAATGTGGCATTAACAAGACAGGTTTCGCAAGCGGTTTCTGTTCCAGTTATAGCATCCGGCGGTGCCGGAAAACTTAAAGACTTTGTAGAGATTTTTAATAAAGGATTTGCCGATGCGGCTTTAGCTGCTTCTTTATTTCACTTTGGAGAGTTAACTATTCAAGAAGTTAAAGACTATTTAAATGAAAGGGATATTCCTGTAAGGAGTCTGCTATGAAATTAACTCCTACTATTATTCAGGATTATAAAACTCAAGATGTATTAATGCTGGGCTATTTAAACAATAAAGCCTTACAAAAAACCAAAGATTCCGGTTGGGTATATTTTTGGAGCAGAAGCAGGAAAAGATTATGGATGAAAGGTGAGCAGTCAGGGAATAAATTAAAAGTAAAAAGGATTTTTATGGATTGTGATGAGGATACGGTTTTAATAAAAGTGAAGCTAATTGGGACCAGTGTATGCCACACCGGAAATAAAACCTGTTTCCAAAAGGAGATAATATGACACTTAATAAACTCTATAAAATAATTGAAGATAGAAAAAAGAAAATGCCCAAAAATTCTTATGTGGCTTCTTTGTTTAAAAAAGGAAAGAATAAAATTATTCAAAAAGTAGATGAAGAATCTAAAGAGGTAATAAAAGCTGCAAGAAATGAAAGCAAAGAAAGAATTATTTCAGAAGTGGCGGATTTAGCTTTTCATTTGTTAGTTATGTTAAGTTTCTTCAATATTAATCCTGCTGATATCTTGAAAGAATTAAGCAAAAGAAGTAAAGTGAAAAAGAGCATATGATTAAAGCACCGCCAACACCAAAAGGGTTTAGGGATATAAAGCCGGAGATGGCTAAAGGAAAGCGTGAGGCAATAAACAAAATTGTCAGCGTTTTGGAAGAATATGGATTTGTTCCAATTGAAACCCCCACTATAGAATTTGCCGAAACTTTAGAAGGAAAATATGGGGATGAAGAAAAGTTAATTTATAAATTTACTGACAGAGGTGGTAGAAAACTGGCTCTCCGTTATGACCTGACAGTCCCTTTGGCAAGATATGTGGCCACTTACAATCCTCCCCTGCCATTTAGAAGATATCAAATTGGCCAGGTTTTTCGCGGAGAAAATCCCCAAAAAGGCAGATTTAGGGAATTTACCCAGTTTGATTTTGACTCTGTCGGATCAAGCGATCCTAAAGAAGATGCTCTAATTATTGCAGCAGTGGCAAAATCGCTAGAGGCTTTGGGGATCAAAAATTTTAAGATCTTAATAAATGACAGAAATAATTTTGCCAACCAACCTCCTTCGATTATCCGGATAATTGATAAGATTAAAAAAATTGGCCGCGAAGGTGTGATTGATGAATTGATTAAAGCAGGTTATTCAGAAGAGCAGTTACAAACTATTGAATCTAACGGACCCACGGAAAATTTACAAAATATATTCAAAGAGTTGGAAAATTTGGACGTATCTAAAGATAAATATGAATTCTCACCCACTTTAGCCCGTGGTTTGGATTATTATACCGGCATGATTATTGAGGCGGAAATTGAAGAATATGGTGGGGGTTCTGTTGGCGGCGGAGGCAGATATGATAATTTAATTGGTATGTTTTCTAAAAAACAAACTCCTGCTGTTGGTTTTTCTTTTGGACTTGATCGCCTACTGGAAATCCTCTATCCTTAATATAGATGACTTCTGCTGTTTTTAAAAAGCCCTGGCCTTATTTAGCTTTAATACTTGCCCATATGATTTGGGGTGGTAATTTTGTGATAGCTAAAATCACTTTACAGGAATTTCCCACTTATACACTGGCATTTCTCCGTTTTACCCTGGCTTCTTTATTTTTAGCCCCATTTTTCCTGGCCGAAACCAAAAAAATCAAAATTAACAAAAAGGATATCCCAAAATTAACTTTAATTGGTGTTTTAATAATCACTTTAAACATCACTTTTTTCCTCACCGGCATTCAAAAAACAACCGCAATAAATGCGTCAACGCTAACTTTAATTATTCCCATGCTATCTGTTTTACTTGGCTGGTGGTTTTTAAAAGAAAAAGTCTATTTAATTAATTTAGCGGGAATTTTTGCCGGACTAATGGGAGCATTAATTATTGTGGGAGTTCCCAGAGCTCTGTTCGGACAAGTTAACACCCAAAGCCTAACAGGAAATTTGTTAATTATCTTAGCATCCACATCCTGGGTAGTAGGAGCAGTAATTTCACGGCCAATGCTTAAAATTTACTCATCCCTTACAGTGGTGGCATTTGCATTTCTTGTCGGGGTAATAACTTTTTTCCCTCTGGCCGGCTTTGAATACATAGAAAATCCCAACTGGGTAAACAGAATAAGCTTACTGGGCCTGCTGGGACTTTTGTATATGACCATGCTCTCCAGTGTTTCCGCTTACTTTTTGTTTGAATGGGGTCTTGCCAGAACCTCTGTCATGACAGCTGATTTATTTCAATATATTGAACCTTTTGTGGCTACTGTTTTGGCTATTTTTATTCTTTCTGAAAAACTCTCGGTTGATTTTGCCATAGGAGCACTTTTAATAGCAGCGGGCGTATTTCTTGGTACTTTTGCCAAAGAAGCTCATCATAGACATCAAAAGGCGCATAGGATATAATTAACGCATATGAAAGCTAATACTCATCCTCAATGGTTTGCAGAGACTAAGGTTACTTGTGCCTGTGGAAATAGTTTTATCACCGGCTCAACTTTACCGGAAATCCGCGTAGAAATATGCTCTGCCTGCCATCCCCTTTTTACCGGCCAGCAAAGATTTGTTGACACATTAGGACAAGTTGACAGATTTGTAAAGAAAACAGAAGTATCCAAAGTTAAAAAGGAAGAGAGAATAAGGATTTTGGAAGCCAGAAAAAATAAAAAAGAAGAAACTAAAAAAGACCGGCCCTCCTTAAAAGATCTTCTGATGCAGGCCAGAAAACAAATGGTAAGTTAGATGGATTATATTCGCCAGCAAATAGATACAATAGATAAAAAAATTTCCCAAAATCAGGTGCTTCTTTCTGACCCGGAGTTAGCAGAATTGGCTAGAGCTGAAATTGAAGCTTTGGAAAAACAAAAAGCAGAGCTAGAACACCCCCGGGGTGAAAAAATGCGATTACACCCCGGGGGTGAAATTACATCAGACAGTTGTATTTTGGAGATAAGAAGCGCTGCAGGCGGAGAAGAAGCTGGAATTTTTGCCGGAGATTTGCTTCGAATGTATACTAAATTTGCTCAAAACAAGGGCTGGAAAATTGAAGAACTGGATCAAAATGTACTCAAAATTTCAGGAAAAGAATGTTATAATATGCTAAAGCATGAGTCAGGCGTTCACCGAGTACAAAGAGTACCCATTACCGAATCCTCCGGCAGAATTCATACTTCCACTGCCACAGTGGCAGTTTTGCCGGAAGTAACTTCAAGGGAAGTTTCCATTAATCCCGGCGATATTACATTTGAAGCTTTCAGGTCAGGAGGCCACGGCGGACAAAATGTTAATAAAGTTTCAACAGCTGTCAGGCTTAAACATATTCCAACCGGAATTGTGGTTACAGCCCAAACAGAACGGTTTCAGGCACAAAACAGAGAAATTGCCATGGATCTACTTCGTTCCAGAATTTGGCAAATGGAAGAAGAAAAAAAACACAAAGAAGTTTCTGGCAACAGAGCGGCGCAGGTTGGCACAGGTGACCGGGCGGAAAAAATCAGGACCTATAATTTCCCCCAAAACCGGGTAACCGACCATCGCCTTAATAAATCCTGGCACAATCTGGAAGGAATTTTAGACGGAAATCTAGAGCCAATAATTACTACTCTGCAGGCAGTTCTGATAAAGTAACTTCTATTTTAAGCAATTTATTGTCCCGCCGGATTTCCAGCTCCAGTTTTTTCCCAATAGCACTGTTTTGTATCGTCTCCGCAATCTTACTTTCATTATCCGCATTCTGTCCGTTAATTTTTGTAATAATATCCCCCTGCTCAATTCCGGATTTTTGGGCGGGTGAGGAATCAACTACCGACTGAATATACGCTCCCTGCGGCACAAAGCTATATTGTACACCCAAAAATGGCCGGGAAACAGAACCTTGAGATACAAACTCATCAACAATAGCCTTAACAGAATTTATGGGAATGGCAAAGCCGATATTTTGCGCACCTTCCGAAAGAACCGCATTCACCCCAATTACCTGACCGCTGGAATTTAGAAGTGGCCCGCCGGTATTTCCTAGATTTATGACAGCATCTGTTTGAATTAAATTATCACCCCCTACTGCTTTTCTGCCTAGTCCGGACACAACCCCTGTGGTAGTAACATTACCAATGGCAATAACAGTCTGGCCAACCTTTAGTTTACTTGAATCCCCCAGTTCCAAAGCTTTTAATCCGGATGCGTCAATTTGAACCAAAGCCAAATCCAGCAGAGGATCCCTGTAAATCCTTTTTACTTCGTATTTTTGATTATCTTTTGTTACCACTGTATATTTTGTTTCCGCATCTGCCACCACATGCTTATTGGTAGCAATAATGCCTTCATCCGACACCACAAAACCCGTTCCGCTTGTTACCCCTATTGCCACCACCGAAGGAGATGTTTTTTCTACTACGGAAATAACAGCGTTTTCTTCTTTAAAAATTGTTCTTGTTTCTTCAAGAGGCTTTGGAAGTGCAATACCCTTATTGGGTATTAAACCTCTTATTTGAGCCTGATAAACCCCCACAGCCACAACTACTCCTGCAGCCACAGCTATCACTATGCTGCTTAAAGACGGTTTTGGTAATTTAAAATTTGATTGATCCATTATTCTAACAATTCCAGTGCTTTATCCAATTGCGGATCCTGATTATCTTTCGCATCCTTTGGCATTTCTATTATAACATCGGGTTTTAGCCCTTTTGTTTCATTAACCCATTTTCCATTGGGCGTAAGCCACCTGGCCACTGTAATATGGATACCTGCTCCTTTTTCCAGTTCCTCTGCCTCCTGAATAGTCCCCTTGCCAAAAGACTGCTCTCCCACCAGTTTGGCTCTTTCCCGGTCCTGCAGCGCTCCTGCCACAATTTCCGAAGCCGAAGCAGAACCTTTATTAATTAAAACTATCAACGGTATTGTTAATAGATTTCCTTCTCTGTTAACTTTAAATGCCTGTTTTTTGCCTTGGCCGTCTTCCTGTAAAACCACATCTCCACCCTCCAAAAACTCCGAGGTTACAAAAACCGCTCCGTCAAGATATCCACCCGGGTTATTACGGACATCCAAAATAACTCCGTTGGGATTTTTTGAGATAATATCTTTTACCGCCTCTTGCCACTCCGATCTTGTCCGCTCTGAAAAACGGGATAATTTTATCCAGGCCACATTTTTACCCGATTTGGTTTTCTTGTATTCCAGCTCCACGCTTTTAACAACAATTGTATCCCTTACCATAGTAAATGTCCTTGTTTCCTCTTCCCCCTCGCGCAAAATTTCCAGCATTACTTTTGTACCCTTGGTGCCTCTTATTAACTTAACAGCCTCGGGCAAGCTTAAACCAGTAGTATCCTTACCATCAATTTTAATTATCATATCCAAAGGTTTCACTCCGGCAGCTTTGGCAGGTGTGCCTTCTAAAGGAGCAATTACTGCCAGTCTTTTATCCGGATTAAAACCAAGCTGTATTCCTACTCCTTCAAAACTGCCGTTTAATTCTTCTTTTGAAGATTTCTGGGCTTCCGGCGGTAAAAAGAATGTGTACGGATCCCCAACTGCAGACACCATGCCGGAAATAGCGCCGTAATATAATTTATTTTGATCAAGAGCGCTTTTATCCAGATAATCCCTTTTTAAAAGATTCTCCGTATCCCAAAATAATTTAAAATCAGCATTGTTATTTTTTGGAGGGGGAATTTGTGTCTGCCCCACTTTCCAACCTATGACAAATGCCAAAATTACTATAAGGATAACTCTTAAATTAATTCTGAAGAAAATTTGTTTCATATCAGTTCTACATTATCATATGGAATTTTGATTTTTCTCCTTTTTGTCTCCACTGTTAATAAAAAAGCCGGAACGCCCGAGGGTAAAACTGTTTCTATCTTATCAACAGCCAAAATCCTACCTTGCTCCGCAGCGTAAGAATTACCTACTACCCTAACCATGCTACCGATATTAGTATCGTGCAATTTCAGTACATTATCTTCCATGACTGCATCCTGCTGCTTGGGTAATGCAATACTTTTCACTCTCCTCATACAATTTGATTCAAATGAGGGAAGATTTATTATAGCATGATTGCCATCTAACAAAACAAACTTCCCGTTATATTTTTGCAAAACCCCGTAAATATCCTCGCCAAGAGACTGTACGCCAAAACCTTCGCAAATAACTACAGATACTCCGATATCGTTTTCCAGTCTCTTGGGAAAAATTAACCTTCCCCCGGCCATGGCTTTATAATCTCCTGCATTAATTCCTCCTGTGATAATACCGCACACCCCGGAAGAAATAGCTTGAGAAATTACCTCTTTGCGGATTAAACTCCCTCCTACTAAAATCTGATCGGAATTTTCAGCAGTTATTTTCAATTCCCCCATCAATTCATCTCTCGAGCAAATCATATTTAAAGTGCCTTCTCTATTTTTACCTGTGCCAAACATGCCATAAATTCTGCTTACTTCTGTTTTAATAACTATATCGCCATGGGGGACATCAATTTCTTCTACTACTCCATAGACTGCGGCCGGCAGATCAATTTTTTGGGGTAAAAAGTTTATCTTCAACTCCCCTGTTTGCTCGTTTAAATACTCCAAAATCCCATCAGAAGGTGAAATAATATTTTTTTTCCCACTTAAAAAACCCTGTTCTTTAAAAGCTAGTAATTCTCCTTTGTAGATTTTCTGACCAATCTCTCTTCGGAGATATTTTTTAGCTTCTGCTGGTGAAACAGATAAAGCCTGTGATAAATTTAAAATCCGGAAGCCGGAAGAAACCCAACAACTGCCAATAATATCATCCGGAGCAACTTCCTGACCAAGCGAGATATTTAGCTGACCTCTGGCTTTCAAAGTTCTATGCACTCTGGTAACAATATCTTTTTCTATCCGTAATCTTTTTAAAGCTTTCATGTTTACTTTTTTTTGTCCCTGGCGTCTATAAAAAGCCCTATTCTTCCCCCATATACTTCAACTGCGCTTTCCTGCTTACCTAAAATTTTACCTTTGTTAAATTTATAAACAATCTGACAGCGGTTTAAAGGACAAGGAATAATCATCAAGCTGCCAAAGCGGATTTTATAAGATTGACTCCCTTGTGTAAGCTCCAACACACCGTTCCGGTCGCTAAATTGGGGAAGAAGTACAGAACCCACTACTTCATCTATTTCACCAGTTAAAGTAATTGTCCAAAGGTCTTCAAAAAAGTCCTTTCTTTCTCTCTCCAGTAAAAAAGCGTCAATAAAAGCCCATATTAAAGCTGTAAGGCTGGGAACAAAACGTAGAAACCTCGAGGGAATCAGTATTTTCCGGAGCGTAACATTTAAAAAAGTATTGTCTCCCAGAAAAGAACCTGTTTTTGCTAAATTTTTAGGCCCGTTTGCCCGCAAAGCCTCACGCAAAATGGCCAAATCAAGTTCAGTATCCTCCTTGGTTAAAGGCAAAGTTTGAGGGTATAAAATTTTATTAGCCAGATAATTTTCCAAAACTACTTCGTTAGGAGCATGTTTTATCCAGCGGGCAATATCTAAAACCGCGATTTGATCAAGATTATCAAAACTATCAAAGAGTCCAGTCAGGACAGACATTCTTTTAGTTTACTAAACTTTGGGGGTGAAAGGAAGTAGGCCTAGATGCCTGGCATATTTTATTTCTCTGGTGGCAAAGCGCTGGTGTTTGCTGCAAAGGCCGTTTTTTAATCTTGGAGTAATCTTGGCTCTATCAGTTAGAAGCCGTCTTAGGCCTGCCGTATCGGTGTAAGAAGGCGTTGATTTGTTTTGACAAAACTGGCATTTTTTACTCCTTAAAGGAGTTTTTGTTTCAACTTCAGCTTCAACCTCAACTTTACCCGCTTCGCGCCTTGCGTCGCCGCTGGCGCGAGGCGAGACTGTTTCTTTTTTTTGAGTAATAATCTTTTTGACCATAAATTAAAAAGGCAGATCTTCGCTAACTTCTTCTGCTGCTGCAGGCTCTTTTGACTTCTTGAGTTCTTCTTTGGGCGCTTCTTTTTCTTCAACCTTTTCCTCTTTAACAGTAACTGCCTCTTCCTCTTTTGGAGGAGGAGGCGTTTCCATGTCTCCGTTTGACCTGGGAGTAAGTACAATCATATCCTCCACCACAATTTCCGTGGTCTGTCTGGTTTGGCCATCATTACCTTCCCATGATCTTGTTTGGAGTCTCCCTGAAATAAAAACCTTTGTCCCTTTTTTCAAAAGCTGGTTGCAAAGTTCTGCCAATTTATTCCAAGAAACCAGCCGATGAAAATCCACCTCTTCTTTTCTTTCGCCTTCTGTAACATAAGTGCGGTTGGTAGCCAAACCAAAAGTACAAACTGCAGCTCCATTAGGGGTATACCGAAGTTCAGGGTCCCTTGTTAAATTTCCTATTAGTTCAACTCTATTCCAAGATCTTGATGACATTTATTTCCTTACCAGTAAATAACGGATAATATCTTCTTCTACTTTTAGTATTTTGTCAAGACCTTTTGCATTTTTAGGTTCAGCCTCGATTTCAAAGTGGGCATAAAAACCTTTTGTTTGTTTTTTAATAGGATAGGCTAAATCCCGCAGCCCCCATAAATCTTCTTTGATAACTTTATCAAATTTTTTCTTTAATCCCTCCAAAAGCTCTTTCCTGACTTTCTCCTCCATGTCCGGCTTTAAAACCAAAGTTAAATAATATGAGTTCATGTTAGGTATTGTACTAAGAAGTTATCTCTAATTCAATAGCTAGCTAAAGTAGATTAATCCCTAAAAACTCCATGCGCAACATCAGGAATACCCGGCAATAATTTCATCATTGCATATCTATTAAAAACTGTACCATCTTCCATCCATTCAGAACCTATTTCTTCTGCAATTTCGCCTTCTGTAAAAGGCATTAATAAATTGGCTTTTATCCTTAAAACACCAATAGGTATACCTAAAGCTGCTGCAATTAAAGACCTTCTTCCTCTGCTTGTTAATCTTGGCTTATCACCTTCCTCGCTTTGCATTATTCGATAGCTGCCATGCAGTCCTATTGGCATAAAAAATGGTTTTCCGTAACGACTCATTAACTTAAAAAAATCAATTAAATTGTTATTATCTGGTTCTTGCATCCCAAAAATTTCTTCTACGCCACTACCTTTTGGATGTCTTCCTCCTTGCACAGAACCTTCCGGGAAAAATGCCATTCCATATCCTTTGCGTAAACTCCTTATTAAGGGTATCACCTCTGCAGCTACCTTCTCCCTGCTCATGCCGTATTTTTCTCGATCTTTTTCTCTTGTTACAGAAACAGGCACTACCCCCCTCTGCCTGCAAGCCCCTATCACTAAATCATAAATGCCTGTTAACTCTTTACTTTGATGACCTGAAACCATTGATTTTGCCAATATAACAGCAAGACCTCTCAAAAGATATTGACCATCTTGTAAAGTAAGATCCCTTAGATGTCCTGATACATTCGCCAATGCTAACCCATCACCATGACCTTGATGATTTCCATAAACAATTGGGACTCCGCCTTCTGCTATTAATTGTTGAAAACGCCCCTCTATAACTGCCGTTGAATCAATAATAACTAAATTATCAATCGCCCGCCCCGCAAAAAAATTTACTACCCCTGAAGATACTTTCTCTAACATAATTAGTCATTATACTAAATCCTATAGTGAATATCAAGTACCTATCAAAAATTCAATCACATCACCATCCTGAACAATATAATCCTTGCCTTCTATCCTAATCCGACCTCTTTTTTTAGCTTCCGCGTAACTTCCTGCTTCAATTAATTTGTCATAATCTACGACTTGGGCTCTAATAAAGTTTTTAATAAAATCTGTATGAATAACGCCTGAAGCATCCTTGGCGTTAGTACCATTTTTAACAGTCCATGCTTTTACTTCCTTAGGTCCTGCAGTTAAAAAAGAAATCAGCCCCAAAAGTTTATAAGCAGCCTTAATTAACCTCTCCAACCCTGTTTGCTCTAACCCCACTGATTTTAAATATTCCAGCCTCTCTTCTTCTGTTAAATCAGCCAATTCCTCTTCTAATTTTGCACATATGACAATATTGTCATCCCGAGCGATTAGCGAAGGATCTCGCAGCTTGTCTGCGTATTCATCCTCACTCACATTTAAAACATACAGAACAGGTTTAGTTGACAGCTTGTCCACTTTGTCTATATCTGCCAATTGCAACTCTGTTTCAATTAGTTCTTTATCTTCTTTGGGATTAACTGAACCACCGGCCCTTACCACACTCGGGTCTTCAAAATCCCGCAGAACATGGACAATGGCGTCAACTTCTCTGATATGAGACAAAAACTGGTTTCCCAACCCCTCACCTTGCGATGCTCCCTTAACCAGCCCCGCAATATCAACGAATTCTACTGCTGCAGGAATAATTGGAGGAAGAGAATCCATTTTATCCTCATTTTTAACAAGAGTCGCTAGAGTCAAGAGTCTGGAATCTGGTACAGCCACCACTCCAATATTTGGTTCAACTGTGGCAAAAGGATAATTAGCAGAAAGCGCCACTTTTTTTTTCAAAAGGGCATTAAACAATGTCGACTTCCCCACATTAGGCAACCCCACTATCCCTACTTTCATAAATATGATTGTATCAGGAACCAGAGTAGATGGATATTCATTGCTTGTCTATGGTAGAATATACCGATCAATGAAGCAAATCATACTTGTTCTTTTGGCGATTATAACTGTCATCAGCCTTATAGTTACTACTTTCACTATTGATCAGGTTGGCAGAGAGGATCAAAGGCTTAAAAGCGACCTTCAATACCGCTCTACTCTTTTGGCCGAGAGTTTAAAAGAAACAGTTGAACCCAATTTCATCAATAAATCAGAAGATTACCTGCAAAATGTAGTTGAGAGATTTACTGACACTGAAAGATTTGCAGGACTGGGTATATATGATAACAAGGGTAAGGCTATAGCTATCTCCTCTGTTATTCCCGAAGCTACCTCTGCCGCGCAGGAGGTAATTGCCAATGCCATGGATGCGGATAAAGCCAACGGGGATTTTGCCAAGTTTCAGGATAAAAAAGTATATCTTTTGGCAGTACCTTTGCATGATGAAAAAAGCGTGGTTGGCGCCTTGATGATAGTTCAAAATGCCGGCTATATTGATAGCAGGCTTACGGAAATTTGGAAAAATAATCTCGTAAGACTGCTTGTACAGGCTTCTCTGCTTTCTTTTGCCGTTCTTCTTTTAATCCGCTGGATTATTTACAAACCAATTAAAAGTCTGGTGAAGACACTAAGGCTGGCCAGATCGGGAGATTTAAAACAGGATTCAAAAAAACTTAAGAACTCTTTTCTTTTTGGCCCTCTTGTCAGTGAAGTTACCAATATCAGAAGGAGTTTAATAGAGGCCAGATCTACGGCTGCCGAAGAGGCCAGAATGAGGCTGGAAAAGTTAGATTCCCCCTGGACCTCCCAAAGGTTAAAAGAGTTTATTAAAGATACTTTAAAGAACCGCTCTATTTTTATGGTTTCCAATAGAGAGCCTTATATCCATACCAAAAATGGGGGGAAAATTGAATTTTATATTCCGGCGAGCGGTCCGGTGACAGCACTTGAACCTGTTATGCAGGCAACCGCCGGCATGTGGATTGCGCATGGTTCAGGTGATGCCGACAGGCTGGTTGTTGACAGCAGTAATAAAATAAAAGTTCCGCCTGATGAACCCAAATATACCTTAAAGCGTATCTGGTTAACCTCTGAAGAGGAGAATGGTTATTATTACGGCTTTTCCAATGAAGGTTTGTGGCCTCTTTGCCATATTGCCCACAACAGGCCTACTTTCAGGAAAGAAGACTGGGAGCAATACAAAAAGGTAAACCAAAAGTTTGCAGACAGCATACTTTCGGAGATTAAGGATCTGGAGAGGCCAATTGTGCTTATCCAGGATTACCAACTTGCCCTGGTGCCGAGAATGATCAAGGCCCAAAAGCCCAGCGCCACAGTAGGGCTATTTTGGCATATCCCCTGGCCCAATCCGGAATCTTTCAGTATCTGCCCCTGGAAAAAAGAAATTTTGGACGGAATGCTGGGGGCGGACTTATTGGGATTCCATACCCAACTCCACTGCAATAATTTTATCGAAACAGTAGGTAGAGAGCTGGAAGCGCTGATAGATCTTGAACAATTTATGGTGACCAGAAACAACCATATATCTTTTGTCAAACCGTTCCCGATCAGCATAGCCTTCCCCAATGGTCCGGGTCAAAATATTAATTATAAACTCGAGGGCGAAAAAGCATTAAAGAATCTGGGAATAAAAACAAAGTATATCGGGCTGGGCATAGATAGGCTTGATTACACCAAAGGGATTTTAGAACGGCTAAAAGCAATTGAAATTTTCCTTACTAAATACCCGTCATACAAAACGAATTTTACCTTTATACAAATTTCTCCTCCCTCAAGGACCAAAATAAAAAAAATGCGTGAGTTTGCGCAAGAAGTGGAAAAAGAAGTTGAACGGATCAATTCGCTATTTAAAATGAAAGGCTGGAAACCGATCGTATTTTTGGAAAAATACCACACCCATGAAGAAATCCAAAAGTTTTACAAGCTGGCCAACTTTTGTCTGGTGACATCTTTGCATGACGGCATGAATTTGGTAGCCAAAGAATATGCTGCAGCCAGAGATGACGAAAAAGGCGTGCTTATTTTAAGCCAATATACCGGAGCTTCAAAAGAGCTTAAGGATGCCATAATTGTAAATCCTTATAATGGAGAACAGACATCAGAAGCAATTAAAGAAGCCCTGGAAATGAAAGAGCCGGAGCAAAAAAAGAGAATGCGCGATCTGCGGGAAACAATCAAAGACTATAATGTTTACCGCTGGTCGGCCGAACTTCTAAAAACAATGGTGGGTTTGGGATGAAATATCTGTGGGATGAAATAACTGACATTAAAAAATTTTTGGGCGTTTACGACAAAATTGTCCTCCTTCTTGATTTTGACGGCACCTTAACCCCAATTGTTAAACCTCCAAATAGAGCAGAACTTTCAAAATCAATGAGGAATTTATTAATCAAGCTTAGTAAAAAGCAAGGGTTTTATTTAGCAATTTTAAGCGGCAGAACACTCAAAGATATCAAAAAAAAGATTGGACTGCCAAATATTATTTACGGCGGCAATCATGGACTGGAAGGAGAAATCTTTGGTAAAAAATATCTTTTTCCTGTTCCGGACAAAGCGCTTCGGGCTTTAGAAAAAATTCAGGAACAACTTAATCAAGTAACCGGTAGATTTAAGGGGACATTTATTCAAAATAAAAGTTTAACATTGAGTTTTCATTATCGGCTGGCAAAAAAACAACAGGTGCCAGAAATTAAATTACTGGTTAACCAGATGCTAAAACCTTATATTTCGAAAAGGTTAATCGCCATTATTAGAGGGAAAAAAGTAATTGAGATTACGCCAAATGTTAATTGGAACAAAGGACATTTTGCGGCTTTGATTGTTAAAAAAATAACCGACAGGATAAAAACACCCCCCCTGGCTATTGTGATTGGGGACGATACAACAGATGAAAAAGCTTTTCAAAAACTGAAAAAACAGATTACTATCACCGTGGGAAAAAAATACCATTCAAAGGCTAAATACTATATTAAAAACACCAAAGAGGTAATCAAATTTCTTAAATTGTTGAATACAATAAATGAGAAATATTTTGCAAAATTAAGAAGGCTTAAAAACATAGTACATAAGAAAGATTTCCAGAACCCCGATTTCCTTGAGTTTTGGAAAGGATTGATTAGAGATTCTACCGGCAGGTGGTTAGCGTATTACTACAAAGGAGTAAAGTATTTCAAATACGGCAAACAGTCTAAACCTGACTTAAACGATAAGTTGCAATTAGCTTTGATCAAATCGTCAATAAAACATGAACAGGCTTTCCTCAGCGGGCTTAATAACGGAGGTTTCAAAAATCTTAAGCAGTGGCTGATTAAACTGCATAGGAAACAATCATATTTCGGCACGAAAGGACAAATTCTGCTCAAAGGACGTATTTCCCAGGGCGAACACAGTAAAATGGTAATAGGGTCTGTTTTATCTTTGGCGCAAAAATATAATGATCCCTATATAAATAAAGGGGCACAAGTGGTTAATTTACCAGTAATAGATCCTGACGGCTGCCCCATGGATAAATGGGAAAATAAGCAGGTTACTCATTATTATCCTGATCCTAAATATTTTGATCAATACTTACAAATAATGAAGAGTAAGTTAGAACAATTTGTTCTTAGATCAGATCATAAAGTCGATAAAAAAACATTAGAAATAATTGCAAGTTATTACCAATACGGAATTAATATGCACATGTTTGAGAATGTGAACCAGAGCTTATTTGCAAATCAAGCAAATGCAATGCTTAAACTTTTGGGTCTGAAACCGGTCGAACATGGAATTCTTGATTTTGCAGCAATGAGATTACAACCTAAAAATTTTTTAAACTATTTTATTGATGAAGTAAATTATTCAGCCTGATGAATTACCCTTTGTGGGAATGGGATTTCAATGCCATTTTTATCAAAAGCAATTTTTAAGCGCTTCCTTAATTCTCCCGAAACATCCCATTGCTTGAGAGGCTTTGTTTCTCCCAGTATTTTGATAACGATTGCCGAATCAGCAAAATCATCAACCCGCAAAAATTGGGGCGCCTTGATAATCATTTCCTTCCAGTTTTTATCCTTCGCTAACTCCTTACCGACATTATTCACAACCTTAATAACCTTTTCCAAATCGGAATTATAAGAGACACCGATATTTAAATTAACCCTGGCAAAGTATTTTGATAAGTTTGATGCAGTTTTAATTTCTCCATTAGGGACATGATGGACCACCCCGTCCAAATCCCGCAAAATAGTAGTCCGTAGGGTAACTTTTTCCACAAGGCCGCAAGTATCCCCAAAACAAGCCACATCGCCAACCCTATATTGATTTTCTAAAATTATGAAAAAGCCGGAGATTAAATCCTTAATCAGGTACTGGCCTCCAAAACCAAAAGCCAAGCCTATTATCCCTGCTCCGGCGATCAGAGGAGCGGTATTGATCCCTATTTCAGATAGAATCATAAGCACTGCCAGCAGCCAAACTATTATTACGATCGCCTGATGAAAAACTGTAATAAGAGTTTCCTGCCTTTTCTTTTCAGCCTCTATAGAGATAAACCGGTCAGTAGTCACTGCCTTACGAATCCCTTTATCAATTAAAATAAAAGAAAATTTATGTACAACAAAAGTTCCGACAAGAATTAATAGGATCTTGAGCCCGTGATCAAAAAACCAGGAAAGAATATTATCGGGAAGATACTTTAAAAGTTCCATCAAGTTACAGGATATCACATCAAATCAATCTCCCTCAACATTCAAAATTTCTGATATAGTATTCTATAATGGGAAACTTAAAAAAATCTATCTTTAAATTACTGCTTGAAAATAGACGAGAGGCAAAAGAGTATCAGTACACAGTCCCCTCTCCCGATAGTTATCCTTATCAATGGCTGTGGGATTCCTGCTTTCATGCTATCATTCTCACCCACTACAACACCGGGGATGCTAAAAAAGAATTATTATCTCTCGTAGCCAAACAGTTTACCAACGGAATGATACCTCACATGAACTATTGGCAAGAACCTGAAAAAACGAATTTCCCTAAGATTGATTGGGGGAAAGAAGATAGTTCATCAATTACTCAGCCACCAATGCTTGCTTACGCAGTTTGGCAGATTTATCAAAAAGATCAAGACTTAGAGTTTTTATCTAACATATATGGTCATATAAAACGTTTTTATGATTACCTTTTAAAAGAGAGAGATCCGAGAGGACATCATCTAGTCAGCATTATCAACCCAGATGAATCTGGAGAGGATAACTCTCCTCGTTTTGATCTTCCTTTGAATCTACCGCCCAAACAAACAATTGAAGAAAATTATAAAAAAAGGCTTGAATTAATTAGTAAGAATCATAAATGTAATTTTGATGCACCTTTTTGTATGAAAAACTTTTTTTGGGCTAAAGATGTACCATTCAACTCCATTTTAGTTGAAAATTTAAAGATCTTGTCATCTATAGCCGATAAATTAAACTTTGATGAAGAAAGTGAATATTATCATCATCAGGCATCGCTTATAAAGGAGGCGATGAGAAGTTTAATGCTTGAAGACGGAATTTTTTGGTCAACATATGGAAAGGATTATAAAAAAATTAAAGTTAAAACTTGGGCAATTTTTTCCCCTTTATTTGCTAAAGTTGCAACTGATTCGGAAGCGAAGAATTTAATTAAAAACTATTTTTTAAATCCAGATGAATTTTATCTACCTTTTATCCTTCCAACAACTTCAAAGTCTGACCCGGCTTTTGATCCAAAGGGATTCTGGCGTGGTCCAATTTGGATCTCAACGAACTGGATAGTTTTTAAAGGATTAAAAAATTATGGGTTTGAGGTGGAAGCTAAATATCTGCTTGATTGTTCTATCAAATTATTAGAAAAATCTGGCTTTAGGGAACAATATAATCCGCTTACCGGTGAAGGGTTTGGTGCGAGAAACTTTACATGGGGTGGCCTAATTGCAGATATGTTAGAAAATTAAGTTTGTTATTGACTTAAAATTTTGTTGTAGATCTGCTCATT
>DOWS01000040.1:32196-33018 GCA_003519445.1 Candidatus Daviesbacteria bacterium
TGCTCATACCCGTCGACCATATTTTTGACATTGAATTTATTCAAAACGTATTTCCTACAATACTCCCTGTCAATTTTTAAGATATTAGCGACTGCCTCTATCATCGAAGAAACATCTTCGACTATATATCCTGATTTTCCATTTTCAATTACTTCTGGTATCGAACCTAAGTTAAATGCCACTACCGGAGTTCCGCAAGCCATCGATTCGATGAGTGTTAACCCAAACGGTTCTGGCCAAGTAACAGGATGTAAAGAACACATCGCCTCACTCATTAACTTATTTCTTTCTGTTTCATTAACTTCACCAACCCATTTGATTTGGTCAGATAATTTGGGTTCAACAAATTGTTTGAAATACGAAACATCGTGAGGAGCATCTACTGCACTATCTAATTTGGCTGCAATTATCAAGGGGATGTCTAAATATTGAGCAACCTCAATCGCAAAATGTACCCCTTTTTCCATGGATATCCTTCCTGTGAAAAGTAAATATTTACCCGGCTTTTTCGAAAATGGAAAATGTTTCATCTCTAAACCATGGTAGACATTCCCCATAAATTTTAAATTGGGAGCGGAAGCCGCTTGAGCTTTTGAAACAGGAACCAGGTATGGGTTTTTTAAATTTTCAAAGATTCTTTTTTCATTTACACCAAAATACCCGTGTATAGTCATTACTACGGGAGTTTTGGAAAAGTTAGCTGTTGGTAAGCTTAGATAACCGTTATGATCATGGATTATGTCAAATTGATCTTGTCTTTGATAGGCATAACCAATATTTAATAAGGTTAAAATATTCGCGCTATATGTATTATCCAAAACC
>DOWS01000001.1 GCA_003519445.1 Candidatus Daviesbacteria bacterium
ATTGCCCGCGTTGAATCTCCTTCTGTCACCAGTAAAACTGATGCAGATTTTCCCACTCTTTCTTCCATAGCAGGATGCCCCAGAAGTCCAACAGGAGCCTTAGGCATTATGCAAATTCAACCGCCTGACACAACAGGCTATTTTAAACCAGGAGTGGAATACGGAGCTAGCTTTTTAGGAAAAACTGCTGATCAGCTAACTGAAGAAGATTTTTGTGATGTGAGAAACAATATTATTATCGCAGGAGGATTTATTCTGAAAAAATTAGAAGCTTCTAAAATAGGTGACGGTACTAAATGGGATCCTACTTGGAACAACGACACCAGTGTTATTAATGAACTGGCTAAAAGTTATTATGGATGCCTTGAGTATGGTGGCCCTGATCCGTTAAAATGTGAAGGGCCTTATAATTATGGCAGCGATCTCTGGACTAGCATCCAAAGTTGTCAAGCCTCAATTATTCCAGGAACGATTGAACCCCCCAGTGCTGATTTACAAACTCTCCATGATAACCTCTTAACTAAATACAACTTAGATTTTGATACCAATTTTCCTTATGACTACTTAAAATGGGCCTGGGAAAAATTAGAGGAATCATCCACCACTCGTTTCTTGCAACTGGTTAATCCCAATAATACAACCATCTCCATAACCAGAGATGACACAAAAATTAATGCCCAAATTGGATGCTCTAAAATCAGTATGCGGGGGGCAAGTATATCTAACAACCAATCCTATCCCGAATCCTTATTTAAAGTAGTATTTATACATGAGCTAAGCCATATTATAGAAAATTGTAATCTTGATAATATCTCAAAAAGAACAGAACTAGAAAAAATTATTCTACCAAGTGGAATCGGAGAAGGATATTTAACAAGGTATTCTGCTAGTGCCGACCAGTGCGTACAAGGTGTTAATAAACTCAACGAGGATTATGCTGAAACCATTGCTTACTTTTTAAATAAAGACTATCCTGAACAAAGTTTGGGTATAGGTAGTGCTTGTGAACCACCACCGTCATCCGGAAATCCAATATATGACGGCAAACATCCAAAGCATCGAAGCTTTGCCATTGATTTACTCATCAGGTAACATGAATTATAAAAAATTTGCTTTAATACTAATATTTCTTTTTGCAATTCTTTTTGCTTTTTTCATAGTTTCAAATAGAAAAACAGCTATCATTAAGCCAAACAATAAAGAAGTTTCGCAAATCACTTCCCCTGAACTTATCTCCACCAAGCCCAATCCTCTGGATGATACTATTGTTTCTTCAACTGAAATCATTGAGCTGACATTTTCCCGGCCTCTGGAAAATGTGCCGGAATTTAAAATAAAAATAGAACCAAAGACGGATTATAAAATTGAGCTTTCCGGAGATAAGAAAACCGTTAAAATCATTCCTGCTACGCCTTTTGAGCTGGGAACCACTTACACTTTGTTTATACTGCAGAACAGCAAATTTGAGGGCGGAGGAAGACTCCCAAAAGAACTTACTTTTCACTTCCGTACTGTCAAATACCGCGGCTTTTAGCTTAATCTTACCGGCATGACAATATATTCCAAACCTTCTTCTCCTATTGGTTTTATTAAAGCAGGCTGCAGCGCCCCTGAAAATTCAATCATCAACTGGCTTGCGGAAGAGGCGGAAACAGCATCCTGTAAAAACCTGGTGTTAAAAGCAACCTGCAAACTGTCTCCTTCAACCTGGGCTTCAACCTCATTTTCCTGACTGCCTACTTCTTTAACTGAAGAGGATAAAGCCAGTTTATTCTCTTGGGTGGTTAAAACCACAATATTAGCCTCATTTTTACCAAACACTGCTGCCAGTTTCAATGCTTTTGCAAACTCTTCTTTGTCCACCAGGGCCCGCCCAATAGTTTCATGAGGAATTATTTTCTCCCAAGCAGGGAAAGAACCTTCAATCAACCTTGAGGAAACAACTGTTTTGCCAACGGAAAAAACAATCTGGTTTTGGTTTTGAGAAAGAGAAACACTGACAGATTCTGCCTCATCCTCGCCAATAACCCGCAGCAGCTCTTCAAATGTTCTTCTCGGGATCAAGCTCTTGAAAAGTTCTGTTCCTTTAGGCAAACTCACACGGCGGTGGGCCAACCGGAAACCGTCTGTGGCCACAAAATCTATTTTCTCTTCACCAACATCTGTTAAAACCCCTGTTAAAACCGGCCGACCCTCGTCTACTGCCGCGGCAAAAAGAATTTGCCCGCAGCCTAATAATACTTCTTTGGGAAACGATATGCCTTTGCCGTCCCCCAAGGGTATGGCCGGAAACTCGGCCGCGGCAATGCCGTTTAAGGTAGCTTTAAACTTGCCACTTACCACAGTTAAAATTTCATTGTTTGATTCCAATTCCACCTCGCTTGGCCCCAAACCGGAAATAACTTCAAGTAATAATTTAGCAGGTATTGTTATCTCTCCTGCTATTGCCTTTTTTACAGAAACAAATTTCATAATGCCGATTTCCAAATTAGTGGCGGCTATTTTTAATTTGTCTCCTTCAATAGACAAAAGAATATTTTCCAAAACAGGCAAAGAAGCCCTTATTCCCACGCTGCGGCTGGCAGCTTGCAGTACAGGCAATAAATCTTGCTGTAAAATCGAAAATTTCATATTCAGTCGTCAGTCGTCAGTCGTCAGTCGTCAGACAAAAAATAAAGTCTGCAAGCTGAAGACTGAGGGCTGAAAGCTATTCTTCCCCCTTTCTGGCAGAATGTAATAAATTCTAAAAGAATTTAAACATTCTAGCAGCGTTTAAATTGTAAACAATTTATTTCGCTGCAGTTACAAATTTATGAATCTCATCTTCTGTTACTTTAATCAACCTAAAATTAACTCTTCCCTGTGTGATTAGGTTTTTAATGTGTTTTTCCTCATCTGTCAATAGGGAAGCTCCGGATTTAACCTCAATAAAATCAATTTGCTGATTGTTTTTAATACCAATAAAATCAATTGGCCAGCCCAAAGGAATAATCCGGTCATAATCATAGCGGAGTTCGGCATAAGTTAAAAGCTCGGCCATTTTGCCTTTTTGAGGATTAATCGAGCCCTGAATAGTCTGTAAAACCCGCGAGGGTAAATCCTGCAATCCTTTATACAAATCAATTAAATCCGTGGGAATATCAGTAGGTTTTTTATTATGAAGCCTACCAAAAAGATAGGCTATTAACAACCCTAGAGCTATAAAGCTGATTAAGTACCAGTTTAAGTTATCCACTTTGGGATTAGATTATACCTTATTATTTAAAATAATAGTAATGATAATATGCTTTGTGGATTTGTGGAAAGGATAATAAATGAAGCTGTTTTTGGGAGAATTTCGTGTGAATAAATGAGCAATTTCCGTGGATAAGTTTGTGGATAACTAATAGGTTATTGTGGACAAATTTTGTCTAACCTCAATTAATATTTTCTGGGTTTCCCTGTCAGTTGCGATCAACTTTTTAATCTTATCCCTGCCATGCATAACAGTAGTATGATCCCTGCCTCCTAAAATTTCCCCTATTTTTTCCACAGTTAAGTTTAACTGCTCTGAAAGAATATGCATCACCAAATGTCTTGGTAAAACAAACTCTTTCACTCTCCTCGGCCCGGTTAAATCTGTTTGTTTAATGTTAAAATACTCGCAGACTTGAGTAATGACCTGTTTGGGAGAAAGGCTGATTAGCTTTGCCTCTTCTTTTTTGCCAAGCAACGCCCTCACATTTTCCACCGTGGGTTCCAAACTCTTATGTTTTAAAGACTGTAAAATCTGGGTCAGTTTTCCTTCCAGGTCCCGGGCGTTGGTTTCCACCGAGGCGGCAATTAAATTCAGACAACCTTCTTCTAAAATATTGTTTTGCTGGGCGCATTTGGTTTTCAGTATTGCCACCCTGGTGTCAAAATCCGGAATTTGCATATCAACCATCAGTCCTCCCTGGAAGCGGCTTTTAAGCCGATCCTCAAGTTTGGCAATTTCATAAGGGGGTCTGTCAGAGGTGATGACAATTTGGGAATTTTTAGAAGAGAGCTCATTAAAGGTGTGAAAGAATTCCTCCTGGGTCCCTTCCCTGCCGGAAAAAAATTGGATGTCGTCAATCAGCAGAACATCAACACCCCGGTATCTTTTCCGGAAAATGCCAAATAGTTTGGTCTGCAGTGCGCTAACATAATCATTGGTAAACCCCTCGGAGGAACTAAAAGTAATTTTAAAGCCGGGGTGCTTACTTAGGATGGCGTTGCCGATCCCCAGCATTAAGTGAGTTTTCCCGACACCTGTTCCGCCGTAGACAAAGAGCGGGTTGTAGGAGGTGCCGGGGTTTTGGGCCACAGCCTGGGCTGCGGCATAGGCTAAATTGTTGGTGGGCCCTACCACAAAATTTTCCAGAGTATATTTAGGATTAAGATAAGAAGTTTGAGTTTGAACGGGTTGGAAAAAATCTTCCTCTTTGCTCTCAGGATTCTCAAACTCCTTAACATTGAATTCAACCATTACTTTTTTGCCCACAATTCTCTCAAAGATATCCTCAGTTAATTTTTTATAATCTCTATTTAAAGTTTCTAATATAAAAGCTGATGGAACGCTTAGTATAATTTTATCCTCAAGGGTGGATTTTAAAAGAGTTTTTAGAAAGTAAGCTTTAAAATTAACAGGGCTGATTTCAGATTTGATAGTTTGTAAAAATTTATGCCAGAGTCTTAAATTATCCATGGAAAATTGGGGCAGTGGAAAACTTATCCACAATTTAATCCACCAGCATTATTATAACAATATAGAGAAACTATAAATAAGTAGATCAGTCTTTACATAATACAGCCAAAGGTGTAGAATTAAATTACAATGGCTATGACTCAAGTTTCTTTAAAAGTAAAAAATCCTCAAAAACCAGTCAAATTTTTTGAGGGCGAATTTTTAGTGGATAGCGGTGCAACTTATACTGTTGTGCCCGAAAGTATTTTAAAAAAAATTGGCATTAAGCCTGCGGGAGAAGAACAATTTTCTTTGGCTGACGGTAGAATAATCAGCAGGAAGGTCGGGAGCGCGCTTTATGAATATCAGGGAACAGAAAGGGCAGCGCCGGTTTTATTTGGGGAAAAAGACGACAGTTTACTTTTGGGAGCTTTTACCTTGGAGGCGCTGGGTTTAACGCTGGATCCTTTAAAAAGAAAGTTATACAAAGCTTTATTGAGGATGTAATAAATATGCCAAAGAGAACTTATCAGCCAAAAAAATTAAAAAGAGTTAAAAAGCACGGATTTCTTAAAAGGATGGCAACTTACAATGGCCGGAAAGTTTTGAAAAGAAGAATGGCAAGAGCTAGGAAAAAACTGACAGTATAGCTTCAATATGCTTCCTAAACCCCAAAGACTAAATTTAAAAAAAGATTTTAAATGGGTGGTTGCGGGTAAAAGGATTGAATCAAAATTCCTGACTCTTTTTGTAAAAACCGGGGATAATGCATTACCTAAAATTGGTATTGCTACATCAGGCAAGGTTTTTAAAAAAGCTCATCAGAGGAATAGGGCAAGAAGATTAGCTGCTGAAGCTTTTCAATCTACCGCCTACCGCCTACCGCCTACCGCCAACATAGTGGCTCTTCCCAAAGAGGGTATACTTAGTGTAAAATCCAATGATGTGCTTTTGGATTTAGAGGAGAGATTACGCAATGAGAAGATTATTAATTAGTCTAATAAATTTTTACCAGATGTTTTCATCTAATTTTGTTTTTTGCAAATATGAAGTGAGTTGTTCCCAATATACCAAAAAGATGATTGAATGCGAGGGCGCAATCAAAGGATTAACCTTGGGCCTTAAAAGAATTTGGAGCTGCAGATGAATATAGGGGATATTTTTATTGCCGCGTTTATACAGCCAATTATTAATCTTCTAATAATCACATTCCAGTTTTTGCAATCTTTGCATATTCCCGGAGCTTTGGGATTTGCCTTGGTTATTTTAACCGTGGTAATAAGACTTTTGGTTTGGCCGCTGATGGCGTCGCAAATTAAAATGACTAAAAAAATGGCTGATTTAAAGCCCCATCTTGATGAGCTTAAGAAAAAACACAAAGATGACAAAAAAGCTATGGCCGGCGCCCAAATGGCTCTTTATAAAGAGCATGGAGTAAATCCTGCTGGAGGCTGTTTGCCGGCGCTTCTGCAGATCCCGGTATTCATCGGGCTGTATCAGGCTATTATTAACATTTTGCCCGGAATGGGTGGGGCTAATTTAAATTGGATTAATTCGCTTTTATATTTCCCGTCAATGCATCTGAAAGCCTTACCTGACCCGAATTTTTTCGGATTGGATTTAGGGGTTAAACCTTCCCAGTTCGGGGTTAGCCTTTTTCTTTTAATACCTGTTATGACAGCTCTTTTAACTTTTGTCCAATCAAAAATGACAGTACCTTCTCCTATTAAGCATCACAAAGATGAGCCACGCAGCGAAACAAAAGAAAAAGAAGGTATGGAAGAAAGCATGAGCCAAGTGCAATCCCAAATGGTTTATTTGATGCCGGTGATGATTGGATATTTTGCCTTTTCCTTCCCAATAGGGCTTGCAATTTATTGGAATGTATATACAATACTGGGGATTATCCAGCAATATAAAATTGCCGGCTGGGGAGGATTGTCCGGCTTTGCCGGAAGTTTAAAGTTAAAAGTGTAAAGTGAAAATTTATGGAACAGCAATTATCAGACATCTTAGACAATTTATTGGGCCTTTTGCTTTTAGAGGGCAGTTACGAGATTGAAGAGGATGAAAATGGGATCAATGTATTAATTGAAACCAAAGATGCAGGTCGTTTAATTGGTTCAGGAGGGCAATCTCTGGATGGGTTGCAATTAATTGTTAACCAAATAATGTCTAGAAAAACAAATTTGCCGGATGGCCTGCCTCGCGAAGCGGGAGAATATAAAAGAGTAATTTTGGATGTGGGAGGATGGAGAAAACAAAAAGAAGAAGAGTTAACTGCCAGCGCCAAAAGTTGGGCAAAACAGGTTTTGGAAACTGGAAAAGATGTTGAACTTGAACCAATGAGTCCCTGGCAGCGGAGAATAGTACATATGGTTGTATCTGAAACAGAAGGAGTGGAATCGGAAAGCGCTGGAGAAGGTAGAGATAGGCATGTGACAATAAAAGTAAAAAGTAAAAAATCAAAAGCAAAAAGCCTGTCCCGAGCAAAGCCGAGGGATGAAGAAAATTGAAAATGTTCTTCTTTTTCTGACACTGCTTTTTTTGCCCACCCAACTTGGCCGTCATTTTTGGCCTGATTTTTCCTATATTTATTCTTTAAAAATAGATTATTTATCCCCCACTCTATATTTCTGGGATATTTTAGTAATCGGGTTATTAATTTTATTTTTTTTACAAAAGCCCAAAATTAATAAATTAGCCTTAAATATATTATTATTTTTTTTATTATCACAAGCATTATCTTTATTTGGGGCAAAAAATACTGGTGCAGGGCTTGTAAGACTGGAACAATATGCCATAGCCGGTTTATTTGGGGTGTATTTGGCAAGCAATAAGATACAAGATACAAGATACAAATTATTCGTGCCGCTAACTTTGGGAGTTTTATTTGAATCCTGGTTAGCTATTTTGCAATTTCTAAAAGGAGGGACTTTGGGATTTTGGATATTGGGAGAAAGAACTTTTTCCATCTCTACACCGGGTATTGCCAAATTTAATTTTCAAGGTCTTGAATTTTTGCGGCCATATGGGACATTTCCACATCCTAATGTTTTGGCAGGATATATGTTAATTATAATGTTACTTATTCGTTCAAAAAAAACTTTTATTGGACTGGTAACTATTATTCTTACTATGTCTAGGGTTGTAATTTTGGTAGGACTGGCTGGTTTATTTATTCTTCAAAAAAAGAATATAAAAATTATAATGATTATAATGATTATATTGTCCCCCATTTTATTTACCAGATTTTCCTCTCTTTTTAGTTATGATAACCTGACAATATTGCGGAGGGAAGAACTATTTATAAGTTCCTGGAATTTATTTTTGAAAAATCCTATTTTTGGAGTGGGCCTGAATAATTTTATTTCAGACCAACAGGATTTGGTGACCGGCCCCAGCAGGTTTTTGCAGCCTGTGCATAACATTTTTCTTTTGGCGCTTTCTGAAACAGGAATAATTGGTTTAATAGGTTTAATTAGTCTATTTAGTTTTACTAGGCACTATATCCTATACCCTATCCTCTTCCTGGGCTTATTTGACCATTACTTTTTAACTTTGCCCCAAGGTTACAGGTTGCTCTTTTTAGTTTGGGGTTTAAGTTTTTTGAACCTTAAGCTAAAATAACTTAGTGCAAAAGTTAATAAAAATTATTCATCAGACTGTTTGGCAGACGGTTTTTAAGGTTATTACAACACTAGGCGGGTTTATTATTTTAGGGATAGTTTCCAGAAATTACGGTGAAGCAGGTTTAGGGAATTTTACCTTAGCATTAACCTATTTAGCCTTCTTTTATGTTTTAGCAGACTTTGGTTTTAACGGATATATTTTAAGAAGGTTACAGGGTACAGGCTACAGGGTGCAGAATGAATGGAGAAAACTATTGGGGGTGAGGATTTTATGGGGAGGATTTTTGACAATTTTGGCAGCTACTTTGCCGCTAATTTTTACGCCCGGTCTTTCGGATTTTAAACTGGCTGTTTTAGTTGGCGCGTTAACAATTTTTCTAAACAGCATTTTTTTCTGCGTTCAAGCGTTAATTCAGGTCAATCTAAAATATGAATACTCTAGCTGGCCTGTTTTTCTGTCTGCCCCGGCCGGGGTTTTATTGATTTTTTATTTGTCAAGCGTCCGCGCGCCTGTTTATTTATTGACTGCTGGTTATGTTTTGTCATGGCTTGTTTATACCTGCCTTTTGCTACTGCTGGTCAGAAGAATTATTAAGCAACTCTTCCCCATTTTTAGCAAAAAATATCTGGTGGCTTTATTTCAAGGCAGCTTTCCTTTGGCAGCAACACTATTTTTAAATGTCATCTACTTTAGGGCCGATGCTTTTATTCTCTCTTTTTTCAAAGGTTCGGCTGAAGTTGGTGTTTATAATTTGGCTTATCAGGTTTTTCAGGCTATTTTAGTACTGCCCGCTTTTATGATGAACTCTTATTACCCGATGATGCTTAAAGCGCGAAAGACTTCCAAATTGGCTTCTCTTGGCCTTTTAATTTTGTCTCTTGCCATACTACTAACTACTTACTACTTATCCCCTGTGATTATTAAATTAATCACCGGATCGGGTTTTGCCGGATCTGTGGAGTCGCTTAAGATTTTATCCTTTGGTTTCCCCGCCTACTTTTTATCCGCTTTGCTTATGTGGGTGATGGTGGCCAAGAAAAAATACAAGAGTTTGTTAGTAGTCTATGGTTTAGGGTTAATAGTTAATATAGCTGCTAATTTATATTCTATTCCCCAGTATGGATTTGTAGCTGCCAGTTGGATTACGGGAATTTCCGAATACTTGATTTTAGCAATGCAAATTGTTAGTCTTCAGTCATCAGTCTTCAGCTTTCAGAAAAATAAAAATCTGACGACTGATAGCTGATTGCTGACGACTATGAAATTAATTATTTACACAGACGGGGCCTCCCGCGGTAATCCCGGAAGAGCCAGCTACGGTTTTACTATTTCCGATGGAGAAAATAATTTAATTTACAAGGAAGGTAAAAGTATTGGGATAACCACCAATAATGTTGCAGAATACACAGGAGTTTTGGAGGCGTTAAAAAAAGCCAAAAAATTCTCAAAAAGCCAAAGTGAAATAGAACTTTTTGCTGATTCAAGGTTGGTAGTAGAGCAGCTTTCGGGGAATTTTAAAGTTAAAGCTCCACATTTAAAACCTATTTTTGATCAAATCAAGATATTGGAAATGGAAATAGGCAGAGTATTTTATACACATATCCCCCGAGAAAAAAATTCTAAAGCAGATGCCCTGGCCAATGAGGTCCTGGATAGTATCCAGTAAGATATGCTTCCTCTCTCTTGCAAATTCATAATCTAGTGCTACGATTTACGCGTGGACGAAAACACTAATTCTATCAACCAAAAAACAGGTATTTTACTTTCGCGAAATACCCCTTTAGCTTTAGTTGTGGGAGCTGCGGGGTTTTTGGGATCTCATTTGGTTGATGTCTTGCTGAACAAGGGTTTACAGGTAGTGGGGCTTGATGATTTAATTAAAAATAAAAAAGCGAATTTGGAGCAGGCTTCAAAAAATAAAAACTTCCATTTGTTAATATCTTCTCCGGCAGAGCTGGATTTGGATCTTACAAGACTTGATTACATATATGTTATTCCACAGGAGAATTGGAATTTAAAAGAAATTTTTAAGTATTTTAAAAAGCACTCCAGCCGCTTTTTGTTGGTTTCTTCTGTGAAATTATATGATGCTAAAACATCAGAAAGTTTGCTGTGGCTTAAAAAAATGGAAGGAGGTTTAGCTGGATTTGCCGCAGATAATAGTTTAAACGCCAGAATTTTGCGGCTAGGACCGGTTTTCGGTCCCAGAATGGATTTTACGGAAAGCGACCCAATTGCCCGGTTAATATATGCCTCGTTAAAAGGAGAGTTGCAAAATGAAACTTTGGTGGCGGATTTTTCTGCCAGAAGTTTATATGTTGAGGATGCAATTGATTTAACAGTAAAAAGCATGTTATCCGGCGCTACTGCTTTGAGAATTTTTGATGGAGTATTGCCTGTCCCGATTAAAGTAGCGGAGATAAAACAAGTACTTTTAGATCCTGTTTGGTATGATCAAAAGGGTTTTACTCCCCAGGAATTACCGCCCTGGCCCACTCCCAATTTACAAAAAACCATCCAATTTTTAAATTGGCAGCCTAAAACAGGCCTAGTAGCAGCCTTAAGAGAAACTTTGAGTTTTTTTAAGGATAAAGAAATAGATGAGCCGGCGCAATTGGAGCAGGCAAAGGAAGATAAAAAAGATGTTGAGTGGGGGAGTGATAAAAAAGAGGAGTTAGAGGCTTTTAAGCAAATTGAGCAACTTTCAGAGAAAAAAGTTCCTGCCAAAAAACCTTTAAAGCTGCCAAAGATCAACTTACCCAAAAACAAGATATTTTTATGTCTTTGCCTAGTTTTAGTTTTTTATGCTCTGGTGTGGCCTGCCATCCGGGCGGGAGTGGGGGTGCTGACTTTTAGGATAGAGCTTTCAAAAGCTTCAGAAAATTTGTCTAAAGGGGATTTTGAGGCTGGTCTGAAAAATGTAAGCCAAGCAAAACAAGCTGTTTTGGAGACAAAAGCTATTTTTAGCTCTCTTGAGCCTTTGAAAGAAGTAGGCTTTTTAAAAGATCAATTTAAGACAGGAGAAGAATTATCTAATCTAGGACAGGTTTCGGCTGATGCGGCAGGAGCAGCAGTTGAGGGAATAAAACTGCTTTATCAGGGTCTCCGGGCTGTTACAGGCGAAATAAATGACTCTCCCAAAGAATATTTTAATTCCTCCCGGGTGGAACTGGCAAAAGCATATGAAGATTTAGCATATGCAGAGGCGCAGATAAATGATGAGGAATTTTTACAAAGAGTGCCTAGATTTCTTCTCCCGCGGATTAGTAGTTTAAAAGAGCGGCTTGGCCAGTATAGCGGCCTGGTTAAAAGAGCCAGGGCAGCAGCAGCCATTTTACCGGAAATTGTGGCTATGGAAGGAGAAAAAAACTATCTGATTTTACTCCAAAATAATATGGAGCTCCGTCCCACAGGGGGTTTTATCGGTTCTTTTGCAGTGGTTAATTTTCAGGGAGGTAAGTTGCGCACTCTTAAAGTTAATGATGTTTATGTCATAGATGGGCAGCTGTCAATTCATGTTGAGCCGCCTAAGGAAATTAAAGAGGACTTGGGCCAAGTCAATTGGTATTTGCGGGATGCCAATTGGGAACCGGATTTTCCCACCAGCGCCAAACAAATAGAGTGGTTTTACACCAAAGAAACAGGGGATAAGGTTTGGGGGGTGATAACTTTGGATGTTTCAGGTATGGAAAATTTGCTTTCGGTTTTGGGCCCGCTGGATCTCCCTGATTATAACGAAACCATTACACAGGAGAATTTATTTGAAAGGGCAGTTACTCATGCGGAAGCAGGTTTTTTCCCTGGCTCTCAAGCCAAGAAAAGTTTTTTAACAGCCTTGGTTAATCAGACTTTAAATAAAATCTTTTTTTCATCGGGTCAAAACTGGCCGGGGATTGTCTCAAGCATGGGCAAGTCTCTTGAAGAAAAACATATGCTAATTTATCTTGACGATCCCAAACTTTTTTCTTTCGTAGTATCGGAAAATTGGGCAGGAGCCATGCCGCGGCCCTCTAGCAAAAAAGAAGCTCTTTTCCAGGATTTTTTGAGTTTAAATGAAGCTAATCTGGGAGCAAATAAAGCTAATTATTATCTTTCACGGAATTATCATCTGGAAACAGTAATTGGGAAAGACGGGGAGATAAGACACAGGTTAAAGATAAATTATTTAAATGCAAGTCCCGGCGATGTCTGGCCGGCCGGCAAATATAAAAACAGGGTAAGGCTGTATCTGCCTTTTGGCAGTAAACTGATAAGAGCTTTGTGGGGAGAAACAGATATTACGCATACTGTTTCTAACTTTGCGGATTTTGGCAGATCCGGATATTCTTTTCCCCTGACCCTTTTGCCTCAAGAGCAAAAAAGCTTAATTTTGGATTATGAAATTGCCGGGAAGCTGGAGTTTAAAGATAATAGGTCTTCATACAGAATAGATATTATTAAACAGCCGGGTACTTTAAAAGAGCCGCTGGAGTGGAAACTTGTCTATCCCATCAATTATCAACTGGAAGGGGAGCAGGGGGTGATCGGGCCGCAGGAACAGGTTATATCTTCGGATCTGTCCAAAGACCGCAGTTTTGAGGTACAATTTAGCAAATAAAATGGAAAATTTAGGATTTTTAGCAGCATTGGGATCAGCGCTATTTTACGGATCATACATGGTCCCCTTTAAAAAATCTAAAAGCTCAAATTTAATTCAATTCCAGGCTTTAATGGCTGTGGGAATAGGTTTATCAGGGCTAATCATTTCAATTGCTTTAAACTATCCTGTTAATTTTAATCCGTACGGATTATTGGGCGGGGTTTTATGGGGAAGCGCAAATGCAATATCCCTGGTTGCTATAGCAAGCCTGGGGCTCTCAAGGGCTGTGCCTGTTATGTCATCTCTGGTAATACTGTCTTCTTTTTTATGGGGCGCGTTAGTTTTCCGCGAGCTTACATCAGGAATAATCACGGGTTTTATTGGAATAGCTTTTATTATATTAGGAGTAATAACAGTTAGCTCAACCAGCAATACTCAAAGTAAAAATACTAAAAAAGGGTTATTAGCAGCTATTTTAGCAGGTTTGATATTCGGCAGCCAGCTTGTTCCTATAAAAGTTGGCAATGTCAGCACCCAAGATTTTTTCTTTCCTGTTTGTTTTGGAATATTTATCACAGGATTGCTGATTTCGCAAGTTATGAAAGTAAAATTTAAGAAAGAGGCGGTTAAAGAAAGTTTGTTAAGCGGGTTAATTTGGAACATTGGTAATTTATTGTCGCTAATTGCGCTTTCAATAATTGGTTTGTCAAAAATGGGTCCAATCAGCCAATCAGCCATACTGGTGGCTGTTTTTTGGGGACTGTGTTATTTTAAGGAAATAACTCAAAGAAAACAGGTGATACGGATTTTGGCAGGAGCAGTGATTCTTCTTGCAGGAGTAGTGATTTTAGGCTTGGCCTGACGCACAGGGCAAGTTTTTGGGCTTGATTGGGAAGTAGCTTTGTGGTACGATAACTTGTCATGGACAGATTAAGTTTACATGCCGATGAACGGATTATTCTTGGCAAAAAAGTTAAAACTTTAAGAAAAGATGGTCAACTTCCCGGCCATGTTTTTGGAAAAGGGCTGGAAACAGAGCATGTTACAGTTGATACTAAAACATTTTTAAAAACTTTTAAAGAAGCAGGGGAGACAGGTTTAATTGATTTAAAAATCGGTGCAGAGAAAATTAGGCCTGTACTTGTGCGGGGTGTGCAATATGATCCTGTATCAGATTTACCCATTCACATTGATTTTTATCAGGTTAATTTAGCTGAAAAAGTTAAAGTGCCTGTGCCTTTGATTTTAATAGGGGAGGAGCCGGAAAAAGTCCATTTGGGCGAAGCCATTGTTTTGCAAACTTTAAATGAGGTGGAGGTGGAAGCTTTGCCAGCTGATTTAATAGAAAAAATAGAAGTTGATCAAGGCTTACTTAAAGAAATTGATGATGCTATAACAGTAGGCCAGTTAAATTATGACAAAGAAAAGTTGACTATTTCTGCTGATCCTGAAGAAATTGTGGTTAAGTTGGCTCCGGCTGTGACTGCAGAAATGGAGAAGTTGCTGGAAGAGGAAGCAACAGAACAAGCTGAAGCTCAAGCAGAGGCAACGCCGGCCGAGGAAGCTCCACCAGCTGAAGGTGAAGCTCCGACTGAGCCTGAGCAACCCCAAGAAGCTGAAAAATCCGCCTCCGCAGATGATGCTACGGCGGGCAAGAGCGTTTAATTTGCGGTGATTATGCGGTAATTTTAGCTTTTGGGACTGTCAGACGACAATAAAAATGTCACCCCCCCTTAACTGAGAACTTGAATGATCTCCC
>DOWS01000011.1:0-43434 GCA_003519445.1 Candidatus Daviesbacteria bacterium
GCAAATAGCCCCTCCAGGCAGAGACCCAGGGTTCATCTCCTGCCTGATCCAACCTTTCACCGATAAGCTTTTCTATTTCTCTTACTTCCTCCTCTGGATAAATCTCGCGTATTTTGTGCACCAGTTCTTCATCCGGAGCCAATTGACCGCTGATGATTAACTCTACATCCTCTCTCAACCCCCTCCTAATCATGGCTTCAATAGTCTCCTCTTCCTTACCTTGAAGCTGACCGGAAACAGACAAAGCTTCGCGTAAACTAATCTTCTCCGTCTGGTTGGCAACGCGCTTTCGAAAATTAATATGTTTCTCCAGATTGGCCCTAGCCTCCCCGACTGCCTGCTCCTTGGCTGTTGGCTCCCGTTGAAAACTGATGGCCAGGTTTCTCTTACCGCCCTCTTCCTCCAAAATGGCAAATCCGGCCGTGTGCCATCTTTTATCGGCAATTTGTTCATCCAACTGCTTTTTCAAAGTGGAAATGATATTTCCCAGCGCCTCATTTATTTCTCCCACATGAGCTTTGTGTCTACCGGCTACACTGGTTAGATCGTGAGATCGAACTTGTAGTTCTCCGCCCTCGCGATCAGCCCCAAGCATAACAATAAATCTGCTCTCGCCCCACTTGGAAATTTCACCCTGGGCCCTTGCTGATTGTCTATCCAAAATCTCAATTGTGAGATTTTGCAAGCCGGCTCCTTGAGGAAGAGGTATTGTTTGGATATATCGCGCCAGGCTGCCAGGAGTCACAGGTACTCTTTGCTCTCTTTCTTGGGCAGATGCCAGAATATCATCAATTGTCTCCACAAAACCTTTTGGTCTGGCAGGTTGCTGTTCTTGCCTCCCGGATAATACTTTTTTTACTGATCCCCATAATCCTCCTGTTGGTTCTTCTCTTTGTTGCGCTCGAAGTTGATCAATATTGGCAGGCGCAGGTGGGGACTGACGAAGCAGGATGCCTGCACCTGGAGTGGGTTCGGCTCCCGAGGCAGCCGGAGCAGGAACTACCGATTGAGCAACCGGCCTGCCTGAAGGAAACCTGGCATCTAAAAAATCACGGAATGAGAGCAGTTGACCTTTATCCATCGTACCCAGCTCTACTTTCAGATCAAATGGTTTTTCGCCTTCTGTCATAAATCCTTTTAAGACCTCCTTTGTAACACCCACCTGCCATTTTTAAACTGCAGTCCCATGTTTTCCTGTTCAGCCAGTTTAACCCAATAATTATTCCATTTATCATTAGCAATTCTCTCCACACCCAGTCTGTTTATTTCTGCTCTGTTATTTTTTCTAAATGCATCTATCAACTGATCAAGAGGTGTGTTGCCTGCTTCCATCAGTTCCTGGTATCTTCTTCTTGCGTCAGCTGCCTCTTCTCTTCTCCGGACTAACATCCCTTTTATATCAGTGGTGAGAGCCAGATCCAAAATTGCATTATCCAGATCGTTTTTGGTATCACCTAAATTAGGATATCCTTGATCCTGCCACCTTGTAAATCTTGCCCTGATCTCTCCAGTTGTAGATGGACTTTTGACGAGATAGACAATGGCTGGCTGATTTTGAGGTTTATCAGCAATCAGGCTAAATCTGACTGGCATTGCTCTTTGGTGTAAAAGAGTTGCTGTATGATCATCATAGGGTAAATTGAGTAGCCGGGAGATCTGCTCTTCCAGCTTGTTCCTTTCTCTGATTTTATCTCTCAAGCCCAAGTTTTCCTGCGCTGCCAACCACCGTCCTCTTAACCGGCCGTGTTTGCCTCTTAGTTGATCAAACAAGCTAGTTAGTTGTGTTCTTTCTTTTGGCGTCAACCTGATTTCTCGATGATGAAACTCTCGATCTCGAACCCGCCTTTGCTCAACAAAATCTTCTTGTGCTGCTTGCAACATTTCAGCTGGAACAGATACCCCCTGTTTGGCAAGATTTAAAACAGTATGGTGCGGAAATGTAATCCCTGCCCTGCCTGCACCATCAAAAAGATACTGTGCTTCTTTTCTGTTATCGTTACCCAATAATCTTTCCCAGTTGGCAGCTAATTTATTTCTCATGAGAAAAGCTAAAGTTAACTCTTTTACAGAAGAAGCAGGATTACTGATCAATGTGTCTAAGTCTCTTTTAGCAGCGTCTAATGCGCGGGACGAACCCTGGTTACTTGCAAAATCAATACCCAAAGCTTTCCTTAATTCTTTCATAAATGCAGTATGCGCATCATAATACTCTTTTGGACGTGTACGAGTATAACTATCCGGCCTGAAAAGTTTTTTAGCTTCAGCAAGCTGTTGAAAAGCTGTTTGTAAATCCACCTGCCCAGGAAATAATTGAGCCGGATCAATTACCTCATTTTCTAAAAGTTTATCAATAATCGTATCCCCTGATCTATCTAAGCCGTTTTTCTGATTGCGCTCTTGATCAACTCCTTCTACTCTCTCATCATCTGCTAAATCCAGAGTTTGACCAATCTGTTCTTCTAAAGATCTAATTAAAGCGTTTTTACTTGTTGTTTCCTCGCCTTCTGCCGCGGGTCTTGAATGTGCGCCTCGCAGCTGCTCAAACAAATTTGCTGCAGCAACAATTTTGTCCGGATCCGGCAATCTGACTCTTGAGAGAAAATCCTGTCTGACAAGATAGGGAGCCAGCCAATAGTGTTCTATCTGAACATTAACTCCGGCTCTTTTAACAGCATCCAGCATAAAATGAATGACCTTCCTGCCAGAATAATTTAGAGCTTCGTAGTGCTCGAGCAATGCCCGGTTTTTATTAACGAGCCCCTCTCTTACCGCACTTATAGAGTTTTGCTCGACCGGGATTGCCATAAGCTGCGAATAACGATTTCTGGCAGGTTCAGACTGCTGGTAGTATTGATCTAGCCTTGCGCGTGCAACTTCATCATTTACTGTCTGATATATGGTATAAAGAAAATCGCTTTTCAGTTGACGGTAGATGGTGCTACGATCCGGATTATCCGGGAATGATTGATGAGCTGTACTGTAGGCAGATAACATTTTGTCAAATTTATCCTGCAGCGCATCTGAATCAGGGAAAAGTCTTTGAGGAAATCCCTCTTGGTATGCTTGCAAAATCCCATCAACAATATAACCCTTTTGAGATTCTAGATGTCCGTAAGGTTCTGATTCCTCTTTAATAGCTTCTGCTCTCTCGTCAACTCCAAGACCCAAAGAATCTTCAAGCCTTCTTTCAAGATCCATTGCGCGCCAGTCTTGAGAAACTGCTGTATAGGCCACTTGAAGATCACCAATTAATTTCCGGATTTCTGCCTCTTCCTCGGAATTAAGGTTTTTTAACTCGCTTCTTTGATAAAACCTGCCTACTACAGCCTCCAAAGAAACCTCTGATTTTGAGCGGGCTAATTCTTGGGCTTGCTCGGCCTGCCATTCTCTAAATAAGGCTTCAGCTCCATTTATGCCTGTTGTACCTGCGGCCTGGATAGCTTTAGCTTCAATTACTCCCCTTAATCCTGCCAATTCCGCATCTTCCGCTTCTGGTCTTGACGGCTCGGCAGGAAGACTATATTTTTGCCTTACTTGCGCCACATGTGTGGCAACAGCAGGAAATTCTTCCATCCCAAGAAGCTCTACCAGACGCAACCCTTTACTTATTGCTTCAAAGTCATCTCTCTCTTCAGCCACTGTCAGATTATCAAAAGCGCCCTCCCAAATTTCCTTTTTCTTCCCCAGGTTTCTTAAATGTTGGAGCAGTGCCGGGCCTTTGGTGACGCCTTTGTCATCAAGTGCTTCTACACCACGAAGAAAAGCAGCCACACCTTTTGGTCCTTCGTCTCTTCTGGCTTCCATCCAGTTAAAAATGGCCAGAGGTTCTTGAGGAATAGATTCCCCTTGAGGGCCTTCTGTTTCTGCAGTCATAAATAAATTGTAGCATCTTGAAGCATAAAGAAGCAATTTATCAACTTTTGTAGTATAATTTAGAAAGAAAGGATTAACTATATGGTTGGAGGACCGGATCTTGAGGCATCTGCCGCCGCGGCACGGGCAGAAATACAGGCTGGGTTTCAACCAGAGCCGGTTTCTGCCACCCCGGAAGCTCAAAGGGGAAGTTCTTTGGGTAACAGGATAGGTAGTCTGTTTCATCGTAACCCACACACAAGAGAATCAACAGATCCTTTGGCTGGGGTACGCTTAGATAGATCAACGCAAAACATTTTGTCCCGTTCCCGTCAAGAGCAACATACAAGAGAATCTGCATCCCCAGAACCAGTCTTAACTCCGGAAAGAAGACAATGGCATCAAAGATTAGGTGAAATGTCGCAGGGAATGGTTGTAAACTGGTTCAAGAATCTGGATCCAAGAGGAAAAGATAAAGCCTGGTTAATCGGGATGGGTTTTGGAGCCGGCATGGGTGCAGCAAGCAACTTTTTGGTTGCCCCGGGTGTAGACAGACTTATTTTATCCGCAGCTAAATTTGCCGCTTCCCAGTCAGTATATGCATACACAAAAGGCCTATACGCTTTGGAAAAATCAAGATTAAGTAGGCAGGTTACTGAAGCAGATCTCTCTCTTAGATTAGCAGAAATTGAAAAACGCAGATCCCGCGCCCTGAAATTAATTGGAAATTTCATGCTAGGTTTGTCTGCCGGAACAACATATACCTCTATTACCGGAGCCGGACTGGGAGCAGCAGAACATTTTCTCGGAGCAAGACTGCCTGATGTGGGAACAGGAATTAAAGGGGTTACAGATAAAATTGGCGGTAAAATACAGGAATTAACCGGCGGGGAAACTCCTGCCGCCCCCGATGCGCCAGCAGGAGCCGGTGAAACTGTTGTTCAGACAAAAGAAGCGTTGGAAACGCTTACTCAAACCAAAGAATATCAAGATAGTATTGCGGCAGCTGTGGGAAACCACCTGGACTTAACTGATCAAGCAGTAAACGAAGCCATCCAAAATATGGGTATTGATCCGGCCAAGGTATCGCCACAAGCTTTTGAGCATGCACGGTCGCTGGTACAAAATGTCATGGAAAAAGAAGCCAACTATTCTTTTAATCCGAATAATTACCCTATTGATTTTGCAGGCGGATCACATACTCTAAGTCAGTTCAACGAAAATTTCGCTAAAGATTTTAACAGTTTCATTTCGCATCCCGATACAATAATGCAACTTAAAAATTTAGCTTTAGGAGATCTAAAAGACAGTTTAGTGGCGGAGATGGTTTCTGCTCAATCTTTCGGGGACAGTGTGGCTGCGGCCGTAGGAGCTCATCTTGATACAGTCACCAGCAATACCATTAATGAAGTTTTAGCAGCCAAGGGTTTGGATCCCAGTAAACTATCGCCTGAAGGGTTACAAAAAATTCAGGAGGCGCTGCGCCATCAAATGGAAAATTATGCTAATTACCAGTTTGAGGGTGCTGCCGGTATGGCTGTTGAGAAAGGTATCCTGGAACCCCAAGTAGTTGCAGCCGAAGGTAATAAGCTTTTTGCTGATTTCTTAAACAGTCAGGATGCTCATAACCGGCTAGTGGCGCTAGCCTCCAAAACCTTAAACGAGAATATGCCCATTAATCAAATCCCAGGTAATGTTCAAGAAGCTTTGTCTTCTCTTTCACCAGCTGATCTGGTAGAAAAAACAATTCCCGGAGGCTCTGATGTGGGTCACATGCTTTTTGAAGCAGGGGTACAAACCGGCTGGGGTGCGGATCAGGCCCAGCTTTTCGGAGCGGAAATCGCTGCCAATCACGAGCTGTTATCTGCTGCATGGGCAGCTAATGAGCATACGCCTTTCCCCATTGAAATTGGAGGAAACCTGCAGAGCCTGATTGAAAGAGCCCAAGACAGTGATGCTGAAGCTTTGCAAAAATTAAAAGATGCCCTGCGTTGGATTCCGGCAGGGGCAAGGTTTAAAATTTTAAGTAAAGCAGGGGTAAACGCGGTTTTGGCCGCTTTCCCAAAAGGATAGTATGAATAAATTACAACAAGTAGCGGATATTTTAAAACAAAAAGGCTCAACAGATGAGCAAATTGCCCGGTTTCTGGCAGAGCTTACCAAAGCCAATTTTGCCAAATTTTATACGGCTGCCATGACTATGTTTACCGATGAGGACATGGCGACCATTGAGGCTTGCACTTCAGAAGAGCATGCCAATGAAAAAATCAAGGAACTTTATCAACTAAGAACCGGTAAAAATCCGCAGGAAGAAATGCAGAAATTCCTGGATGATTTTGCCATTGGTTTTATCGCGGAATACGAAAAAGAAAGAGCAGCAGCTTAAGTTTGATACTTTACAGGTTTAATTTTATCCATTAAAATGCGGCCAGTGGCCGTGACAAGAAACAGAAAGAAAACCAAATTAAAACCTACCCTCCCCCAAGCTACTCTCCTTTTGGTCAAATTTTTGTTAATTAAAATTGGCAGCGCGCCGCTTTTAGCCATCAGCATGCTGACAAAATTGCGCTTGCCCAGCGTACCAGTGGCCAAACGGGGTCGCCCCAAAAAACGCATAATTCCCAGAAAATACAAAATTATAGCTTCTACCTTGTTTCTTGTTTCTTGTTTCTTTTTATATACTTTATTCACTATTCAAGCTGCCCGCTCTTTACCCTCCCCTCAAAAATTAATCAGCAACGAGCCTTTAACCACTGAATTTTTCGACAGGAATGGGACGCTTTTGTACCGGCTTTATGAGGGCAGAAACCGTACTTTAGTTAATTTAAACGATCTACCCAAGCATTTAATTCAGGCAACTATTGCTATTGAGGATAAAAACTTTTACTCCCATCCGGGGTTTGATTTACAGGCTATAATCCGGGCAGCTATCAATAACTTGCAAAAAGGCCAGCAACAAGGCGCCTCCACCATTACCCAGCAACTGATTAAAAATACTCTTTTGACCCCGGAGAAAAGTTTCTCCCGTAAGTTTAAAGAGATATTTCTGGCTTTTTGGGCAGAGCGGATTTATTCCAAAGATGAAATTTTGCAGATGTATTTTAATGAGGCGCCATATGGCGGCCCTGCCTGGGGCATTGAAGCTGCGTCAGAAACTTATTTTGGCAAATCTGCTCATAATCTAACTTTGGCAGAAAGCACTTTTTTGGCAGGATTGCCTGTTTCCCCCACAGAATTTAGTCCTTATGGTAGCCGGCCGGAACTGGCCAAAGCGCGCCAGCAACAAGTTTTGGAACGGATGGTTAAAGATAAATATATTACCAAACCGGAGGCAGATGAGACCTTTTCCGAGGAACTTGCTCTTTTACCCAGAAGCAACCAAATTAAAGCCCCTCATTTTGTGATGTTCGTGCGTGATTTACTCTCTCAAAAATACGGGCCGAGAGTGGTGTCTCAAGGAGGCTTAAAAATTTACACCACCCTTGACCTGGAACTTCAGGAAAAAACAGAAGAAATTGTCAAAAACGAAATAAGTAACTTAAGCAACTTAAGAGTTACTAACGGCGCTGCCATGATTACAGATACCCAAACAGGGGAAATTTTAGCCATGGTGGGAAGTAAAGATTACCATGAACCTATTTTTGGTAATTTTAATGTGACAACAGCTTTAAGACAACCAGGTTCTTCCATTAAACCTATCACTTATGCTACAGCTTTTAAAAAAGGCTTTTCTCCTGCCAACACTATTTTGGATATTCCGGTCAACTTTAAAGACGGCACGAGGAATTATTCGCCGGTTAACTATGACGGGAAATTTCACGGGCCGGTATCTATCAGGCAAGCTTTAGGTTCATCATATAATATACCTGCTGTTAAAATGCTGGCTACGGTTGGCATTGAAGATATGATAAATACAGCCCGCGATTTAGGCATTACTACTTTTAATGATACTAGCCGGTTTGGGCTGTCGCTTACTTTGGGCGGAGGTGAAGTTCGAATGATTGACATGATGTCTGTTTACGGCGCCTTGTCCCAAAATGGGTACAAAAAGTATCCAACTCCTATTTTAAAAGTAGCTGATTCAAGTGGCAATGTATTAGAAGAATATGAGGATCGCAGTCAACAGACTTTGGAGCCGGCAGTAGCCTATTTAATCACTGACATATTAAAAGATAACCGAGCCCGCACTCCGGCTTTTGGGCCCTTTTCCCTTTTGAATATCCCCGGATATGAAGTGGCAGTAAAAACCGGCACTTCTGATAATAAAAGGGATAACTGGACTTTTGGCTATACCCCAAAGTTCGTAGTGGGGATATGGGTGGGTAATAATGACAACTCCCCCATGAACCCCGCCCTTTCATCAGGCGTGACCGGGGCTGCCCCAATCTGGAATAAAATCATGCATACTCTTTTAGATGGGACGGAAAATATAGCTTTTGCAAAGCCTGCCGGAATCATTGAAGCAGTGATTGATGGCCGCAGGGATCTGGCAGCAGCCGGCATTTTACCCAAAAGTCTGGTTAGAGTGACTAAAGCAGAAGATAAATTAACCTTCCAGGATGCATTCACTGTCTTTGCCACCTCATCAGCTAACTACTGACAAATTTATGAAGGACTGACGAAGCTAAAGTTTGATATGGCAGGCCTTCCTTGACTGCTCTGGCTTTAAGTTTGGCAACTACCCGCTCCGAAAGACGCAGGTTAATGTTTCTAGTTTTATTTAAGGTATTCTTGGCAATCTGCTTAAGACGTATTTTTTCCTCTGCTAGATTTTTAACCGGCTTCCATTCACCTCTCTCAACTGAATCTAAAATTTCTTGTTCTTCTTTATCTAATTCATAATATTTCATAGTTTTATTTCCTATCTATTATATATTTTTTGGTAGCCTTTCTGCTAGGGATAACGGTTTTAAAAAAGATTTTCTCGTCATCCTCTACAAAAGGCACTATATAAGCATAATCTCTTATTTGCACCACTACAATCTTCTGTCCCTGATGCTTATCCTGATTGGGATGATCGCCTCTGTACAATACTCTTTCTTCTTCTAGCGCGGTTACTACTTCTTCAAACGAGATACCTCTCTGATCTTTTAATTTTTGATTCTTCTCCTCATTCCAATCAAAATACTTCACTTTTTTATCTTATGACAAAACATATGTTTTGTCAATAGACCATTTCACTAAAACTGTCTCTGCCACCTCATCAGCCAATTTAAACCAGTAAATTTTATTTCTTAGTCAGTTTAATGGTCACGCCTGCCCAGAGAACCGGATTTTCATTACCGTCTTTTATCCCGTTGCTATTTTTATCATTAAACATTTTTATTACCAGTTTAGATAACTTATCATTTTCATATTGAGTATTTTTTGTACTCATTCCCTTAACTTTACCACTGCCGTCTTTTAGACCCAACCATACTTCCTGCATAGGTTTAGCAACATAAATTTTATCAGGCACATTAGTATAGTCCACTCCGGGAATGGGCACCACTGCCACTTTATACTCTCCATAAGATAGATTCACACTTACCTCCCCGCTGGGACCGGTGGAAAGCAAAATATCATTTCCCTGCCTTTTTACTTCGGCTTTGGGTACGCCGGTGGAGGTGGCAATTTTAACAATATCCAGTAAAGAAACAGAACCAGAAGCCTCAACTGCTTCTTGAAGTTGGGCCTGCTTGCTTAAAGTATTGGCCAAACCTTGGGAAATTACCCAAGTATTATCTTTTTTAGGAACGAAAAACTTAAAAGGATTTAACCAAGCCAGTAAAATTAAGCCCAATATAGCCCCTCCTAAAATAGAACCTATGAAGATAAATATATTTTTGTTTACAAATTTCATATAAATCTTTCCAATTCTTTTTTCAAAGTTTTCTTAAAATCTTTAATAATAGCCCAGTGGGATTTAGGCAAATATTGTTTAAGTTCTTTTTCAAAATTAAGATTTGATTCTTTCAGAACTTTCAACACTTTTGGCAACACTTCTCTCTTTTGCGCGACTACAAGACGCGATCTCAAAATAAAGTATAAATCATAAAAATCTCTGGGCTTTTTTCTGTCCAGCAAAGCTCTTATTTTTCCAAAGACTAATTGAGCCTCTGTAACTGAAACTACATTAAAAGAAGGAACATAATTATTATTTGTTACAGCCACAACCTCTCCCTTTTTTTCTTCTTTCCTTAGCGAAATTTCAATTTGCACCTCAATGGGTCGCTCAAATACTTCAAAAGAAACAATTGCAAAAAATCCACCAGAAGTTTTTTTTGATTCTTTGAGATTAAAACGGACATTTTCTTTTTCAATTTGAGAAAGAGTATCAAGAAGTAAATCCTCTATTTCCTCAAATTTAATAAAAGCAGAATTAAAGTCTAAGTCTTCAGAAAAACGAGGGCTGTTATGTAAAATTCTTAATGCTGTCCCCCCTTTAAAATAAATACTTGCAGCTTTTGGCTGTTGATAAAAATAATACAAAAAAAGGTATTGAAAATACTCCCGGCGAATATTTAGCCCGTTTGTTTGATATTTATTAGCAAGGTCTGTAATAAATTCTTCTGAAATCATAGCACCTCCTTTATTAGCCTATCTAATCTTGGCCAATCATATAATCTGGCAAAGATAAGAATTTTTTCTTTGTCTAAGGATTTTAATTCCATCCTATCATTCATTGACCTACCTCCCAATAGTGACCTTTGGCCCAAAGAAATTATATATAAATAATCCACTAACGCCTTCTCTGGTTCTGCGATATAAAACCGTTTTTCTCCTCTTTGTACCAGAGTATAACCAGTGTAGGCTTCTAATTTAATAGTGTAATATGTAAAGGAATTATACCCAACTTTAAATAACCTCGTAGGTTTAGTGGTCGCCGAAGTAATTTGATAAGTCATCTCTGGAATAATATTGTAGTATGCCAACGCGTATTCAAAAGAGATATATGAAGGTTTGTAAAGAACATTGGCAATTTCCTCTTCACTCGGCGGATTTATTTTTAGAACATAAACTCCCTTTTTTAATCTGGTCAGTAAACCTTCTTTGACTAACCGATTTAAGCTGTACTCCACTTGATATGGAGATAAATCAAAAATAAGAGCAAATTGCTGATTTGTAAAAATCCTGATTTTACGCTTCAAAAGCTCTTCTCTAACAGATAATGGTTTCACTAAGTTGTACATTTTTACTGCTTTCTGAAATCATTATACCACATTTTCTTTAAAAATTTCATGCCTAGGCCATTTTATCCTTTCTTTACCCTCCAGTGTCACTGGTGTTGTACCAAGATAACTTTTGGCTGAATCAAGCAGCAATTTTATCCGGGCAGGAAATCTTTGAACATATTGGTCCAGTTTTGTTCTATCTATATCTTTCAAATCAAGTTCGCTTAAGTTGATGCTTCTTTTCCCCAAACTCACCATATAAAGTTCATCCAACAGGGCTTTTTCTTTTTCTGCTATGTATTTACCCTTTTCCATGACATAACCAAAAAACAGCTCTTTTTTAAGATGACTATACTCTACTTCAAGGTCTCCCAAAACCAGTTTCTTGCTAGGCCTGGGAGTAGCAAAAGTCAAGCTATAAGGAATTTGCGGTAAAATACCATAGTGAGACAGCGCCTGCTCAAAAGAAAGGTAAGAGGGAAAATATAACTCACCGGCTATTTTTGCCAAATCTCTGCTTTCGGTAAAAAGCACATAGATGTTTTTGGCCAATCTTTCCAGAACGCCTGATTTAACCAATCTGTTGAGTATCACATACAGGCTCTTTCTTTGAAGTCCGATAATTTTCTCCAGATCAGCCACTGCCAAGTAAGGCTTATCCAACAGCCTTATTTTTTTGATAAGTTCAATATTATTTAGTCTTATCCTAACCATGAATCAACTAACCTCCAGTAGTTTCTGGGCAATAATCTGTGTAATTCCGACTTTGTCTGTTTCTTATCAAATCCTGTGAAATCAGGTTTAATTTGAATTTTAAGCAGTTGGTTTATATACCAAAGATCGAATAAATCCCTGGCAGCTTTTCTGTTTCTGATGGCATCTTTTTTCTCCTCGAGTAGACGCTCCAATGAAGCTACATTAGCCAGAACAGTTAAAGGTGTCACTTCACTTCTGATAATCTTCTGGCTTAAATCTTTTTCTTTTTTCCAGCTACCCTGTCTTTTGGAAACTTCAATTTTTATGGAAAAGCTGCGGTCCTGATATTCTTCTTTAATTTTTACCAGAGCAAAAACAGTATAGAATTTTTCCCTTGTTTCTACACCGAAAACCGCCGGGTACTTCTTCCCTACCTCCCTAAGAAAATTCATAAACTCTGACCTGTTAATCTCCCTCATTAGGGTAAAGTCCAAATCTTCGGAAAAACGGGGCGAGCCATAAGCCAATCTTAGGGCAGTACCGCCTTTAAATACCAGGCTGGAACCGAATTTACTTTCAAAAATCTCTTTGAGCCATAAAATTTCATACTCTTCCCTCATTATGTAATCTTGGCTTATCTGTAGTTTTTGACTTAAACTCAAAGCTGTTATTATATCCATAATTTAATTAACTTAACAAATCTGTTAAGTTACCTCTATCATTATACCACAACTACCTCCCAACTCAAACTCTGCTTATCCGCATCTTATCTTAAAATTACATCCGGCCAGGGTTGATCTTTTCCGGAGGGAGTAGACTCTTTAATCCTTCCTCCTTTTCCTCTTTCCACCATAATTTCCTCTCTGGTTTTTTCATCAAGCGTGAATGATTCCTGTAAATCAGTACTCCTGGCATTAGCTAAATCAATACTCCAACCCCCTTCTCTGTTGGATAAAGTAGAAAGCAGGGCAGATTGGGTTCCCTCCGGAGAAAAAAGCTGCAGATAAATAATTGCCCCTGTCACAGGATTGCTTTTTGTATCTTTAACTTTACCATAGACCGGATGGGGAGTTAAAATTTGATCCAGAGTGGGGCCTGTTTGAAAATTATCCTGGTAGACTGCCCTTATACCCTGATAAATTCTATAGTTATAAAGAGTGTTTGGCTTTAAATCTGTCAAAGTAATACTGTGAACAGATAAGAATCCTTGTAATGCCGAACTTTCCTCATATTTGTTAGCTTTCTGGGCAAAGATAACAACAGGTGGAAATCGATTATTATCGGAAATTAAAATAGTACCTCTGGTAGTTTTATCAGTAGTCCAGGAAACAGTTGCCTGTTTATCAGTTAAATTGGAAATTAAGACATTACTGAGTTTTGAGGTTGGTTCAATAAAAATCACCAGATCAATCAGGAGGATCAGAGCAATCACTATAAAAAACAACATTATCAGTATAAAAGTTTTACTCATGGAATAAAATCAACTCCTTGTTCCAGTTTTAACAAGTATCCTCTATTTTCTTCAATAATAAAGTCCTCACTTGCACCTAAATCCCTGGCTTTAAACTGTTTGGAAAGTTTTGGGAAACCAACCGCATTCCAGCCTTCTTTTAATGAAACTTTAATAGGTAAAGCAAACTCCTGGCCGGTAAAAGAAAACGTTGAATGTTTCAGCGCGTTCACAAAATAAGCCTTACCCGGTTCAATGGTAAAATTATCCCTGGAATAATCATTATTTTCCTGCACCACATAAGATTTCCAGGCGCCATTTTCTAAAGTGGAAACAGCACTGGCACTGCCACCCTGTTTAACAATCTGAGCCAACAACCCTTTGGCAGTTAAAGGTTTAACAGGTAAAGCCGGTAAAGTTATTAAATTCCAGCCAAGCAAAAGAGAAACAGTTTTTTCCTGATTAACGCGGGTTAAACTGACTTGAATTCCGGCCCATGGCAGAGCTTTTTCATCCTGATCCCATTTACCATTACTATTTTCATCGTAATAAACCGCTACTCTAACTTTGGCTATATCCTCTCCGCCAATCCCCTTGCTTAAACCTGCAGTTTTTTCCACTTTCCCAGAACCTTCCCGAATAGCCACCGGCACAAACGTCGTCCCGGATCGAACCTCAACAAAAGAAGGAATTTTAATATTAGAATTCTGTAAAGCAGACAAATTAACCAAATATTGTCCTTCCCCAATTTCTCCTTCTGCTGTACCAGTCTTTCCCGTAATCATCAATAAACTCTCCTTTGTATTAACAACTTCAGAAGCAAAAATATCTCTTTTTAATAAGTCTTCTATATATAGGTTGTCTAATCGTCCATTTCTTTCTAATACCCTTTTTGCCAACTTCATTTTAACTAGAAGCTCAAATGACGCAGAATTTAGAACAACATCATCAAGATTTTCGCTTTGCGCCAAAACTTCTCCCACTAATAAATTCCAAGGCAATTTTCCAGAACTACCCGTTGAACCTGTTCCCTTTAATTTTGCCGCATCCTCTAAGGCATCTGCAATTGCCAGATTTTTTTCCAAGGGAGTTACTATAACCTTACTTACGGGAAATCTATCAGGAAGGTTTGTTGGATTATCCCTTAAAATACTCTTTACTTTTTCTGGTCCGGCAATTTTAACAATTTCATCGAATCTATCTTGCACTGTTAGCGCAATTGCTTTTGCTTGAGCCCTATCAAGGCTTACCCCAAGATTTTCTGCCATTTGCACAATTATCTGCTCTGCGGAATTAACTTCAGGAACAAAATTATGAGGGGCAGGAGTCTTACCTCTTAAGGTCGCACCAAATCCTTCTACTTGTGTAACAAAACCTTCCATAACCCTATCAGCATCTGATCGGGAACCCATAACTTCATATAATGCCTTTCTTGTTACGCGACTAGGATCGGCAACCAAACCACATCCATGAAGACATTCATGTAATAAGTCCTGCGATCCTGTCCATGTACCTACAAGAATATTCCCATCCTTGGGAATAGTTAACCCGCTAAGCCCAGGTGCTTCCTTTCCATAAACTTTGAAGAGAACATCTTCGTCAACAGCATGAAAACGCGATGAATCTTCTATAACCTGTGATACGTGGCTGAAACTACCAGACTTTTCTCCGCGTTCTATTGAAAAATCTCTTAGAGCATCCAGGGTTTTTCTTGCGTCGCCCAAGTCATCCCCCAAAGCTCCCTTCATATTTCTTTCTTGCTTTATGATTGCTTGAAGAATCTCTGCTTTTTGCGTAGCTGGGTCTAGGGAGCGAAAGCGACCCTCCTTTACAAAAAGTTCTGAATCGTATTCAAGGGCTCTAATCGCTCTTCTTACATCCTGCGGGGTTTCAGGAGTAATACGATCAATACCTTGTGTTCTAAAATGGATGTAAGTTCTATCTGCCAAATCTGCTCTCTTCACCAACAAATCTAACCCTCCTTCTTGATCAACAACATAATGTGCTAATCTATCCGTTACTTCCGGAATATTTCCTTTGGGATCAAAAGCTTGGCGTAGATTCATCGAAAGATTTTCTTTAAATTCTTGTAATCTTATCGTACCGTTTGGATTCCTAAACTGATCTTCATTTATTCGTGATAAAACATCTGTTACTTTCTCAACTGCACTAACATTATCATCCGGAATTTTAACAACCTCACCTAATTCTTTACGACCTTTTTTCCCCAATAACCCAAAGAAGTCCCAGCTGCCTCTTTCATCAGTAGCTAATTGTCTTCCCCCTACCCAAACTCCTTCCAGTCCTTCTTTTCCTGCTTGTTTGGCGGCTTGGAGAGCGGCTTTGGCGTCAACAAAAAGTTCTTTGGCCGCAAGTGAACCTTTTCCGGCCGCTTTTTCGGCCAGCTTTGATCCGGGCACTCCACCGACCAAGTCAAAGGCGGCGTTAAGAGCAATATCTCTGTTGATGTCTTGAATTTGACCAAGAGCGCTAAAATATTCCTGTTTTAAAGCCTCTTTTTCTTCCGGGGTTAGATCGGGATTTTTGAGCTGCTGGGCAATCTCGGTCATGCGCTGACCCGCTTCATTGGCTCTGTCTTGTAGAAAAGCGCTGCCAAAAATCGGTAGACTGACCGCTACCGTTTCAAGTAGTGTCCCAGTTACTTCTTTGGTTCCATTAATAATGGCTTCATTGAATTTGTCTCTTTGTCCAGGGGTTAGAGAAAGATAAATTTCGGCCATTTTCGAAGGCGGCATTTCTTGACTAATTTCATATAAGTTTTGACCGGTATCTATGGCACCCTTAACTATTCCCACTAAGTCCGGCGTGGCAGTTGACAAATATTCACTGGTACGGGTAGATCGCTCATCGGTAATGATAAAACTGGAAAGATCGCTGTTAAGATGAACGCCATAGGGGCCGACTGTTGAGGCTTGCGGCCCGCTTCTAAATTCAAATCCACCTACTGTCATGGCCTTGTCATAAAAACTTAACACTTGTTCAGGATCTGTACCGGGAGGTAAATTGTAGTATTCTCTTAATGTATCTGCCCGTTCTAATACAGACATTCCACTCCATTTGTCTAATGCCTGGGTGATTTTTTCTTGTTGTTGGGCTGCTGCAGCTTCTGTTTTAGCTAACTCTTCTTGGGCTTTTTCCTGTTCGCCTTTTTCCTGGGCTTCGCGGACTTGAGAGGTGACAAGATCAACAGCCCCCTGGGAAAGATCACCCAGTTTTGATCCATAATCCTGCCAAAGTTCGTCAGGGATATCCTGGCCTTTTTCCAGAGTGGAAACTAAAGTATGAATGACGCTTTGGGCTTCGGCATCGGGCAGGCCCCGTTCCCGGGCAAATTCCTGATCTTCCTTATCAGCTACATCTTGAGCGCTTTTAAAATAAGAAGATAGGGCACTATTTTGGCTTTGATCATCAACCACCGGCTCTTCGATTTTAGCCACTTCTACTTCTTCCCTCAATTCCAGAGCAGTTAAATCCTTAACCGACATGGTGATATTTAGGGTATTGGTTGTACAAACATTGCCGGTGCAATTAACAAAATGTTCAGAATCACCGGTATAAACTGCAAAAGCATTGTAAATTTCCTGGGAAGCCCTGCTTTTTAAAATCTGCTGTTTTTGCGATAAAAAAACGCTGACTGCAATTCCCAAAAGCAAAATAATAACTATGACAATTTGTTTTTTCATTTTTAGCAGGGCTCGTCATAAAGAACATCAAAAGCATATTGACAGGTGTTTCCATCTTGATATCCGCCGTGCTTGTGAATATAATAGTGTTGATTTTCATCGCAGTAATATACATCTTCATCGCATGATGGCTGGTTTTGCGGCTCCGGCTCGGGTTCAGGAGGAGGCTGGCTTTGACTGCACCAGTCACCGCAAGCCCCGTCCCCCTGACTTCCTCCGGCATATGGATCTCCGGCTTCCTGCCCACCACAAAATCTTTGATAAACTTTCTGGGAGGTATTACAGGAAATACATTCATTGCGGATATGTCTTTCTTCACAACTCTGCGGAGGCTGGCTTTGGCCACACTGGTCAGGACCGGTGCAGTATCCGGCAGTATCTCCCCCATAAAATCTTCTTTCGTGTTTGCCGTCTTCGTCATAACAAGCCCAAATCTCTTCTCCACAGCCACCGCATCTTACATACTCGCTAAAATCTTGAGAATCATAACATCCTCTTGGAACCGGAGCAGAATTGCAGGTTTCGCTGCAGGCGGGATCAACTTCAGAATTATAATGGCAACCTTGGCCCTCATCAGTACCTGTACAATTTCTTGTTCCTCCATAAGGACAATTTTGGGGATCTTCCTGATAAGGACAGGTTTGTTTAGGACGATAATTAAAGACAAAACCTACATTTCTGGTGGAACCATCATCATAAGTTATAGTAATAGGAATATGAAAAGTCTGGGGATAGCTGGGATTGCCGGGCAGGCTTAAGTTAACTTGGGCTGAAGGGCTTCTTAAATCAACTTCCCTGTCCTGAATGGTTATTCTGACGGCAGCCGCTGCCAGTGCACTGCCAACCAGCATTAAAAACACTAAAATAAAAACCGCTACAATGGACAGTCTCTTAAAATTCATCAAATACCCGTCACATATTTAGCTTACCCCAATACCACCCAACCGCGCAAGTCTTTTTTGGGAAATTTGTAGTTTATTTTAGTTTATTAAATTGCTCCGGCGTGAGATTTACATCGCGCAGGATTTTACGAAGCAAACCTACTCCCACGCTTTCTCCGGAATGCAAAGGAACGCTTGTTTTTCTACCATCAGGGTGTTCTAACCTGACATGACTTCCTTTTTGACGAATCTGAATAAATCCTTCTTTTGAGAGTATTTTAATAAGTTTGGCAGGATTAGCAGGAGATAATTTAGGCATACGAAAGATTTATATCCTCAATGGCAAAAAATTTTGAGTGAGGCTCGGGAGAAAGAATCTTATTCTTTTTAACATCCTGATCTGATTCCAAAACCAGTTCAATAACTTCTTTAATCCTTCCCCGTACACGTTCCAAAGTTTTACCTTGGGTATAGCATCCCGGAAGTTCCGGTACCGATGCCACAAACCAACCATTTTCATCCTGTTCAATTATTACTTTAAATTGTAGAATTTTTGTCAGCTTTTTCATATTAAACACATTATAACACATCCATCATCTACCCCAATACTACCCATCCCCTCAAGTCCTTTTTGGAAAATTTGACAGGAGAAGTAATAAATTTTGAGGAATTACCAATAAAAATTAAGGTGCCATATTTAGCATTTACTTTGGTTTCCCAGTAATTTTCATCTGCTAAAATCTCTTTTCCATAGTCTTTTTTTAAAGTTTTTATGTCAATTTCAGAAAGTCCGTCAAAAAAGAACACTTTTTGTACTCGGAACTGGCCAATTATATCCTCTCCAGATGGCTTAATATAAACTAAATCTCCAGAGGAAATAACCCCAAAAGGAGGATTTTTAACCCTTGAAAAACGGGATTCCATTGTTTTTTCACCCGACAAAATTTTCTCCCCCGCCCCCTTGGTAAAAATAGCCAGATGTTTCATATTTTGGCCAATTATACCACAAGGAACTTGACAAATCAGACCCCATAGTGCATAATTAAACAGGAAATAAATAATGACAACTGAAGCACTAGTTGGAATCGATAATGCACGGAGATCTCTTGTGGACAAGATCTCACCCTTTCAACAAAAGGTTGGTGAGGCATGGAACAAACTCGGTGGTCCAGATGGCAGTCGTGTCAATATCAGAGAAATACGCAGGGTTCTACGAGTTGAATTAGCATACCATAGAGCAGTACGAAAAGAGAGTGGACAACCACCCACTGCAACTGAAACCTTATTAGCAAGAGCAGCCAGATTTAATAGTTTGGAAGGTCAATCAGCTGCTTTAGATTTTTTTGAGCAAGCACATGATACTAAAATGAAAATGCTAGCTGGAACCATGGCAGCAGGTACGGGTGACACTGTGGTTGATAGACAATTAACAGCCTCGGGATGTGCTATGAATCACTTATCTGGGTTGATGGCTAGTACGCGAGTATAAACGGCTCTTGCCAATTTTCTTTCCTTTTGTTATACTTGACAAAGTCCCCCTAAAATAAGGAGGATTTTTTATGCCCAAATTAAATATATTTAATTTTTTTAAGGAGGTTAGAGAGGAATTAGGCAAAGTGGTTTGGCCAACCAGGGAGCAAACCATCCGCTATACTGTTTTGGTAATAGTTGTAACTCTTGTGGTGGGGGCAGCTTTAGGAGGGTTGGATTATCTGTTAACACTGCTTACAGATTTCCTGATTAAAAACTATGGAAGATAATAAACAGTCATCAGCTATCAGCAATCAGTCTTCAGACAAAACACAGGAAACTGATAACCCTGCCTCGCCTGCCGGCGGGCAAGGCGGGCCCAATGCCAAATGGTATGTAGTCCATACCTATTCCGGCCATGAAAACAAAGTGGCTGCTACTTTAAGGCAAAAGATTGAATCCGAGCACTTAAAAGAGCAAATCCTGGAAATTCTGGTTCCCATGCAGGATAAAATAGAAATTAAAGGAGGCAAAAAAACCGAAATTAAAGAAAAACTGTTTCCGGGCTATATCCTGGTTAAAATGGTATTAAATGATATTTCGTGGCTGGCTGTACGCACTACTCCCGGGGTCACCGCCTTTGTAGGCATGGGCAACAAACCCACTCCTATTTCCGATAAGGAAGTCCAGACAATTGTCAAATTTACCAAAGAACAGGCGCCTATGTACAAACAGGTTTTTGCGGCAGATGACGCAGTTAAAATTGTTGATGGCCCGTTTGCCGAATTTATTGGCAAGATTGATTCTGTTGATAGTGAAAAAGGCAAAGTAAAAGTTTTAGTGTCTATTTTTGGCCGGGAAACCCCGGTTGAACTGGATTTTTTACAAATACAAAAAATATGAGTGAGCAATTATCTTCTGGTAAATTTAATGGTGTGCTTGAAAGGGCTAAAAATGCATGGGCATATGTAGTGCCCAAAGATGGCACAAAACTCGATATGCTTCAATTAGGTATAACAGATGCATACAGTATACGAATGATTTGGAGTGGTGAATTTGTATTACCAGTAATCCTTTCTGTTGGCATCAGAGCAATAATATCTATCGGTATAAAGCCTAACAGGAGAAATAATGGCTAAGAAAGTAAAAACATACATTAAACTAAATATTCCTGCCGGGGAGGCAACTCCTGCTCCTCCTGTTGGCCCGGCTTTAGGCCAGCATGGCCTGCCTATTATGGAGTTTGTCAAAGCTTTTAATGATAGGACTGCAGAGAAAAAAGGCAATATCTTGCCTGTTGTTATTACGGTTTTCGTAGATAGGACTTTTTCTTTTATTACCAAAGAGCCGCCGGTGGCCGAGATGATTAAAAAAGCTTTAAATTTGGAAAAAGGCTCGGGCAAAGCTTTAAAAGAACCTGTAGGCTCGCTCACCCAAGCTCAAGTTAAAATTATAGCAGAAGCTAAATTACCTGATCTAAATACTAAAAATTTGGAAGCTGCTATGAAAATAGTGGAAGGAACTGCCCAAAGCATGGGAGTAAAAACAAATGGGTAAAACGAGAATTGCAAAAGATGAACTGGTGGAGAAATTAAAGCTGGAGCTGGGAATAGAAAATCGTCCAAAGGACGATCAGCCTCTGGCTGAAACTGAAGATAAGCCGGAAATTAAAAAAGAAGAAAAAATAAAACCCAAAAAACAAGAAAAAAAAGAGCCATCCCAACAAAGATCCAAAAAATATCTTGCATCTACCAAAGATTTAGACAAAACCAAAACTTATTCTTTAAATGAAGCCATTGATCTTGTTAAAAAACTGTCTTATTCCAAATTTATTGGCACTCTTGAAGCACACATCAATACAATCCAAACAAATCTCCGCGGATTAGTTACTCTGCCATTTGCTTCCGGAAAAACAGAGTATAAAACCGAAGCCAAAGCTCCTGTAATCCACCTTGCTTTGGGTAAATTAAACCAACCCACAGAAGAGTTGGCAGCCAATGTAAAAATTTTGCTTCAAACAGTTGGTAAAACCAGAATTAAAAAGGTGGTTTTATCCCCCACCATGGGGCCTGGCGTAAAGCTTGATCTAACTGCTCTTTAATTCCTCCATCAAAAGATATTCCCAGAACCCTAGCAGACCTATTTCCATTTTTAATACGGCGTAATCCTGTAAAAGCAATAAGCTGCCCCGTCCTTTTCAACGCCAACAATAGCGGGTCTTTTGCGGTTAAAAAACCACTCTGTAATCATTATTTCTTTCATAAAGTGAATTTTATCATGCGAAGCACAGTTTTTCTACTCAATAACCTCTAAACTTTTTCCTAGCCTGATACAGCTTTTCCGAAAGGCCGCCTTCTTTCATATGTTTTTCTTTTAAGGAAGAAATAAGCCTATCTATTAAGTAGTTCGCTTGATTTATTAAGGTTATTAGCAGATTAATTGCTTTCTCTTTATCTAAAGGGAGATCTGGGAAATGGGGGTTATCAGGGAGAGTTGGGGTTCTTTTCAAAATCTCCCAAATTACCCTTATCTCTCCTATCTCTCTTATCACCCTTTCTTTATCCCAAACCTCGATTTTATTTTGCCTGGCAAAAGCCAAGTAATCCTTAAGCAATTCTTCTAATGAGCCTCTAGAAACCCCTGCCAATCTAATATACCCACTTAGGCTTTGCTGTTTATTCCCTTCTGGAATATTCTGCATTCCAGATCTAGCGGCCTGCTCCATTTGGTCTTTTGTCCTGGATTTAAAACTAATCCAGCGCTTGCAAAACTCCACAGTATAATCATAAATAGGTACAGTTAACTTATATGCCAGCAGATATTCGTACCCTGCCTTCTTCTTCCGCTGGTCTTCCATATTACCCATATCCCCCCTTTCTCCCCAAAGCTTTTTTCAAAATTACTCCCAAACTAATCTTTAAGCTATAAATGGAAATCAAGCCAAAAATCAGCACAAACAAAGCTGCTAAGATATGGAATAAAACAGTCATGCTTGATGCCAAATTAGGATCCATTCCAAATACTCCGGAAAGAATAACCAGACCAGAAGCTTCAGCTGAACCAATATACCCGGGTGCCGCAGGTATCAAATAAGTTAAAGCAGACAAAAGCTGTCCCAAATACATATTAATAAAATTTTGGCCATGGCCTAAAGCCAGAAAAGTAAAATACCAGATAGCCCCGTCTGCCGCGTAAGCTAAAACAGTAATTAAAACCATTAATGTCAAATCCCGGGGGTGTCTTCTCAATACAACAAAGGCCTCTAAAATAAATTGACTAAACCGCTCAAAATATATCTTAACATGCTTTTCTATTAACAGATAGCTCAAAAATTTAAATAATTTTTTGGCAAAAGTTGCTTGATAAATCATTAAATAAGTTAAAAAAAGCCCAATAAAAAATATAATCGTTATAATAATTATAAAAGTTATATTAAGAGAGGTCGGAATTATAAAAAATAGGATCGCTGCCATAACCAGCACTACCAGAAAATCCACAAACCTGTCTATAAACATCCAAATAACAGATTTTCCCAGATGCAAACCATATTTGGTATTAAGGTATATTCCCTTGGCCAGCTCCCCTGCCCTGATAGGAATAAAAAAATTAAGCATCATGGCCAAACCGTTTAAAAAAACAAGATCCAAAAGGGGAATTTTTTTAATCTCTGAAAGGAAAATCTTCAGCCTGGCAGCTCTTAAAAAAGCCGATAGAAACATAAATAAAACCATTGGCAAAAACAAAACAGGATTAACCCGGGAAATAGCAGTAAAAACCTCCCTGATGTTGACAAATCTAAGCCAAATTAGGATCAACGCAACACCAATAAGTGTGTTCGCCAGAATTTTTAACAAATTACGGGTTGATAACATCCTATTTAACAATATACACTATTACCATATGTTTACAACTTTAAAATCACGGATTATTTTAGGAATATATATTCTGGTTTTAATCTCCATTCCTATTGGATCCTATCTTATTTCCCAGCAACAAACCCTAACTACAAAAGCATCCCAACCCAAAAAAACCAAAATAGCAATTGCTTCTCCTACTCCTTCTGCTTCTCCAAAATCATCTCCAAGGCCTTCACCAAGCCCTGAAGCAACCGGCACCAATGCTGTCTCATTTGGCCCAACCCTATCAGGAAAAATTATCCTGGAAGGAAGACCGGAAAACAATCAAGCAGGCAAACTTTTTTTGGGAATTTTGGAAAGTTTGGTAAACAATCCTACATTTCTCTTAAGCTTTACTATGGATTTACCATCCTCGGGTGAATTTGCTGACTTATCATTGGCAGGTTTAAGCCCCGGGAAAAATTATGTTGCTGTTTTAAAAGGGCCTGCTCAAATAGCCACCTCCAGCGCTTTTACCATATCCCCCACTGTTACCCGTTTAAACAGCAATCAACCGCTTAATCTGCTGTCAGGAGATCTAAATGAAGATAACACTGTGACTGCTGCTGATTACGATCTGGCCAAAACTGCTTTAGGCGCAAATAAAACTTCCTCCCGATGGAATGAGTTGGCTGATTTAAACAAAGACGGAATAGTAAATCTTTTGGATTTAAGCCTGATTTCCAAAAATCTGGGTAAGGTTGGTGCTACCGGAGTTTGGGTTTCACCCCAATTTAAAACAGCCACTCCTTCGGGATCCATTTCCCCCGGAGGCCAACAGGGCTACTGGATCTGGGTACCGGATATTGACAATTAATACCCGGTAGTTTAAAATGGATATAGCTTAAGACAGTAGGTGCCCAACTAATTCCTACTTGAAGCAAAAAATGCCAAAAACACGAGTTCAAAAAGAAGAAATAGTTCAAAAATTAAAAGAGAAATTCTCGCAGGCTCGCTCTGTGGTTTTTGCAGATTACAAAGGCCTGTCCATGAAACATCTATCTGATCTTCGCAATAAACTCTCTGAAGTTGACAGTGAATTTACCATTACTAAAAATACATTATTAAATAAGGCAAATCCGGAAATCAAATTAGAGGGACCAACTGCTACTCTTTTTTCTTATGACGATGAAATATCCCCTATTAAACTTTTGGTTAAAGCTTTAAAAGATGCTGCTTTGGGAAAAGTAAAAAGCGGTTTTTTGGGCCAGGATTTATTGGATGAAGCTAAAATTTTACAGCTAGCTACGCTACCTTCCAAAGACGAATTAAGAGCCAAAACAGTGGGAATTTTAGTGGCTCCCATACAGGGAATAGTTTCTGTTTTGCAGGGAAATTTGAGAAATTTGGTATATGCATTAAATCAAATTAAATTACAGAGGGGAGGTGACGCACAAGCGTCATCCTGAGCGATTAGCGAAGGATCTCCCGCTCGCCTCGCTGAGTCGACGAAGCGGGCGCATGCGGGACTGACATTCGTCAGAGATTCTTCACTGCGTTCAGAATGACAAATTAATATGGACGATAATAAGACAGAGGAAAAAGTTGAAGAAGTTAAAACTGAAGAAGTAGCAGAAGAGGTTGCTCCGCAACCAGAACCTGAACCAGTTAAGGAAGTGAAGGAAGAACCAAAAGTTGAAGAACCCAAGAAAACTGCAAAACAGGTTAGTAAAAACTTGGAAGAAATTATTGGTAGTATTGAAAAACTTTCTGTTTTAGAACTGGCAGATTTGGTGCACGCTTTGGAAGAAAAATTTGGAGTTTCTGCATCAGCACCTATGGCAGTTGCAGGACCAGCCGCCTCCGCACAAGGCTCCGGCGAGCCAACGGAAGAAAAAACTACATTTAATGTAATTTTAGCTTCAGCAGGAGCTAATAAAATCGGGGCTATCAAAGCAGTTAGGGAACTGGTACAAACTTTGGGCTTAAAAGAAGCTAAAGATTTGGTAGAAGCAGCTCCAAAACCTGTTTTGGAATCAGTTAACAAGGTTACAGCAGAAGAAGCAAAAAAGAAACTTGAAGCAGCCGGAGCAACAGTTGAGTTGCAATAACAGGGTATTGACATAGTCTTTTCTTTTATGATATAAAAAATATCAGAATGGCTGAAAAGATATCACTTGAGAATTTACCCGATTTATTAACAGTTAGAGAAGTGGCTGAAGTGTTGCGCGTTTCTCCTCTTACTATTAAAAGGTGGGGCAAAAGAGGCAAACTACCTGCTATCAGAATTAATTCAAGAGGTGATAGAAGATACAAAAAAGAAGCAGTTCTCTGGTTACTGGGCATGACCCAGAAAGACCAGCCTGTTAGCACTCCTTCTTTATAATCTGCTAAATGCCATAGAATATGTTGTCATAAAAGTATAAACATTATTCAGTTGATATTTGCGGATGTACAGAATAGTTGGGGTTTTGCTCAAAAGCAATCTCCCCTTTTTTCTCTACCACATAATAGGCCAAACCATGTCTTTCTATAATTGTTTTACTTTCCAACTCTTCATTTTCAATTAGAGGCCCATGTACCACTAAAAAATTTCTTCCAACATTGATAATACAAATTACTAAACCCGCAGGCACTTCCACCTGTTTACTTTGAGAAAGAGTGGCTACCTTAAACTCTTTAGCTTCTCCTGCCTCATCATTCCGCTGCATCAAAAGTATCCCCTGTCCATATAAGCACTGATAAACATTAACCCCCAGATTGTTACTCAAAAAGCAGGTAGTTTTATTAAACTCAACCCCGTTTTTGCCCTGCGCGATAACAAGAATAACCCGATTGCCTTCCCTGATTATATAGTAAGGATTCTTAATCCCTAAAACCTTGGGCTCCATCAATACTGGTTTTAAATCTTTTTGATTTATTGTTATTACCATATATCTAGCTTAACATAACCAACCATAAATATTTAACAAGAGATATTTGTCTTTTTATTCTCCATGGCTGGATCATTAACCTAAAAAGCCATTCAAATCCCAAGTCACGAATCCATTTGGGAGCCCGCGGCACTTTACCGGAGAAATAATCAAAGGCTCCGCCCACCCCCATGGCTACTTTAACTTTTAGTTTAGGTAAATTTTGGACAATCCATTTTTCCTGTTTAGAATGCCCGAGCGCCACAAACAACAAGTCAGTAGTTGGTAGTTGGCTCGCCTCGCTGTAGCTTTGGCGAAGCGGGTAGTTTGTAGTTAAATCAGAAATCGCAAAAGAAATTTTTATTTTTGGATATTTTTTTTGTAAGCACTCGACAGCTTTTTCTGCTACTCCATCCATGCCTCCCAAAAGGCCTACTGCAAAGCCCCAATCTACAGATTTTTCTACTAATTTTTCCATCAAATCCACCCCCGTAACTGTATTTTTTATCTTGCCTGAAAGTTTTAAGCCCTCCCCATCCGGAATAGATAAATCCGCATCATTTAATATCTTTTTAAATTCCGGATCTTTTTGGGCAGTCATAATAAATTCAGGATTAGGAGTGACAATATATTTTTTGGTAGATTTTTGAAGCCAATGGTGCACTGTTTCCAGCGCTTCCTCCATATTAACATCATCAATTTTGACTCCCAAAATATATTTTTTCATACAGATTCTAAAACATTTAATGTTTCTCTCGCACACTTTTCCCAGTTAAACCTTTTTATATTCTCAAACCCTGCTTTAATTAACTTGTTTCTTGTATCTTGGTTATTAATTTTTATCATACCCTTAACTATATCAGCAATATCATAGGGATTTATTAAAATTGCTCCTTTACCAGCCACCTCAGGCATACTGGAAACATTTGAGGTGATAACCGGGCAACTACAGGCTTGAGCCTCTAAAATTGGCAAGCCAAAACCTTCAAATAAAGAAGGAAAAATCAAAGCTAAAGCCCCTGAATATAATTCAGGCAATTTTTCATCCGGCACATAGCCCAAAAACTTTACCCTCTTTTCTATTCCCAACTTTTTTGGTAATTCATAAATTTCATCAGATAACCACCCTTTAGAACCGGCAATAAATAGTCTGACGACTGACGACTGACGACTGAAAGCTGTTATGATTCTTTCCAGATTCTTCCTGGGTTGCACAGTACCTACGAAGAGAAAATAATCACTTTTGAACTTTGAACTTTGCCCGCTTCGCGAGGCGAGAACTTTGAACTTTGAACTATCATATCCTTCATAAGCTACTGTTATTTTATGAGGTTTAAGGCCGATTTTTTTTATCAGATCATCTTTGGTAGCTTTTGATACGGCTATAATTCTAGTAGCTGTCTTCAGTTGATACTTTTGCATAATAGAAAGATATAGTCTTTGCTTAATCTGGTGCATTTGGGGAAGGTATTCCGAGCCCAAATCATGAACTGTAACTACTGTTTTTAAACCCGGTCTTCGAATTACAGGCAAAGTATGCGCCGGCACAAATAAAACATCTAATTTATCTTTAAAAGTTCGTAAAGCTAATCCTCCTTGTGTCCAAAGTCTAGACCATTTTATTTCTCTAAATTGAAAATTAGACGGCCAATTTGTATCTTGTATCTTGTATCTTGTATCTTTAATATAAACAATATATTTATTTTTATGGTCAATTTTGGATAAAGCTTGAAGTAACTGATAAGAATAATTTTCTGTGCCAGAACGATTTTTAATAAACACCCTTGACCCATCAAAACCAATAATCATTTTTAAATTGTACACCATTTGTGTTATTCTGATTATGATGGCCACAAAACAAATTGAAGAATTAGCAAGATTATTTTTAGACTTAGGAAAATTAATATTTGCTTCACTGGTTCTGGGGTTCTTTCAATCAGAATTAACTCCTAATATTATTCTAGCTTATGGTTTGATAGGGTTGACATTATCCGCAAGCTTTTTTATAATGGGATTAAAGCTTCTGGGAGAAACAAAAAAATGAATAATACTTCTTTAGCATGGATTTTATTTTATATAGCTGCTGGCATTTTGGGTATCTTTTTAACAGTCGTTTACATGGCAACTAAAAAAACTTCCAGGAAAAAATCTGCATAACATAATTTGTAAATCAAATCTTTTATCTCTTACTTACTGATCTTTTGTAAAGATCGAGGTTTTCCAATGCCATGCCTGTGCCTAAAGCTACACAAAGAAGCGGATTTTCTGCCAAAGCTGCCGGAACTCCCAAAGATTCTGTTAACAGTTTATCCAGGTTTCGGAGCAGGGATGTTCCCCCGCTCATCACAATACCCTTATCAATAATATCAGACGCCAGCTCCGGAGGGACTTGTTCCAAAACCCCTTTGGCGGCACCAACTATTCTTTTGGTAATATCTGAAATGGCCTCTGTTACCTCTTCTGACGTAATCTCCACAGTCTTCGGCAAACCCGAAAAAGCATCTCTGCCCCTAACTTCCGTTTTCGCAACCTCACTGGGTTTAAGGGGCATGGCCGAGCCGATTTTAATTTTGACTTCCTCCGCCATCCTCTCTCCAATAATCAGATTGTGTTTTTTGCGCACATAATTTTGGATGGCCTCATCAATTTTATTCCCCCCCACCCGGACAGATGAGTGCACTACTACTCCCCCCAGACAAATCACTGCGGCTTCGGTTGTGCCTCCACCAATATCTATAATCATGTTGCCCGAAGGATTGGCAATGGGGATTTTAGCGCCAATGGCTGCGGCCAATGGTTCATCTATTAAAAAAGCTGCTTTTGCTCCGGCAGATAATGTTGCATCCAAAATGGCCCGTTTTTCAACAGAAGTTACCCCGGCCGGAGCGCATACCATCACCTCCGGCTTAAAGATCCGTGATTGGCCGCACACTTTATCCAAAAAATAACGGATCATGGCCTCTGTTATCACATAATCCGCAATGACTCCATCTTTCATTGGGCGGGAAGCAGTGATATTTCCCGGAGTTCTTCCCAGCATTTCTTTGGCTTCCGCCCCAACAGCCAAAACCCGATTATCGTCAGTTGAAATAGCCACCACAGTTGGTTCGTTTAAAACAATACCTGATCCGGCAAGATATACCAGGGAATTGGCAGTACCCAAATCAATACCAATGCGCTTGGAAAAATTAAACATGACGGGGTCATTTTAACAACCAGAAAACCTAGTCACAAGATATATTAAATCAGTCAAAAGCTATCAGCTATCAGTCGTCAGACAATCTGACAGCCGAAGACTGAAGACTGACAGCTACTTAAGGTTTATGCCATACAAATTTGGTTCCGAAGCTGTTGGGGTGGGAAATGAGCTGATTATTACCAACCTTGAAGAATCAGGCCAGGGAAAAACAAAATTATCAAGAAAACTACCGGCATAGATCACAGCTTTATTAGTACCGTCAAAATCAACTATGGAAATAGTTTTATCTTCTGTCAAAATTATATGTCTTGAATCCGGCAGCCACGCGTGCGCTTTTGCCGCAGGCAGGGAATATTCTTTTTTATCTTCTAAATCATAGACTTTAAAATCAGCAAACATTGTGCCGCCAGATAATTCTTTTTCAGAAATCGGGTTTTTTCTGACCATTATTTTAGTCTCATCCGGCGACCAGCGGACAATGGCAGAAGATGAGGCAACCTGACGGAGACCGGGATCAACAATTCCAATAGTAGCTGCTGCATCTTTACTTTTTTTATCTTCTTCCCAGGATTTTAAGGTTGTTGCAAGAACCGGCGTAATATCCCTTGGTTCGTTATTTAATCTGTCAAAATCCAAAAGATAGTTGTTATTTCCTATTGTTGCCAGGATCTGCTTGGAATCAGCAGACCACCTCAAACCAGCTTTACTGAAATCGTTGACCTGGTTTGTAACAATCTGGTGTGGTTCGGCAGACCTGGCAAAGGCAATCGGCTGGTTTTTGGCCATTGTCCAAACCCAAACACCGGCTTTTTTGCCTGACGGCACAATGTATGCAAGCTTATCCCCATCAGGACTTAAAACCGGGTTCAAAACACTGTTGAATGTTAAAGGATAGATTGTGGGAATAGCCGGAAAAAGAGTTACCTTTACCTCTGTCACTAATTCTTCCTTAACGCTGATTTGTTTTTCCCAGGGAATAAAACCTTCTTTTATAATTTTAACACTGTAATTTTTGGGGGAAAGCGAAGAAATAGTAGCATTTGTGGCAGTTGTCAAATGCCCGTCAATGTAAACCGAGGCAGAGTCGGGTACGGAGGCAACAGTAATGATACCTGTACCCACAATCCTTTTTTCTTTTGGAGAAAAAGTATAACCCTTGGCCAAAAGTATGGCTACTCCTGCAACTGCAGCAATTAGAGTTAAAGTAATAATAGTTATAATAAATCTCTTACTCATAAGCATATTGTACCTTATTTGCTAACTTGAAACCAGTTTGGCTCTTACGATTAGCCTATTAAGTAGTGTTCCCGGAGGATCACAAGTCTGAAGAGTCAAAACCGGGGCGTCGTATTGATTGGTAAGATATGAAACATCATTTGGTGAAACTACGCTTTTGTCAAAAACAACATAATCAAACCTTCTGTTTTTATAAAAAACTATCACTTTATCCCCTGCTTCCAGCTCTTTTAAGAGATAAAATGCTGCATTAAAACGGACTATATTCCATGGGGCATCTGTGGAATGGGAAAAAAGATATAAATTTCCCGGCTCTCCGGGGGGAGTTGAACCCAGCGCTTCGGCCACTCCAAGAGACAGCGCCTTGACATATTCTTTTTCTCTAGCAGGATTTACTCCTGCAACAATCATGGCATTGGCATTGATTTTTTCAATCACAATCCCGTATTCTGTGGAGACTGGAATGATAGAAGTTTCAGAAGGATTGGCGAGAACGCCAAAATTAATGTCTCCGCTTCCGGTTGACTGGGAAGATACAACAATATTTGGTACGGTTCTTTTGACCCCTTTAATTTTATCAACCCTGTATTTGGCTTCGGCCGAAATTAATGGTCCAAACATAAAAATAAAGCCGATAATACCGGCCAAAAAAAGCGCATTTCCCAAAAAACGGATAAAAAGCACTAATTTGAATTTTTTACTCATGCGGCCCTGGAGGGAATTGCACCCCCGACCTTTCCCTTAGGACGGGACTGCTCTGTCTACTGAGCTACAGGGCCAGATATAGATATTCTATCACTTTAAGAGGTATAATTTTAAGTATCCGGGGTGTAGTGAATCGGTATCACGCTGCGTTCGGGTCGCAGAGACACTGGGTTCAATTCCCAGCACCCCGACTGAAGAGCTTACAGTATGCTGGAAAGAGACGGATTAGTATTCAACATAGCTAGATGCTTAACTCCGAAACCGTACAGGGCAACCGCACGGAGAATATCTTATGGTTTTCAAGATTTTGTCAGAAAGGGTATACCAAATCTTCTCTACTATGGCACACCAGATATATTTGAAAGAGCTTGCTTTGAGTCAAACACTGACTGTAATTTTAATAGATGTTGGTACTGTCCCCAATCAATTGATCCTAAGGAAAATCATCTGATGGGCGATGAGGTGTACCAAACAATGGTACAACAGCTTTCCAGAATTGGTAGGCAGGGTTTTCGGGGTATGTTTGCCCCTGTTTTTTTCGGCGAACCAACAATGCTTGGCCGCAAACTGGTAGATATGATGGATTTTACCCGGACGAGATTACCTAATGCCGAACTCCATATCTTCACAAATGGCATTCTTTTAACACCAGCTTTATACGATGAGTTAATCAGGGCAGGCGTAGATAAAATTATCATCACCAGACATCCGGGCGCATCTACAAGAAACCCTGATCGATTGCGTGAACACGCAGAACCCAAAGAGTATAAAAAACATGTTTGGGACCGAACATCGGACGATATCAAAAAATTATGGGAAAGAAACCCAGTTATCATCCCATCCTATAGAGTGCTTCGCCTGGAAAGATGTCCGATGGCAGCAGAGCAACTGACCGTTGATTGGCAAGGAAATGTCCTATTTTGCTGTAATGATTACTACGGCCGTTATCAACACGGTAATATTATGGGAAGAGATATTTTGGCAATTTGGAAAGAACCTGAGTTTTCAAAGTTGCGAGCAGAGGTCAGAAAAGGCATTTATAGATTGGATCTTTGCAGAAAATGCATGGGCTGTTCTTAATCAGACTTGGCCAAACCACAGCTCAATTTCTTTTTTAGCCTCTATCTCCGATCCTGAAGCATGAATTAAATTCCAAACAGGCCTGCCTTCGCGGTTAGCATCAAGGATATTATCCGTACCCAGATCCCCCCTAATAGTACCTTTTTCTGCTGTTGCAGGGTCTGTAAAACCAGTTGTTTTGCGTGCCAGTACCACTGCATCCTCACCTTCTAAAAGCAAAGCTACGATTGGGCCTGAAGTAATAAATTTCCTAAGCCAGGTGACTACTTTTCTTCCCTGGTCCTCGGCTGATTTTACCTGTTGGCCTGCAGCTATGGTTTTTTCACCAATAGATTTAAGATATTCCGGATCCATAGAATAATGCTTTTCTATAATATCCATGGGAGCTATTAAATCTTTTCTTTTAACTACTGCCAACCCAACCTCTTTATAGCGGCGGATGATCTCATTGGTTAAATTTTTACGAACTGCATCAGGCTTAATCAAAATAAGTGTTCTTTGTATCATACTTGAATTATTTATTATACTATTTGATCTCCATATCTTCAACCTCTGTACTGCCATCTTCAAAAACTTGGACTTTAGCAAATCTGGGCAATTGTGGGTTTCTTTGGGTCGTGACTGCTCCAACTGTTACCATATCAAGTTTTGTTTCCGGATCATTATACTGACTGAAAAAGTGAATATCTCCTGCAAAAACCTTTTTCACTCCTCCTTCTTTTAACATCTTTATCAGCTTCTTAGCCTGATCTTTTAAAGAAGGCTCCACCCTGCCCATGATATGGTCTGATGAGGGATGATATAGCGGTTCATGCACAAAAGCCAATATAAATCTAATGCTACCTGAACTTTTATATCTTTCCAGCTCTTCAGACAACCTTTGAATCTGAATATCACCAAAACCTTTGTAGTTATCGCTGTTATCCAAAAGCAAAAAAACCACACCGCTGTTTTCAAAACTTTGCCAGGGAGACCCGAAAACCTGCGTGAAATTAAAATCAGGCTCTTTTTGCTTATCCCTTGAATCCCACAAATCATGGTCGCCCGGTATAACAAAATACCTGACCTTTGACTCATCCAATGTTTTTTTAGTATTTTGCAGTTCCTCTAAAGTTCCCACATCACTATAATCACCCAACCCAATAATAAAACTAGCATCTTGAATTTGTTCCAAAGCTTTTTTAAGCAGAGCATTGTCGTTGTGAACATCAGCTATCAAGGCAAAGCTAAAAAGAAGTTTACCGTGATTTATTTGAACGGATTTAACCTCTTTTTTTACAGTTTCCGGAGCTTGAGACTGATAAACAATTTGTTGTTTCTTTTGAAGGTCAATTGGCAAATATTTAAGCAAAGAATCAAAATTACCTGATGAAAGAAGCTCGGTAATTATAGCTTTGGGGTTAACAGAAATTGGATCAAAACCGGAGAAATGCTTGTAGGCAGTATAAACTCCTGCCAGCAAAATGCCAAACATCAAAAGAGAAAGCAACAATCTAAATATAACAAACACTATATTAGTAGATCTTTTTTTACGCCTGCCAAACATTACTACATCCTTTCCGGGGCCGAAACCCCCAGTAATTTTAAAGTATTGGCCAAAGTAATTTTTGAAGCTTTCATCAAGGCTAATCTGGCATCTTTTAAAGATCCACTTCCTGCTTGTAAAACCGGGCAAGCTTCATAAAATCTATGGAATAAATCAGCTAAAGAAATAGCATATTCTGTTAAATTTTGAACCTGAAGAGTTTGGGAGATTGCAGTTACCAAATCAGGAAAATACAAAAGGTGCTTGATTAAATTTAATTCATGATTATCTTTTAGCTGACTATAATCAACTTCTTTTCCATCTTGATCAGATTTTTTGATTATGTTGCTCATTCTAGCATGGGCATACTGAACATAAAAAACCGGATTTTTACTGGATTTTTGTTTGTAAAGATCAAGATCCAAATCTATATGGGTTTGTGGCGAATATTGCAGGAGGGAAAAACGCAGGGCATCTTTACCTACTTCATCCAAAACCTCCCGTGCGGTCACAAAAGTACCGGAGCGTTTGGACATCTTAATCAGCTCCTCACCTTTTTTAAATCTAACCCATTGATAAAGTATCACTTTATATCTTTTTGCATCAAAACCTAGAGCAGTAATGGCTGCCTGTAACCTTGGCACATGACCATGATGATTAGCTCCTAAAATATTAATCACCAGATCAGGATTCTCTACAAATTTAACTTTGTGATAAGCAATATCATTGGCAAAGTAGGTGTATTCCCCATCTGATTTAACCACCACACACTCACGATCTTGCAAAAACTCGTCTTTTGGGGCAAACCAAATGGCACCTTCGTATTTTTTTAATAAATCTTTCTTTTCAAGCTCATCAAGCACTTTTTTGGTGGCTCCTATATTAACAAAACCGCTCTCATGATAAACTTGGTCAAATTTTATGCCTAAATCAGCACAGTCCTTGATGATTTCATGAAATAACAAATCCACTGCCTTTTCTCCGGCCTCTTTTGCATCCTTAAAATTTCCTATTTTATCAACAATTTCAGCCACATATTCGCCTTTATACTCCTGATCCTCCGGATTACCTCCGGCTTTTGTATTAGCAATTGACTCGCCTAATTTTGTGACTTGCCCACCGACATTGTTATCATAATATTCGCGGAGCACTCCATAACCGCAAAACTCCAAAACATTAGCCAATACATCTCCAATCGGGCCTCCGCGGGCATTGCCAAAATGCAAAGGGCCGGTGGGGTTGGCAGAAACATACTCCACTCTGGCCTTTTTACCCTTTCCGAAATTTGATTGACCGAAATTTTCTCCCTGCTCTAAAATTTCCTGTAAATCTTCTGCCAACTTTTCCGGTTTGACAAAAAAATTCACAAAACCATTGACAACTTCCACCTTTTCCAGATAATTTAAGTCTTTCATTTTTTGGGAAATTTTTTTAGCAATCTCATCAAGTGATTGCTTGCCATTGGCTGATGACTGTTTAACAAGCTGCAAAGCGATATTCGAGGTATAGTCCCCAAAGGCTGGATTTTTAGGAATAGATAAAACTAGATCAGTAGAAGGCAGGCCTAATTCCTCTACTGCTTTTTGCAAATCCTGCAAAATTTTCTGTTTTAACATATATGTTTATCATAGCATATCGGGACTAAGTAAATGGACAAGTAAAGCTTTCTGGACATGCAGCCTGTTTTCTGCTTCCTGAAAGACAACTGACTGGGGGCCGTCAATAACATCAGCAGTAACTTCTTCTCCCCTGTGGGCAGGCAGACAGTGCATAAAAATGGCATCTTTTTTAGCATATTTCATAAGTTTTTGGTTCACTTGATATTTTTTAAAAATTTTTATCCGTTTTTCTTTATCAGTATCTCCCATGCTTATCCATGTATCTGTAACAACAATATCCGCATCTGCTGCAGCCTCTTTTGGATCCACAGTTTCTATAACTTTTCCAAATTTTTTTGCTTGAGCAACAATTTGTTTGTTCATCCAAAATCCTTTTGGAGATCCGCAAGCAAAGGTTGCTCCAAGCATGGTTGCGCCTAAACAAAGCGAGTGGGCCACATTATTTTCCCCGTCTCCAACAAAGGCAATCTTAAGCCCTTTAATCTTTGCTTTTATTTCCCAAATGGTAAACAAGTCAGCCAAAGCCTGGCATGGATGTTCCAAATCTGACAGGCCGTTAATAACAGGAACTGTTGCATATTCTGCCAATTTTTCCACAGTTTCGTGCTTAAATACTCTGGCCATAATCATATCTGCCATGCTTGATGTAACTCTGGCCACATCCCCCACTGATTCTCTTTTTTCCAGTCCAATATCAGAAGGCCCGAGATAAACACCGTGGCCGCCAAGCTGGGTCATAGCTATCTCAAATGAAAGCCTGGTCCGGAGAGAAGGCTTCTCAAAAATCATGGCCAAGGACTTACCTTTTAAAACAGGTTTACTTTGCCTTTTTGCCAAAGCAAACACCTGCCAAATTTCTTTAGCTGTTAAATCCGTGATGGACAAAAAATGTTTAATCATTTTTCCCCTTTCTTTTGGTTTGCCAGCTTCATTTGCAATGAATAAATCTCTGTGAAACCCGGACTGGCATTGACATTAAATCCGTATCCTTCACCCACATTAAATGATGTATTGTCCAAGCCATTTGGCGATTTCATGGCCACCACATCTACTTTTCCCTTAAAAAGCTTGACTGTCACCTCTCCTGTAGCTTTTTCATTAACAAAATCATTAAAAGCATTTATCGCTCCCATAACAGGATCAAACCATAAAGCACCATAACAAAGATAACCCCATTTTATATCCAGTGTTTCTTTCAGCTCATTCAGTTGCCTGGTAGAAACATATTTTTCCAAAGCTTTATGCGCTTCAATAATCACATGCCCGGCCGGCTGCTCCCAAACTCCGCCGTTTTTTAAACCCACCAACCGGTCTTCAAATACGTGCACCACCCCAACCCCATGCTTGCCTGCCAATTTATTCAATTTAACAATCAACTTTGCCAGCGATAATTTTTCATTGTTTAACGCCACAGGAATACCATTTTTAAACTTAAGCTTAACCAATTCTTCTTTATCAGGCGCATTTTGAGCCAAAGTATAGGTAGTTAAAAACTTCTCAATTGGTGAAATCAAACCCGGCTCTTCTATTTCTCCGCCTTCCCAGGTCATGCCCCACATATTGTCGTCAACCGAATAAGGAAAATCAATAGATGCCGGAACAGGAATGTGATATTTTTTGGCATATTTAATTTCTTCATTTCTATCCATATTCCATTCCCTGACAGGCGCGATAATTTTCATTTTTGGCTCATGGGTTAAGATATATCCTTCAATCCTGACCTGGTCGTTTCCCTTGCCGGTACAACCATGTGCTATACAATCCACCCCCTCTTTTTTGGCAATTTCCACTGCTTTTTTGCCCAAAATAGCCCTGCCTATAGCGCAGGAAAGATGGTAATCCCATTGATAAGAAGCGTTTGCCCTAATTCCCTTGGCAATATATTCATTGGCAAATTCTTCTTTAACATCAAGAGTTATAGCCTTAACTGCGCCCAGCTTAAGAGCCTTTTTGGCAACTGCCTCCAAGTCATCGTGCTGCTGTCCCAAATCAAGCGTTAGGGCAATTACTTTTGCTTTATAATTATCCTGGATCCATTTGAGCATTACCGAGGTATCCAAACCGCCGGAATAAAGAAGCAAAACTTTTTTTACTTCGCCAATTTTGGCCTCGTATGAAGCCACTTTGACATATTTTGTCTTTGTTTTCATATTATTTCACCTCCCTATACGCCTTTCTAAAAGGCATGCCTTTTTGTACCAGCTCATACGCTTTTTGGGCTGCAAAAATTTCTTCTGTCATAGATTTTTTTAATACTTCCTTGTTTGGCGTTAAATTTTCCAGAAGAATCTTTGTAACCTCAAGGCTACCCAAAGTTATTTCTAAACTTTCCAGAAGTGGTTTTTTAATATCCTGCAAATCCCTGTTATAACCGGAGGGTAGATTGCTTGATAAACTGACAAGCGCTATGTAATTGCCCAAAATAAGATGTACTTTACTTCGCAAAAGTTCTGCCGCATCCGGATTTTTCTTTTGCGGCATCATGCTGCTACCTGTTGTAACTTTATCTGAAGCTTGAAAAAAATTAAATTCTGATGTAGTAAATAGCATTATGTCGCTGGCAAATTTATTAATAGTTAAAAGGATTTGCGTTAAGGCAGCTAAAATTACAGCCTCGATTTTGCCTTTGGAGTTTTGGCAATACAAAGGATTATTTTGCACTTTGGCAAAACCCAAAAGTTTAGCCGTATATTCCCTGTCCAGTTTAAGCGGGATACCGTATCCCGCGGCTGAACCCAAAGGCGATTGATTATTTAATTTTATGGCGGTATTAAGCATTAAAGAATCGTCCTTGAGCGAATCCATAAAACTACCTGCCCAGAGTCTGATTGACGAAGGCATGGCTTTTTGCATATGGGTATACCCGGGCATTTTGATTGAGCCGTATTTTTTGGAAAAGTTTTCAAAACTTTTAATTAATCCTGCTAGGTCTTGCTTGATATTTTCCATCATTTCCTTGCTATAGAGCCTAATCGCAGTTAATACCTGATCATTTCTTGACCTGCCGGTATGAATTTTTTGACCAACTTCACCGTATTTTTCCGTCAAAAAGTTCTCAATTTTAGTGTGCATATCCTCATCGCCTATTTTCAGCAAAAACTTACCTTGTTTATCAAGAGAAAGAATCTCCAAGAGTCCTTTTTCCAGCTTTGCAAGCTCGCTTTTTGAAAGAATGCCAATTTTACAAAGCATTTTAGCATGAGCCAAAGAGCCTAAACAATCATATTTAACCAGTTTTTGATCCATTAAAAGATCCTCCTTTGTCTCAAAGGCTTCAATAACAGGATCTAATTTTGTTTTATCTTTCTCCCACAGTTTTTTCATATTTACTCCAATAAAAAATCCCGTCTCTGTATCCTAAAAAAATCAGGATACAAGGACGGGACTTCCCGTGGTGCCACCTTGCTTTGTCCTCCGAAGCCTTAGCGTAGGAGGATCTCATTCTTGGTGCTCTCCGTTACCGACAAGCACTACTGTCTTTACGGTTTCGTCTCCGTCTCCCATTTGTGGAAGAGGCTCCTGGATCGCGACTCCAGTACAAACGCTCTAGTATATTATTATACCATATCTGTCAAGTATTTGTTTTTGTGCGCAGGGCCAGTATCACTCCAGCTAACATCAAATAATACCCTACCCAGACTATCCATAAAAATTCCCCCACATATTCCCAGGCAAAAGGTAATGACGCGAAAAACTGCACTATGTAAATAAAATAGGTCAGCATGATATTTAAAGGCAAACTTAAAACTTGGCCTAAAAATAAAAATACAAAACCCAATCCCATGATATAGGGAATAATCCACAGCACCAAAACATTAGCCGGGAGCGATACAAAAGAAAATTGATGAAAATTTGAGGCTATCACAGGAGTAACCATTAACTGCGCTCCCAAAGTAACAGCTAAATTCTCTTTAATAATGCTCGGTAAAAAATTCATGGCTTTTTCCAAAATAGGAGCTACTATAATAACTCCAAATGAAGCTAAAAATGATAGCTGGAAAGATAAATCAGTTATCCAGCGGGGGTTAACCAGTAGAAACAAGCCTGCCACTATAACCAAAACGCGCAAGCCATCATTTTGCCGGCCAAAAGTTTGGGCTAAAGATGCCAGAAAAAACATTACAGCAGCCCGCAAAATGGGGATTTGAGCTCCGGTAAGCAAAGTATAAATTATAATAACCATCAAAGTTAAAATCACAGCATTTTTTCTCTTGATCAAACCGGAAAGCTGCATAATAAACCCGGCTAAAATAGTCAGGTTTTGGCCGGAAGCCACCACAATATGCAAAGTAGAGGTGTCCCGCAGGGCAAACTTTAACTGATAAGGCAAATCCTGCTTTACTCCCAAAACTATGCCTGATAAAAGTTCTGCCTGTGGCGAAGGCAAAAACTTTTTAACCTGCTTCGTCAGAGCAGTCCGCTGCTCCTTAAAAATCTCTGATTGAATTTTTACTTCAGGCTGCTGCCACCTGACAAAATATAACAAAACATATAAAAGTATTGCTAAAATAAGTGGCAGTTTAAGACTTTTAACCAATTTGGACATAACATTAATTAAACGGCCGTATCAATAATGTTTGAAATGGCCGGGTCAGCAGATTCAATGATAGCTACCCAGTTAGTTATCCCCAACTTTTTAACTAATTTTCTTAATTTCTCTGTAACATCTTTCTTAGTAATCCAGGTACTTTGTTGCCATTTCTTAAAACCCCACTCTTTCAAGCGACGGCGAAACAGATCTCTCACCCCTCTTTTGTCTTCCGGAATATCATAAATTACTATCCGCCACTTTTTATCCCATGGTTTATTTTGGTCCACAAAACCAAGAGCATCTGCTCCCAGCTCTGTCAATTTCATCATGACTTTCCCCTCGTCTACGCTTGTCTCCAGATATCCTTTTTCTCTTAACCTTTTAATCGCCTGGGAAATAACCGGTTTGTCAAAATCCTTGCCTGTGCCATAGGCCCAATAACCGGGGTTGTTTACAAACTGATCAAAATAGGCCACCCCGTCAATGCTTTTTTCCAAGGCAAACAAAAGAAAATAATTTAAACTGTTCCTGCGGATCTTCATACTCCCAATATAACAATAATTACACGGCCGTGTCAATAATGAAAATATGTGGGAGGATTAAGTGCCTTGAGATTCTGGTAACATATGCTCATCATAATCAATTCCACGCTCTTGTAGGATATCTCTCGTAAGAGCTTCTACGCGTCTTCCCTGAATTGGAGCAAGTACCAAAAAACCTGGATGACTTCGGGGTTGACCTTCAGGAGAGAGAAACCACCAAGTCCCAACACGAAAATAAGCTGTATCTCCCGCTTGGGCATCTTTTGGGGGAATCCAGCAAAATCTAACGCGACGCCCCCCTTCCAAGCCATCACCCCCAAGCATTGGTTCTCTTCCCTGATCTATTAAACCCTCTAGGACTACCCTCATTTGAATATTTCTGGTATTAAATTCTCCCTTTTCTCTAGATCTTGCCATATTTAAGAGAAATTAAACCACATTCTTATTTAAATGTCAAATTTACGCTTAATTAAAGTTTAATATCCGGCATAAGAGTTAAAATATATGGATATGCAACAATTAACGAAAATTATGCTGGCCTGGGAACTATTTGAGGACGAGGTGCCTCAAGTTCATATTGCCTCTAAGCTGGATGTTAATAGGGATACTGTAAGGTTGTGGATTAAAGCTATTAAAGAACTTGGGTTACTGGAATATCTGGAAGATTACACTAATGCCAAGAAGGGGCCTAGAGCCAGCAGGAAAATTGATGGACTGCTCAAATCCAGAATCTACACCTTAAGAGAGAAATATAGGGATTGTTGCGGGCAGAAAATTAGGGAATTTCTGTTTTTGGAATATGGGATAACACTTTCTACCACCACCATTTACAAAATATTGGGAGAAAAGTTTAAGCTCCGGAGTAAATGGAAGAAAAACCAATTAAGGGGACCAATTCCTGAGGCAGATAAGCCAAGAGAGGTAATCCAGATGGACACTGTTGATTTTGGTGCTGTCTTTGCCTTTACAGGGGTAGATATATTTAGCAAAGAAGTTAATGTGAAGCTGTATCCATCACTCACAGCTAAAGATGGGCTAGATTTCTTAAGGAACTCCTTTGACTCAAGGTTTCACCATACTAATCTTTTGCAAACAGATGGAGGCCATGAATTTAAGGCTGAATTTAGGAGTAATGTGTTTAAATATGCAGATAGGTTTAGGGTATCCAGGCCATATAAGAAAAATGAGCAATCATACATTGAGAGTTTTAATAGGAGCTTGAGAAAGGAATGTTTAGGCTGGAGTAAATATAGGGCTGATGAGTTACCAAGCCTAAATAGAGAACTAACAGATTATTTGGTGTATTATCATACTAAGAGGCCCCATATGGGTTTAAACATGAAGACACCTAACCAGTTTTTAAAAGATCTAGTGCCGGATATTTAAGTGTACATACCGATTTAATAAAGAACCAGCAAGTCTTTGATTTTGTCAAAGACAGATTTGGAGACGATTTTTAAGGTTAGTAAATCTTCTATTTTGGAATAGGGCCGGCCGGAGATGATTTTGGAGGCTGTCACAACTCCTATGCCCGGCAAAGCTTCAAGTTCGGCTTGAGTAGCTGTGTTGATATTAACTTTGCTTTGAATGGTTGATCCGGCTACACTGGCTGGTGCGGAATCACCCACAAATGGCACATAAATTTTCATGCCGTCTGACAACTTTTGAGCCATATTTAAATACTTTGATACATATTCCCCATTGGCTGTTTCAGTTAATCCTCCTGCTGCCAAAACAGCATCTTCTATTCTTTTACTTTCATCCAGCTGATAAACCCCGGGATTAATTACTGCTCCGGACACATCAACACTAATCTTTTTTATGCCTGACACAATACTTTCTTTTGGGTATTCAATTTTGGGTTTTGTTAATCCCGAAGCAACCATGCCTCCAATAATTAAAACCACTCCCACTAAAGATAACCCAATGGGAATTTTGAATTTATCAATTTTTTCCTTCATCTAAATTCCTTTCTGTACTCTTTAATCCAATCGCGGTAAGCTTTTAACAGATGTCCCATGCCACGGGACTGCATTTCCCTTTTGACTACTCCTCCTTCATGGGGATATTTGTGCATTTTTGGATGTGGCGAAGAAAAACCATGCGAATAATGAGTTAGCTCATGGGCAATAGTGCAATCTATTACTGCCATGGGGATTTTAGGATTTTTAAACATACCGGTAATGGTAATGAAACTGGATTTTGATTTTTTATCCAGCTTAATTGAACCTAGCCTAAATTTGGCAAAACGGCCAAACTTAATGAAGACTTTATTATTTTGAGGAGTATTAATAAAGTATCTTGACCAAAGATAGTCAAGCCTGGAAAGCAACCAAATATCATCTCTTTGTATTTTCATTGCTGTAACAATCTAAACTCATGCTGCTAATAAGTTAGCGCTCATACTGTTCTATCTGCTAAATCTGCTAAACTACAATGCTAAAAATTTTTCCCGGTACATAGATAGTTTTTTTCACGGCTTGACCGGCTAAAAACTTCTTTACTTTTTTCGATCCAAGAGCCATTTTTTCTACAACCTCTTTACTGCTAATTATATCTTTTTGGATCAATAGCGTATCCCGTACTTTACCGTTAATCTGAATCACAATAGTTGTTTCTTCTGTTTCCAGATATTTATTGTCACTCTTTGGCCAAGACTGCTGATGAATTGACCAGTTTGAGATTAGATGTTGGATACTGGAAGCTGGATATTGAGATTTGAAATTAGAAGATGGATCTTCCAAACTCGAACTTCCAACTTCTTTATCTATCTTCTCACCTCTAACATCTAACTTCTTATTTAATTCCTGCCATAATTCTTCTGTCATATGCGGAGCAAATGGAGCTAAAAGCAAGAGAAATGTTTCATATTCTTTTTTACTTATTCCTTTTTCCTTTTTACTTAAATAATTCAACCATTCCATCAGGCTGGCTATGGCAGTATTAAACTTAATATTTTCTATATCCTCTGTTACTTTTTTAATGGTTTTATGCATTATTCTTAAGTCATCCACCTCGAAGGAGTCAGAGCCCACCTTCGAG
>DOWS01000011.1:43618-53904 GCA_003519445.1 Candidatus Daviesbacteria bacterium
CCCTGATATGGCATAAAAAAAGCCACATGAATTCTAACCGCATCTGCCCCGTATTTTTTTACCTCAATGTCCGGATTAACCACATTTCCTCTTGATTTACTCATTTTCTCCCCATCAGGCCCGAGTACTATCCCATGATTTATCCGTCTTTTGGCATACTCTTCAAAGGTCAATACCCCAATATCAAATAAAAACTTAATGAAAAAGCGCGAATAAAGGGTATGTCCAAGAGTGTGTTCTGCCCCGCCAAAGTAAATATCAACAGGCATCCATTTTTTTGCTATTTCTCCATCAAAGATCTTATTTTCATTTTGAGGATCCAGATAGCGCAAGAAATACCAGGAATTGTCAAAAAACCCATCTAAAGTCTCCGCATCTCTTTTAGCTTTGCCTCCACATTTTGAACATTTGGTATTGATCCAATCTTCTGCTGTTTCAAGAGGGGCTTTGCCTTTGGGGGTAAAATCAACTTTATCAGGTAAGCTAACAGGTAAGTCTTTTTCCGGTACAGGCACTAAACCACATTTATCACAATGAATAATCGGCACCGGCGTCCCCCAATATCTCTGCCGCGACACAGACCAATCATGAAGATGATATTGCACTTTTCTTTTGCCATAACCTTTTTTTTCAATATACTTGATAATGTCTTCACGCACTTCTCCCCATTTTCTATTTTTAAATTCATTTGGCTCCTCTAAAATACCATCTTCGGCATGATGATAGCAGTACTCAAGATTTCTAACTTTTTCTGCTTCAATTGGATCTTTTGGAAACATCACCGGATGAAGCGGCAAGTCGTATTTTTTGGCAAAGGCAAAATCGCGTTCGTCGTGCGCAGACGCATTAACAACTCCCGTACCATACTCATAAATTACAAATGAGGCTACCCAGATAGAAATTAGTTTACCAGTTGGCGTATATTCTATGTATCTGCCTGTAAAGATCCCTTCCATTTCTTTGTCTGCATTAAACTTATTGGCTACTTTCTTTTTTCTGATCTTCTCCACAAACTCCATGACATCTTTTTCATACTCTGTTCCTTTGACAAGTTCATAAACTTTTGGATGTTCAGGAGCAATAACTGTATATGTTTGGGCCATAAATGTTTGCGGCACTGAATCAAACATCTCAAAATGTAGTCCTAAATCTTTAACTTTGTATCTAAAAGTAACTCCTTCACTTTTACCAATCCAGTTATTTTGCCCATCCTTAACCGCCTTGGGCCAATCAAGCGTGGAGTCTTTATCCCAAAGCAGCCTGTCGGCATACTCTGTAATTTTCAAAAACCACTGGGGAATTTCTTTTGGAGTAACTTCGCTGTCACAGCGCTCGCATTTTCCCTCTACTACCTGCTCATCTGCTAAAACCGTTTGGCAACTTGGACACCAGTTGGCCAATTTTTTATCCCTGAAAGCAATACCTTTCTCAAGCATTTTTAAAAAGATCCATTGATTCCATTTGTAATACTCGGGCAAACAGGTAATCACCTGATGGTCAAAACTAAAAGAAGCACCTATGGAAGAAAATTGCTGCCTCATAGCTTCTATATTAGACAAAGTCCATGTTTTTGGATGAATGCCTTTTTTGATAGCAGCGTTTTCTGCAGGCAGGCCAAAAGCATCAAAACCATTGGGGAAAAAAACATTTAATCCCTGCATCCGCTTCATTCTGGCAAAAATATCAGCCCCTCCAAAAGTAAACCAGTGACCCATATGCAGATCTCCTGAAGGATAAGCAAACTCGGCCAGACAATAATACTTATTCTCTTTATCCAGACCAGAGGCATAAATCCCCTCTTCTTCCCACTTTTTCTGCCATTTAGGTTCAATTTCGTTTGGAATATATTTTTTCATACCCATTGATGTTAGCATAAGTCCTTATTTAGGTCAATTAGAAATTAGTAATTAGAAATTCTTTTTCACTCCCCTTTTCACAAGCACAAAATCTACTTCTCTATGTCTTATTTGATATTCTTTGATTGATTTTGACTTATCCTAGTGACTAGTGACTAGTGACTAGTGACTAGTTTGAAGCCATGCGGGAATTATCCTGACCATATTTGAACTACTTTGACCTCTTGACAAATTATTTTCTTTTTATTATTGTAAAAGTACAAAAGCAGGAGCGAAGCAGACGGACGCTCCTGTTTTTGTTGCTTTTCCAAGCTTTTTATAGTACCTTAAAATTATGCCCAATAATAAGTTATTCGTTATTAGTTCTTTGTTAGCAGTTTTTTTCCTACTACCAACTACTAACTACCAACTACTAACTATTCGCGCCCAATCCCAACAAGGCATAGAAGTAACTTCTATTTATGAAATAGCTGATAAAGAAGCTGTTGAGGGTGATATTGTAGTCACCCAGGAAACAGGTTTGGTCCGGGCTAGTAAAAGTTTCGATAATAAAATGTTTGGGGTTATTCAGGAACAACCCCTGCTTGTTTACAGAAATCAGGATGTAAAAGACGGCAAACCTATTGTCAGGTCCGGCACTGCTTTTGTTAATGTGACTGTCTTGAATGGACCTATTAAATACAACGACTACATTACCTCTTCCTCTGCTGCCGGAAAAGGACAGAAAGCTTCTGAATCCGGATATGTATTAGGGATAGCCTTGGAGGCATTTGACGGACAGACAAATCAGGGTAAAATCAAAGTAGCCATCAGAATAGAGTATGCGGAATTGACTAATCCCCGTTTTGCAGGCAGGATTTTTAGCTTTTTAGGCAGCTCATTTCTGGAAAATATCCAGGATCCCAAAAGACTAGGGGAAATCATCCGCTACATAGCTGCAGGTCTGGTCGTGCTACTCTCGTTTACTTTTGGATTTTTAACCTTTTCCCGCTCTATTGCCAAAAGCGTAGAAGCACTCGGTAGAAATCCTTTGGCAAAATCAACTATTCAACTATCTATTCTTATGAATATTTTCCTTCTTGTGCTAACAGGAATTATAGGCATAGTAGCCTCAATTTTAATCATCAGACTTTAGAAGTTAGTCACTTGCCAGTATCTTGTTTCTGTCGTATTATCTAGTTATGGAAAATCTGCCCATAGACTTGGGGGTCTTAATAGCTGCTGCCTTTGCTGTGGTGGCCATTATCCTCTATCTCCGTGAATATAACCAAAGAAAAAAACTACAGTCCGAAGGTGATAAATTCCTGCAGCAGATCAAAGAGAAGGGCTGGGAAACTCTAAATCAATCCATTAAAAAATCCCAGGCTATTTTGGGCCAGGCAGAACTGGCAGGGGTGAAAGTAGCAGCCCAAACCAGCTTTGAAACCTCTAAATTAGAGGAGGAATATTCCAGACAACTTCAAGCAGTACTCAACCAATCTCAAAGAGCCATCACCGCTTCCCAAAATCAACTTTTACAATTCATGCAGGATTTACAAAAAAGAAGCGGGGAATTTGAACAAGCCAGTCAAAGCAGCGGCCAAGAGAGAATTAATCAGCTTTTTGAAAGATTAGAAACAAAATTATCTGATTTTTTGATACAAACAGAGCAAAAAACCACCTCCTCTATTGAGCTGGAGCTTAAAGCCGCTAGGCAACTCCTGGACACTTATAAAAGCGAGCAGCTAAAACTAATTGATGAGAATATCATGGCCATGATGGAACAAACGCTAAGTCTGGTTTTGGCTAAAAAATTATCCCTTAAGGATCAGTTGGATCTTATTTATGAAGCGCTGGAAAAAGCCAAAATAGAAAAATTTATAGTATGAACAACTTACTAAATACCATTTTAAAAGATACCTTCAGCGTAAACTTGCTAAAACACAGACTCCGGATCCTTAAGTCCAATTTATTAAAAACATTTTTTGGTAGCAACCAAGAAGAACTATCCCTTTGCGCCGAAGACATTAATTGGTTAAAATCCATCCCTCTACCTTTATACCAACAATTTGACAAAGATAATGTTTATCAAATTTTTTCCAATCTGGAAATGGAAATTTCCAAACTTAAAGTCCTTACCATATACCTGACATTTGAGCCGGACGAGATAACTTTAAGTCAAATAGGCGCATTTGCCAGAAAAACCTTTGATCCAACATTACTTTTGGATATCAAATTAAACCCAAATTTAATTGCAGGCACTGCTTTTGCCTGGAAAGGAATTTACAAGGATTATTCACTCCACGCCAAAATAGAGGAAAAAAAACCTGAAATTTTGGAAGGATTTAAAAGGTTTTTAAGATAGGGTAATATGAATCAAACACAAGAAGTGGGCTATGTTGTTTCGAACCGGGATTTCCTAGTCTATCTGGATGGTTTTCCCAGCATCAGGATTAATGATATGGTGGAATCGGAAACCTCGCAGCGCGGCTGGGTTAACTCAACTTTACAGGATAAAATTGAAGTTTTAATGTTAGACGAAGGAACGGTTAAGCCAAAACAGCAATTCAAAAAACTTCCTTCCCGCCTGGCAGTTTCTGTGGGAGATTTTTTACTGGGACGGGCCATTAACCCGCTGGGAATACCTATTGATGGCAAAGGTTTGCTTTCTAAAACCAAAGCAGATTATTCAGAACTTGAACAACCGGTTCCCGGAATTGAATCCCGTCAATTTATCAGCAATCAATTTTTAACAGGAATAACTTTGGTTGACAGCTTAATTCCCCTGGGTAAAGGCCAAAGAGAGCTGGTATTAGGGGATGCCCATTCCGGTAAAACCGGATTTTTATTGGATTTAATTATAAATCAAAAAAATACCGGCGTAATTTGTATTTACGGCTCCATTGGCAAACCGTCTGTTGCAGTCAGAAGCTTAATTGATGTTTTAAAAAGCAATAAGGCGCTGGATTACAGCGTAATCATTGCTGCCTCTTCCTCCGAACCTGCCCCGTTAATTTTTCTTACGCCTAAAACAGCTTTTACAGTCGCCGAATATTTCCAAAAAAAAGGTAAAGATGTACTCTTAATTTTAGATGATTTAGGAACTCATGCCAAAATTTATAGAGAAATGGCCCTTTTGGGCAACAAAGCCCCTGGAAGAGAATCTTATCCCGGTGATATTTTTTATCAGCATGCGCATCTTTTGGAACGGGCAGGAAATTTTTTGCCCGGGGCAGGAGGAGGTTCTATTACTGCCCTGCCTGTGATTGAACTTAATTTAAATGATTTCACCACCTTAATCCCCACTAATCTTATGTCTATGACCGATGGCCATTTGCTATTTAAGGCCGGTTTACATTCTCAAGGACAAACCCCTGCCATTGATATTTCTTTGTCAGTATCCAGAGTGGGCAGGCAAACTCAAGACCGGGTAAGTAATTTATTATCCACAAAAATAAGACAAATACTCTCCGAAGCGGCGGATTTGGAAACAGTCTCCCGTTTTTCTCAAGAGCTGCCTTTGGAAACACAGTTAATCCTGGAAAGGCGGGATCAAATAATGGAGCTTTTGAAACAGGAACCCTTCACAGCAACCCCTAAACCAATCCAAGCTATTCTTTTAGCTCTCCCTTTTACCGGTTTTCTAAAAGACAAAGACCAAGCATTTTTGGAAAGAAACAAAAAAATTTTGGAACAGGCTTTTTTAACTAACCCCGGCCTTTTATCTATCAGCCGCTCAATAAAAAATTTGAAAACAGATACGGAGTTTATAAAACTTTTGGAAGGGGCAGGGCCGGTTTTGGCAAAATTGTGCCCTGCATAAAATGACAATAAAAGAAATTGAGGAAAATTTAGAAGAAGGCGAATCCCTAAAAGCAATGGCTCAAGCTTTTTCAGAAATTGCCAACCTAAAAATCAAGCGGATCAGAAATGCCGTAGAAAGAAACAGATTATTTTATGATGAAATCTCAAAAGTCTACTCCATAGTAAAAGCTTTCGCTCTTAAAAAAAAGGTTGCCATTATAAAACCTAAAAAAAGACTGTGCATACTCCTTACCTCAAATTACAAATTCTACGGCAATATCAATTCCCTTTTAACAAAATACTTTATCGGGTCAACCAGAGAGCTGCCTGATGTGGACAGAATTATCCTGGGAAAAGGCGGCATTGATTTTTTTAAAGCAACAAAGCTACTCCCAAACTATCAGGAAATAATACTAAAAACCGACATGCCTACAGGTTTAGAACTTACAGGTCTGGCCAGAATCTGCTCTGAATACAATCAGGTACTGGTTTTCCATTCCAGTTTTAAAAGCTTGCTAACCCAAAAAGCCACATTTGCAGATATAACTGCCCTCTCTTTATATCTAAAGGAATTTCAAATAAAACCTTTAGATCCCAAAAATAAAGAGGATTTTATGCATTTCATTTTTGAACCCGAGCTACCAAAAATTCTTTCTTTTTTTGACAGCCAAATACTGCATTTGCTTTTGGAACAAACTTTTTTAGAATCGGAACTTTCCAGGACCGCTTCCCGTTTTATTTCCATGGATACTGCCGAAACAGAGGCTAACAAATTCATCATGGAATATAAAAAACTTAAAAGCTATGCTAAAAGAAATCTGGAAAATAATAAGATTCTGGAAAACTATGCCAGCCTCGCGGCTAAAAGGAATTATGACAACTTTAATTAACTCTGTCAAAGGAACAATTATCTCTGTTAACGGACAAATTGCCCAAGTTGAAATTGAAGGTGATATATTTCCGATGCTTTCCGAAATTCTAATATCTCCTGATGATCCAAGTATTATATTGGAGGTTTTCTCACAGTCCCAAGCACAAGTTTTTTGCCAGATCTTATCAAACCCCGACAAACTTTTTAGAGGGATGCAGGTCTTAGGCAGCGGGTCTGATTTGAAAATACCGGTGGGGAAGACTTGTTTAGGACGGGTATTAGATGTTTTCGGGACTCCCAGAGATACTCTGGGTCCAATAAATAAAGCTTCTCAAACTTCAATTTACTCCAAAGCGCCTTCCTTAAATATTGTAAAAGTAAGCTACCAAATCCTGGAAACAGGCATTAAGGCAATTGACTTTTTGACCCCGGTCGAAAAAGGCGGGAAAGTGGGTTTTATAGGAGGTGCCGGGGTGGGAAAAACTATTCTTTTAACAGAACTGCTGCACAACATTACAGCCACCCAAAAAAATGTTTATTCGGTGTTTGCAGGAGTTGGTGAGAGAATCAGGGAGGGCCAGGAATTATATCAAAGGCTTAAAGAATCAGGGGTTTTACCAAAAACTATTATTATTTTAGGTCAAATGAACGAGAATGCAGCCATAAGATTTAGAGTTGCCCAGGCAGCGGTTGCCCAGGCAGAATATTTTAGAGATGAATTAAAATCAGATGTGTTATTTTTTATTGATAACATGTTCAGGTTTGTCCAGGCAGGATCAGAAGTAGCTACCTTACTAGGCACTATCCCTTCTGAACAAGCTTACCAGGCAACCCTACAAACCGAAATATCCACCCTCGAAGACCGGCTTATATCAACAGAAAATGGCGCTATCACCTCATTTCAAAATGTCTATGTGCCTGCTGACGAAATCACAGATGCCGGGGTTGTGGCAGTTACATCTTTTTTGGATACTGCTGTTGTTTTATCCCGCTCTGTTGCCCAAAAGGGAATTTACCCTCCAATAGACCTTTTCCAGTCATCTGCTTCCACCATCTCAAAAGCTACTTTAGGAGAGGCTCATTTCAAGGCTTTTACCCAGTTCCAACAATTATTGGATAACTATAACAAACTATCACATATTGTAGCAATTGTTGGTGAAGAAGAATTGTCCGCAGAAAACAGAATTTTATACAACAGGACTAAAAAAATTATCAACTACCTGACACAACCTTTTTTTATGACAGAAAAACAAACCGGTAAAAAAGGCGTTGCTATCCAACGAGAAACAACAATAAAAGATATAGAAATGATACTTTCCGGCTCTTTAGATAACATCCCTGCAGATAAATTTATGTTTATCGGATCTTTGGCTGATGCCAAGATAATATGAACCAAACTTTACATACCCGCATTGTTTCTCCCCAACAAATACTTTTCGAGGGAGAGGCCAATTCTGTTTCTTCAAAAAACATGCAGGGAGCTTTTGATATTCTGCCCCAACATGCCAACTTTATCACCACTGTTGAAAACTCCCCTATTATTGTCAGAACTCAAGGCCAAAAACCTCAAGCTTTCAAATTTCCCATAGCCATAATTTATACAACACGGAATACAGTCAATATCTACACATATATTCAACCCCAATCTTGATCCATTTTGTTCTATTTCCTGATATAGTTTGATATCCCAACCTTACTATTATAATAACCCCTTGACAAACCTATGTAAATCTATGTACGATGGATTAAGAATCTATGCACAGTAAGCAGATTTGCATAGATTTAGGCAGACGGAGCCGATTTTAAACAATGAAAAATCCGTCTGTCAACTACCTCAAGATCGGTCAAGCAGCCAAAGCTTTGGGTGTATCTATTGATACGTTGCGAAGATGGGAACGGGCAGGAAAAATAACTGCTACCAGAACCCCCGGCGGGACAAGACTTTATTCTTTTTCAGCCTTAAAAAAAGTTAATCCCTCTTCTGTTGCAGACTTTCAGGCAGGAAGCCAAACAACAGAGGAACTGCTTTCTAAAATCCAGAAAAACTCAGAATACTCAGATATTTCTGGCACTCCGAGCCTTTCCGAGTTTTCTGAAAGTGATTCTTCCGAAATAAAAAAAACTTCCTTGGCAACCAAATTCCTGATAGGCACGGCTATATTATCCGCTATCACTTTGGCTATCACCTCATGGATCACAGCTTCATATCTCACTCAACCTAAAACCACTCAACAGTTTTTCAAAAACAATGTGGCTCAAGGTTTACTTTCCCCATTCCATTTTTTAGCAGAAGAAGCAATAGCCGTAATGAATCCCCAAAAAGCCATAGAGTTGGGGTTTATCCCTCACAAAGCCACTCCTCCAATTGCCAACTCCTCTGTCTTGGCCGTAACCTCCGGTTCCCAGTTTTTAGAGGTTAATAGCGATACCCAAATTAATGGCTCATTATTTGTGCGCGACAGTATCAATAATTTAAGTTTGGAGGGTACTCCGTCTGCATCAACATTCGAGATAGCTTCGGGAGATACTACGCTAACAGTAACAAAAAATGCTTTACTGGATCAAGATGTATCAACTTCTTCCAGTCCCAGCTTTACTGCCCTGACTTTATCATCCTCCACCAATCAAATCACCTCGGCCGGCAAACTGTTTACCTTGCCGCCTACCACCACCACTCTGGTCGGAACAGACACTACTCAAACATTAACAAATAAGTCTTTATCCGGTTCGTCAAATACTTTTACCAATATCCCCAACTCCGGCCTGACTAACTCCAAAGTAACAGTTACAGCCGGCACTAATCTTTCCGGAGGAGGAGATGTATCTCTTGGCGGATCCGTCACCTTAAGTCTGGCATCATCTCCTTCCATATCAGGAGTCATACAACTGGCAGACGGCACAGCTGCAGCCCCTTCTTTAACTTTCACCAATGATACTGATACAGGACTATATCGAATCGGCTCAAACAGTATCGGTTTAATTACAGGCGGGTCTGCCACATCAGGCATTACCATCAACTCCTCCGGTAATGTGGGAATTGGAACTATCAACCCTACTACTGCCTTATATGTTGTTGGAGCCGGCACAGTCACAAGTGATTTAACAGTTAACGGAACCGTAGGAATTGGAACTTCTGTTACCCCTTCTGCCAAGTTGGGGGTAGCTGGAAATGTAGGAATTGGCGTCAGCTTTGCCTATGCTAATGTACCAATAAATGGCCTGGCAATACAGGGTAATGTTGGGATAGGCACCACTTCACCTGATTATCCCCTGCATGTTGTTGGTAATGTGGGGATTGGGACATCATTAACAGTCACTTCTTTGGCTAACCTGGGCGGGTTAAATGTATCAGGAGCTTCATCCTTAAATAATGTCAATGCCCAAAGCTTAACTACTGTTGGCAATGTGGGGGTGGGAGGGTCAATAAACACAGTGTCGGCAGGAATATTTGGCTCCCTGGGCGCATCTGCCCTATCTGTGTCCGGGAATACCACACTTTCCACTTTAACTACTTCAGGTAATACAGGAATTGGAGGTTCTGCTTCAATAACAGGGTTAACTTATGCATTGGGGGGGCTCCGGGTTAATGGGTTCTCGGATTTAACAGGTAATGTGGGGATAGGCGGGTCTGCTGTTTTTAACTCTTTGTCCACTTTCCTGTCATCCATCCTGGGGACAGACGGGTCAGCCACTGCCCCCGGCTATTCATTTAACCTGGATACTGATACCGGTATCTTCAGGCCGGGAACCAATGCTTTGGGTCTGGCAACAGGAGG
>DOWS01000036.1 GCA_003519445.1 Candidatus Daviesbacteria bacterium
ATCTGCGGAGCCGGGGCCACCCAAGGCCCAACAGGAGTCCTGCTTTGCTACCATAAAAACACATCTGTTATAGAAAAAATAGCTTCTGAAAATAAGTTAAGTCACTTTTCTGCTAAACTTGGAGTTGAAGGGGTAAAACAAGAATGATTAAGGCTGTAATTTATGATTTTGATGACACAATGGTAGATTCGGATTCCTTGCATATTGAATCATGGGAAGCTAATTTAAAAGAACATTATATAGATATCGCAGGTTTTAAAAAATGGAGAGCTGAAAATTTAATGGGTAGAAGCTCTACGGAAAATGCTAAATCAATTGTCAAACGCTACGGCATAAATATTGATCCTGAAATTTTTTATAAAAGAAAAGTGGAGATTTTTATGAAAATTGCAGTGGATAAATTAAAACTTTTGCCGGGTCTTGTAAAATCTCTCAAGCTTTTTAAAAAAGAAGGTTTGCGTTTGGCTATTTCTACTGGCAGTCCAAAAAAATATGTGGACGCGGTTCTAAAAAAGTATGGATTAACCAAATATTTTGATGTAATTGTGACATCAGAAGATATCACCCGCAGTAAACCTGATCCTCAAATGTACCTGATTGCCTCTGATCGGTTAAAACTTTCACCTGCTGAATGTGTGGTTATAGAAGATATCCCAGCAGGTATTCAATCTGCCAAGGCTGCCGGTTGTAAATGTATAGCAGTTCCTAATAAGAATGTTACTAATCAGGACTATTCAAAAGCTGATTTAATATTAAATTCTTTAGAAAAAATTACTCAGGATGTTATAATTTCGCTTAATAAATAAAATGAACAAAATTACTGTTTCGGCGCCGGGGAAATTAATGCTTTTGGGGGAACATGCAGTGGTTTATGGCAGGCCATACATTGTCACGGCTGTAGGCCAGAGGATGAGGGCTATAGTTGAACTCACTGAAAAGCCAGTTTTCCAGCTTAACGCTCCTGATGTACAAGTTGAAAACTACCAAAAACCCATGTCAGATCTGGGAAAAGATGACATTCCCAAGGGTGCCAAGTTTGTGGAAATGGCTGTGAGTCAGTTCACCTCCGAGGTGGGAAAAACTGGAATTAAAGTTACCACTGCTTCCGAATTTTCCTCACAATTTGGCTTTGGCTCCTCTTCTGCTTCTACCGTTTGCGTGATTAAAGCCCTGTCAGAACTTACTAATAAAAAATTATCAAACAAACAGATTTTTGATTTATCTTACAAAACAGTTTTGGATATCCAAGGCAAAGGTTCAGGCTTTGATGTGGCTGCTGCAGTTTATGGAGGGACTTTATATTTTGTACCCCCCGGCAAGATGATCGAGCCATTAAAAATAGCTTCTCTACCCCTAATTGTGGGTTATTCCGGCATCAAAGCAGATACAGTCACTTTAGTCAATGAAGTTTTGGAAAAAGCCAAAAAATATCCCAAAGTAATTGATGATGTTTATACTGCTATTGGAAACTTAGTTAGGCAGGCAAAAAAAGCCATTCTTAAATCTGACTGGCTAACTTTAGGCGAACTCATGAATCTTAATGAAGGATATTTATCAATACTTGGCGTTGAGGGCAGAAAATTGGCAGATATGATTTATTCTGCCCGGGAAGCAGGAGCTTATGGGGCTAAACTGTCCGGAGCAGGCATTGGCGATTGCATGATAGCTGTGACGCCAGCGGGCAAGAGCAAGGCAGTAACAAAGGCAATTACACAAGCAGGCGGGCAAGTTATTGATGTTAAAGCCAATGTGGAAGGGGTTAGAATAGAAAAATGAGTAAAGCCACCGCCATAGCTCCTTCCAATATTGCTTTTACCAAATACTGGGGCAGAAAAGACGAAATGTTGCGCTTACCGGAAAACGGCAGCATTTCCATGAGTTTATCTGATTTACTAACCACCACTACTGTGGAATTTTCCCCGGATTATAAACAGGATGAGGTAACTGTCGATGGCGGCGGGCTGGAAGAAGATGAAGCCCAAAGAGTTATTAAACATCTTGATAGAGTCAGAAATTTGGCAGGAATTGATACTAGAGCCAAAGTGGTATCAGAGAATAATTTCCCTTCAGGCACCGGACTCTCCTCCTCTGCTTCAGGTTTTGCAGCTTTAACTTTAGCAGCTTCAAAAGCTGCGGGTTTGGATTTGTCTGAAAAAGATTTATCAATTTTAGCGAGACAAGGTTCTGGTTCTGCCTGCAGATCAGTGCCGGGAGGATTTGTTGAATGGCTAGATGGGGATACTTCTGAAACATCATACGCGGTACAGATTTTCCCTCCTAATCACTGGGATATTATTGATATAGTGGCAGTAGTATCGGAAAACAAGAAAGAAGTCTCAACATCAGTTGGCCAACAATCAGCCCAATCTTCCCCTTTTATGGAAGTTAGATTATCCCGTATGAGAGAAAAAAATGAGCGAATTAAAAATTTAATTGCAGATAAAAACTTTGAAGAATTTGGGCAGTTGATAGAAGCAGAAGCATTAGAGTTGCATAGCATCATGCTGACCCAAAGACCTGCTTTAATTTACTGGACGCCCGGAACTTTACAAATCATGAAGCTTGCTTCTCACTGGAGAACAAAAGGCATACCGGTTTATTTCACTATCAATACAGGCCAGGATATTCATTTAATTTGCGGGGCGGAAAATGCAACTCAAGTGCAAGCCAAATTAAAAGAACTGGATTTTGTCAAAGATATTATTGTCAATACCCCGGGAGAAGGAGCGAGGTTATCTCCAAACCACCTTTTCTAGATCTTCTTCTGAAAGGAAATCTGCGTCTTCCCAAACGATAACCCTCTGTTGAAAGTCGTGATCCAAATGGTATAGAAAGTGCTCTTTCTTCTTTTTCGAAAGATAACCCAGCAGATAATTCAGTCAGCATGGCAAGGTCTACTATCCTATCAAAGAGTCTTTAACAGTGTCAAGGCCTCAATTGCCCAGGGCGTGTATTTTTGGGAATTTTGTGCTATATCCTGCAAAAATTCCTGCTTATCCATCCATTTATATTCATATCCTGTCTCGGGATTTAATTTTACCGGGCCGTTGTATTCTCCTGTCAATAAAAAGCAATGCTCATTTTCGCAAAATTCCCCATATTTCTCAAAATAATTAAAAAAGCCCAAATTTTTCAATGTAATATGATTTTCAATACCATACTCTATCTTAAGGCATCGTAGTGTGGCTTGTTCCGGAGTTTCATCCTGATGTAAAGGATGAGTTGCTCCTGTTAAATCCCAAAGATTATCAAAGATTTGATGTTTTCTTTTTTGCAGTAAAACCTCACCTTTGGAATTGTACAAAAGCACGGCGATACCAAGATGTCTTCTGCCCTCTCCTGTATGCCCTGCCTCTTTTGGAATATACTCTAAAAACTTCCCATTATCATCACAAGCTAAAATTATTTGATCCACTTAAATGCTACCTTCCAAAGCTGAAATAGCCAAATATACTACCAGTACCCCCACAAAAAGCATCACCGACTCCCAAAAAGCCACCTTTTGATTTTCCTTATTATGTATTTCAGGAATTAAATTGGCCAAAGCAATATAAATAAAAAATCCGGCTGTAACTGCCAGTAGAACCGGCAAAAGATTTCCTATCCGCTCTCCCATCGCAAATGTTGCCACTGCTCCCGCCACAGCAGTCAGGGAACTGTACAAATTTATCAAAAGCACTTTTTTTCTGGTTAAACCCTTTGATAAAAGTAATCCAAAATCACCAATTTCCTGGGGGATTTCATGGGCGGCCACAGCCAGAGCAGTCACCATCCCCAAAGGAATACTAATTAAAAATGTAGCGGCAATAGCCACTCCGTCAATAAAATTGTGGATGCTATCACCGATCACAATCAAAGGCACCACCTGTTTATTTTCTCCTGTGTGGTGGCCGTGATGATGAATAAATCTCTCCAGTAGAAAAAAGGCCAAAATTCCCAATAGTGTCCATAAAAAAATGTTTACTTCTCCACCAAGTTCCATACTCTCCGGCAAAAGATCAAAAAAGGCTGTTGATAAAAGCGCCCCGGCTGCAAAAGCGGTCAGGTAATGGGAAATTTTCAGGGCAAATTTTTCTTTGGATAAAAGTAAGATTCCTCCAATGAGAGAAACCACACTACCCAAAAAAGTAAAAAATAAAATATAAATTAAAATAGTCATCAGTCGTCAGTCTTCAGCTGTCAGATTAATATTATCTGATGACTGAAAGCTGATAGCTGATAGCTATTTTTTATTCGGCAGTTTTTTCCGGTCCTTGGTCGCGATGGCTATCAATAAAACTTTCTATTCTTTTTTCATCAAAAGAATCCAGTTTATCAATCCAGTTCCAGGCCGTCAGAGCAATCTTTGAATCCATATTTGGCCTTTGCACTACTATTAATTTCCTTTTCCCCTTTTTCTCATACATTGCTTTAAGCTGATCCACTAATGTATGGCAGTCATCCGGTAAATTGGCAGAACTAGTACTTTGGGATCCTTCAGTAACTTCATCTTCTTCGTGAGCATATGCTTTAATTGAAAATTGAAAATTGAAAATTGAAAATTTCCTTTCGCAGTTATAAGAAAGGATCACATATCCATGTTCCATAGAGTGGATTAAATTGCCATCATCTTTGGGGCTATCATAAACTCCGGCTTTTGTCCAATCCTCATAATGATCCCCTGATGTGGCCAAATCGCCGCTTGGACTGGCTAAAGATGTCGCATGCTTCCTGCCCAAATCAGCTTGTTTTGTACCCGTCAAGGGCTTTACAGGAGTAATAGAAAACGAAACCATTAAGAATACAAATAACAAAACCATAAGTCCAATAATTAAAAATTTCTTCGGCATTGGGTTATTTTACCACAAATTTCCGAGGTTAGCTAATGTGTCCACCTGGGGGGTAGATTAGCTTGACACCTAGGGAATTAGAAAATATTTTGCTGGGATTGGAAGATTAGGCTGGTTGTTCTGGTATCAGGGAGCGTGTTTCACCTGTCCGGAATGTAACTCTTCTCGAACTTTTTCTGCCAAAAATATCTTCATCAGGGATTGATAGGGCACATCCTTAAAATTGGCTATCTGTTTAATTCTGGCCAGTAAATATTGAGGAAGTCTTAAGGAGATAGTTTCCGTAGAAGGCTTAAGTTGGGATAAATCCAACTCTATCGGTTTACTGGTATCAAAATAGTCAACTGCATCATGAGTTGCCCAGAACTCTTGTTCTTCGTCTTCATTTTTAAATTTTGGCATTTGCCTAATTTGTTTTTTCATAAATTGTCCTTTCTTTTCTATTCTGATCTCTGACTGAAATTATCCTAACTTCATCATATCTGATTGTAAAAATAATTGTTAACATTCTCTTTAAATTGGTAATTCCTAGAGCTAAAAATCTTTCCTCCTCTTGAGAATGCTTCCTATCTGGAAATATCTTTAAGGGCCTATTAAAAAATACTTCTTCTGCTTCTTTATGATGAACCCCGTGTTTTTTAAAGTTCTTCTCAATATTTCCCTGATCCCAATCAAATGAAATAGGAACAGGTAATTTTGCCACAAAATAAGTATATTACCAATATATACATTTGTCAAGAAGGGATTTAAAAAATATTCTGCTGGTTTTGGAAGATTAGGTCATGATACTGCCAGTATTTATTCTGGTCTCCGGCACATCTGGCTGCCTCGGCTGCCTTCTGTGCCCCGGGATGAATTTGGGAAAGGGGATAATCCCGGTAATAAAATTTAACTTTGCCCGTATCTATATATTCTGTTTTTAACTGCCCTTCTGTCTGGCTAAAATGCCTTTCGCAAAACGGGCACTGGTAATCTGAAAATTCTATTATAGTAACTTTAGCCCCTGTTTGACCCTGCACAGACAAATCCCCAACTGCCACAGTTTGTCTGGTTATAGTCGAGGCTGCGCTACCTGAAATCTCTTCATCAATTACCTGTTTAAAAGCTGAAAAAGGCTGGGCTCCGGAAAGTAACCTACCGTTTACAAAAAAAGCCGGTGTACCATTAACTCCTGCTGTAGAACCATCATCCAAATCTTTTTTAACTAGTAAGGCTTTTTCTCCTGAATCAAGACAGGAATCAAATTTGCCTTGATCCAAATTTAACTGGCCAGCCAAGTTTTTTAAATTATTAACAATATCAGATTCTGTTTTGGCTGCTTGTTGAGGTTGGGCAGCCGGAGCAGAAGAAGCTGCAGGAGTTGTTTTAACAGGCTTGCCAAATTTAATTATTCCCCCACTTGTTAAAATAGCCACGGCTACAATCAAAGCACCAATCAAAATGGCCATTGGAGTGGAATAAAAAGGATTAAAATTCTTACCCATGTTTTACCAGTTTAAATACTACCTATTAATCTGTCAACCTCTAAAATTTTAATCTTTTCGCCCAAACAATCTAAACCATTGCGGCAACCATAATCTTTTTTCCGGCTCTTTTGATCTATTCACATAGAGACTGAAATATCTTTCCGTTAAAGATCTTACATCATCTGGAATACTGGCAGGCTGCATATGATCTCCAGCGTATCTTGCAATATTCTTTGTACCGGACATCAATTCTATAACAAAAATTCCATCGTCTTTTACTACTCTTCTTAACTCTATCATTCCCCGAGCAACATTCCAGCGCGGAAGATCTTGTCCTCTAAGATAAACCACTTCAAAAACCCCTGCTTTAAATGGCTGTCTATAAATATCTCCTCTGACCCTTATACCTTCCTCGATATCATTTAAAAAGGACTGTCTCATATCATTAGATAGATGAACTACGCTATCCTTTCCGAACACTTCCCTTGGTGTTATATGCCAACCACACATAGGATAATAAAAAATCCGAGGGCGAAAAGATTGCTTAACCCAGTTTAAAAAAAGGGTAACGTTTCTTTCATACGCATTCCATCCGGCAACTCGTCTTTTAAGAGACAAGGAAGTCTCCCCCGAGCCATCAATAGAGCCGTCCATAACCCAACATACCTCATTAATTTCTTGTTGAGCTAGAGCGTATCCATTTGTCCAACGGCCTCGCATCGTTTCTTGCATGATGCTGAATTTTACCATAAAAAACTAGAACCTACAATTTTAGAATGGAGTTAGTCAAGAAGAATCTCTACAGCCTCAACCGCCTGTTTAATCATGTGTTTTACTTGGGGAAGTTTCCAGAGTTTTATCAAGTTTTCAATTGCTCTATAAATCTGTCTAAATCAGCTTTGTCTATCCTGATAAACTTACCCCCTAATTTAGCTGCTCTTAAGTTTCCTTTTCTGACCCAGCGCCTGACGCTTTCCGGGTCTACCTGAAGTAGCTTTGCCACCTCATCTGTAGTATAAAACCGCTGGCTTTCTGGCTCTAATGCCTCTAAATAAATATTAAGCGAACCATCAACTGCGCCGTAAATAAGATTATAAAAATCATCTAAACCCCCGCCTTTTTGGGCTTTTTCTAAAGAGTTTATATAAGCTAACCTGTCTTCTTTGCGGATTATGGCAGGCGGATAACCCTCCTGCATTAAAATTAGGTTCATTAAAAGGCGTGAAGTCCTGCCATTGCCGTCTGAAAAAGGATGAATGCTTACTAATTTATAATGGGCATCAGCAGCAATTTTAACTATATGGTCAGAGTTAACACTAACCAACCATCTCATAAACTCTTGCATCAGGTCTGGAATTTTAACAGGATTAGGTAAAACCACATCAGACTCTGTCAGCCTAGCATGCTGCGTTCGATACCTGCCCGCATTATCAGCTTCTATTTTATTTAGAATTAGTCTGTGTATGTCCAAAATATCGTTTTCAGTTATATCCTGTCTCTTTTGAGAAATTAATGTCTTAACATAATCCAGCGCCTCGGCATGATTGGTGGCTTCTAAATGTTCTGTCAAACTCTTCCCCTGCACAGTTAGGCCTTTTTCCACTACCAAAGCTGTTTCCGCGCGGGTCAGGGTATTACCCTCTATGGCATTAGAGGTATAAGTCAACTCAACCTTAAACCATTCATCAAGGTTTTTAACCAGTTCCGGCGGTAAGGGTCTAAAAGTGTCTAATTTTTGTTTTTTACCAGTAAGTAGCTGTAATCTTTTATCCATAAGACTATTTTATACTACTTAACACTACATGTCAAGTGGATTTCTTTAATTGCCTGTTTAATCATGTGTTTTACTTGGGGGAGTTCATTGGGTTCAAATGGTTCCAAAACGAATTTTTCAGCTTCAAAATGAATCCTTTGGTGTTCCCCGGAATGGGATTTTTGATTACCTATACCAAGTCTGACCCTTGTGAATTGATCTGTACCCAAAGCAGAAATAATAGATTCCACTCCATGATGCCCGGCAGCAGAGCCTCCCATTCTCACTTTTATCTGCCCCAGCATTAAATCCAAATCATCATGAATTACTATTAAATCAACAGCTGGTAGTTTGTAGTAAGTAGTAAGGGCTTTCACGGCAAGACCAGAGTTATTCATAAAAGTTAAGGGTTTGGCAAAAATCAGGTCATCTTTTTTAGCAATCAGTGATTTTAATTTTTTATTCTCTTCCCAGTTATCTACTAATTCATCCAAAACCATCCAGCCCAAATTATGCCTGACTTTTGCATATTTTTCCCCGGGATTACCCAAGCCTACAATCAATTTCACTTCAATGCCTCCAGAATTTGATCATGTATCAGTCCATTTGAAGCCACAATATCTAACCTGTCTTTGCTCCAATCAGGTTCTTTACCATCAAAATCTGTAACTTTCCCTCCTGCTTCTTTGACTATTATTACCCCTGCGGCAAAATCCCACACCCAAGCTTGGTTTACATACCCATCCAGTATTCCCTGGGCAACCAATGCTTGAGTTGTCACAGCAGAACCTACAGAATAAGGATAACCTATTTTACTAATTAATGGATTAATATATTTTTCGAGGTTTTCAACTCTGTTGTACTTGTGCCCAAAGTCCAATCCACAGGCACTAGCTTCTATAGATTTAGTCTTGCTTACTTGAATTGATTTACCATTAAGGTATACTCCCTTGCCTTTTTGGGCATAATATAAGTCTTTGGAAGAAATATGGTTAATTACCCCTATAATAGGCTTATTCTCTAAAAGTAATCCTATTGAAACAGAAAAATATGGAAATCTATGAGCAAAGGAAAAAGTCCCGTCCAAAGGATCAATCACCCAGGTAAATTCTGATCCCCTGTCGATATTTTCCTGTTCTTCGGTAATAATATTATGATCTGGAAAATTCTTGCTTAAGATAGAAATAATAGCTTTTTCAGCCTCAATATCTGCTTTGGTAGCAAAATTGCTTTCATCCCCGCCTTTAATAGTCTTCTCACCAAAATTACCAGAATATTTGGAAATTATTTTGCCAGCCTCAAGGGCTGCCTGTTTGGCTACTTTTAGAAATTTATCATTCATTTGAGGTATTGTACCACTTCTTCATCTGATACAGGATCAAAACTTTGATAAAACTGGCCTACAGCCTGGAAATATTCCGGAATTTCCAAAAATATAGCCTCATCTACTTCTGATCTGATCTTATCAACAACTTCTTGCGGAGCCACCGGCACAGCCAAAATTACTTTTGCCCCATGCCTTTTAAGATATTTCACAGCTGCCAGAGTAGTAACCCCCGTGGCCATTCCGTCATCAACCAAAATGACTGTTTTCCCATTCACAAGCTTCGCAAGGCCAGGCCTTGTGTGCCTATAAAGATTTTCCCTTCTTTTTATCTCTTTCATTTCTTCATCAATTTTCAATTTTAAATTTTCAATTTTCAATTGATCAAGCAAGGCTTGATCTAATACCGTTTCCCCATCCGGATCAACTGCTCCCAAAGCCAGTTCAGGTTGAGTAGAAGCCCCTATTTTCCTAGTGACTATAATATCCAAGGGCAAGTTCAACTCATGAGCAATTTCAGCTGCCACCACCACCCCACCCCGCGGGATTCCTAAAACCAGATCGGCCTTGGTATTCTGTAACCGTTCAGCCAAGACTTGCCCTGCTGCTTGCCTGTTTTTAAAGATTTTCATTTAGTAATTTTATCTTACTTTTATTGCACACCTGTTTCCAAAACCAAATTAAGTTCTCTCATCCTCTCAATAAACCTTGCCTCCGGATCCCTCTCTTGAACACGCTCCAACCTAAATTTTAATCCTTTTATTTCTTCCATTAATCTAACCATAAAAGTAACCCTGCACACTCCTTCAAAATGCTCTTTTGCTGTTTGAAGCCTACTTTGCGCGTCTTTAAATTCCCCTGCCAAGAGTACTCGTTGACATCTTTTTCTCCAAGCTGCAATAAAATCTGCTCTGGGCAAATCTGTAAACTTTTTAGGAACAATGGGGTGATCTGTTATTGGTAAATCTCCCCATGACTTTAATAATGGTAATAAATTTAGCATCTTGTGTGCTTCTTCCAACCAATTTACAGGAACAGAAGCTGGCATTGATGTCAATTCGGAAGCAACAGCTACATTGATATAGCTTCTGGCCTCATCAGCGCTCCAAAAACTTGCTTCACTGCCAACAATTGACTGTCTATTAGCCAGCTGCCCTTTTAAAATAAATCTATCTGCCAAAGCAGTTTGGGCTATTTCCATCAGGCTAATTCTTCTTTCAAGTACCTCACGGATAAAATCCGGCCATTGCTCCTCCTGCCAATAATCCTTAGTGTTTTGTGTTCTATTGTGCACACCGGTATAAACTCCCCTCCAAAAATTACTATAATCTTTCATCGCTTGTAGCATAACAGCTTTTGGGGCCGGTATATCTAAATCTTCTAAGCCATAAATCAATCTTGCCTGAATTCTTCGCAAAAACCTGCCGGGATCTTCAACCCTATCAGTAGAATGCAATAAAGTTTGTGTTCTGGTTATTTCCTCTTTTAACCAATTTCCTGCTTCCGGCCGGTTAAAATTAATTAAAATCCCTGCTTGAACTGGATTATACAAAGGATCCAGACTTAAAAGCTTTGTTATTAAAGTTAATCTGGCTGTTCTGGCTACTATCTTGGATTTCAGGTTAGCTTCTCCTGATTCTTTCCTTTGTGAAAGGACTGCCTCGGGAATAGGCAGTTGATCCGGCCAAGCATTCCCATAGCTTTGAATTAGGCCATCGCGATACGAAGTAGCTGCCCCATATTCTAATGCCATCTCCTGAATTCTATCTTGCACGGTTTTAACCTGCTGGTTAGCTCTGCCTAATTCATCTCTGGTTCTTACTTGACTGGCGTAGATAATATCATAAGCCCGCTTAGGCAAAGGCAAAGAAGGATCTACTTGCAGATTAGCCAAAAGCAACTCCCTATCTTTTAGTTCTGTTCCCAATCTTCCAATCCTATCTAATCTTTCATCTATTTCCCGTTGAAGTAATATCCAAACTTTCACGCCTCCATTTAATCGACCTGATATTCCCCAATACGGCCTGATAAAACGGGCTTGAACTGATCTGGCCTCTTCCTGTCTGGCTGCCAGAACCAACATTTCCGGAGTGGGTACCAAAACCCCTCTTATAGAGCTTGCCCCATCCCATAAACTGGGACTTTCTGCTTGTATCCGGTCCGGATGAATAATAATCTGTTCTGCTTCCAGCTCCGGATGCTGCAAAAGCAAAAAATTGCTAAAATACCTGTAAAATTGGTTTATTGATTCCGTATCCCCCTCTTGGGGTAAAAAATAAGGCCCTGCAAATAAACCTGCTGTTTGGACAAATATTACCTTTGCAAACAGTACTTCATCTCCATCTGAAATTCCCAATGCTTCTATTAAAGACTCTTGTTGAGTTTCATCAAAATATGTTCTTTTTCTGGCCTGCCAGCCAAAATCTTTTAACTCTTCTGATGTAATTAGAGGATTTAAACTCCCCCGAAAAACAAATGAGGTAATCATATTGCGCGCCAATTTAGCCTGATCAGCCGGATTAGGAAAACGCTCCAATCTGGCATTTTGAAACTCGCCGGGCAGGCTGGCTAGGCCTGTTCTGGCAAAACCTGCCACAAAACGCACCCTTTGCTGATACAGAGAAATTAATGCCTCGCAAGCTTCAGGACGGGGGCAAAGGGCAAAATTTCTGATTTCCTGTTTGGCTTGGCTAACCAACTGATCCGGCATAGACAATGATTCGGCCATCTTTTGATCCAATCCCGCTTGCACACAAAGCTCTTCTCTAATTTTTAAACCCTGCTTTATTAAGGGAGTCAAGTGCTCACTTTCTAAAACAGCAGCCCTACCTTGTTCCTTCAAACCCCTTGAAACAGCATCTCCCAAAACAGCCACTGCTCCTGTAAAAATATCATTATTGGCAATTGGTATTTTCCTTTGTCTCAAGTATAAACGGGCTGAACCACTTAATTCTTGCAGTTGCGCCTCAGACAGCATTGGCTGTTCAATGGTCTCTGTGGGAACTAATTTTGTTTCTACCATGATTTTTACCTGTCAGCAGACACCCGGTATTTCGGAGGATTATCAATATCAACATCCTCTCTATCCATCTGTCTTCTTACAAGATCTACCAAACCCGCAGTTTGATGGTAACTCCCAAACAACTGAATCAACTGGTCTCTAAACTCTCCCCACTGGGCCGATTCAATTAAACGCTCAAAAATTAGATCACGTTCTTCTGTTTGACAAAGAATACCTACTACTCCTGCCAAGTCAATGGTTTGCTGGTCTGCTCTTTCTACTGCGGAAGTAAGTAACATTTCTAAAGTTTCATCTCTTTCAGCTATATTTCTGCCCAAAGAAGCGTTACGGATATATTGAGCCATGCGAAGAGGATTACAACTATCCAGATCAAGAAATCCCAAATCCTGCAATAAGGAAACGGGGGCAACAAAGAAGAATAATTGTTGCTCGGCATCTGAAAGTCCGTTTACCGCCATAACTAATTTAGTTCTGCTCCCTGCTCCCAAAAAATCCCGTACTTCTTGCATTCCTCCACTAAAAAATCTTACATACCCCCTCGGATGAGACTCAAGAGCTAATGGGGCTAAAAGTTGGCGCACTATCTGACCTGCTATTTCCGGTTTTCTTGGTTCAGGAAAAGACAATAAACTAATTGATTCTATAGGAATTATTGATCCGGCGCGTAACGCTAGGGCATATCTGGCAAAATCTAATACTTCCGGCGCTTGTCTATCTTGATCAAATTGACCACTACCGGATAAACATATGGCAATCCTATTAGCCGCAGCCACTATTTCTTCTTGAGGAATAATTGCTCTATTTTCCATATATGTTATACCCCATAGTTTAACACAATATCCACAGTTTGTCAAGTTTCTATTCAAATAGTCCCAGTTGTGGAACTTCAAATTTTTCTTCCCCATCAGGCCAGATTTTGACCACGCCATAAACTCCGTCATAGCCCGGGTCTATTACCAGTTTCCCCTGCCTCATCCTGTCCACCCCTTCTGCTATTTTGGGCCCTGATAATTTCTCAATATCTTTTAAATCAACTTTTGTTAAAATTTTAATTTCTCCTCCCAGATTTTCTGCTAACTTTTTGTACTCATTTATTACTTTTTGGCTTGTTTTGGCAGTATTTAGAGCTTCTGCAATAATCTGATTTAAAGGTACTAACATCTTATATTTTGGCCTGTTAGAAATGATTTCTTCAGCTCCTCGCGTAGCGAGTTTTTCTACCCTACTCATCACTCCCACTGTCAGACCCTTACCACATTTAGGACAAATTACCCCGTTTTTTATTTCTTCATCAGGATTAAGTTTTACCTCACAATTTCTGTGGCCAGTGTAGTGATATTTCCCCTCCTCAGGATAAAATTCAATAGTTCCACTAATTGTTTGATTTTTAATTGCCTGATATAAACCATCATAAGTAAACTCCCCGTCCATGACTGTGGCTTCCCTGCCCAGATTGGGAAGAGAATGGGCATCGGAAAAAGACAAAATTGAACGATCGTCTAATTCTGCCACTCTCCAGTTCATGGACGGATCAGAGCTTAAACCAGTCTCTATGGCATAAACTTTATTCTCCAGATCCTCAAAGCAATCTTTTAACGAGTCATAACCTGACTCTGATCCAAAAACCCCAAACCAAGGAGTCCAAATATGGGCCGGAATAAATAAAGCTTTGGGGTCTACTTCCAAAGCCATGGCCAGCAAATCTTTGGAAGAAATTCCCACAATGGGCCTGCCGTCTGATGCCAAAGTGGCATGTTTTGCAAGCAGTGCTTTTTGAAACTTATCCGCAGCCTCAAAAGAGGGCAATAAAACCAGATTATGCACTCTCCTGACCCTGCCTTTATGGGAATAAATTGATGATACTTCGACCGATAGGACAAATTTGACTGATTGGTCTTGATAAATCATCAAGCCGGAGCCGTCTTCTTTTAAATTGGCTTTTAGTTCTGTTAGCCATAAGGGGTGCAGAAAATCCCCTGTTCCCAATAAATCAATGCCTTTTAACTTGGCCCATTCCACTAAATTGGGAATGTTTAATTGCGGTGAACAAGCCCGGGAAAAACGGGAGTGAATATGCAAATCAGCTACATACATAGGGCTATTTTAACACTTTTTAAATTTTATCTACCAATCAAGCTACGCAATATTCCAGTAACCCTCCCAACTACCCCTCGTAATGGTGAATCTCCCGTAGGATAACCTGTCCAGTCTGGAGGTAATGGAATAGTAGCTTTTACCGCATCAGACGCCTTCCTAAAATCTTCTGCGCTGGGGGATTTGATGCCACAAGACGATCTAAAGCTCGTTCCGCTTCAATTGTTAAACTCATTTTTCTTCACCTCCCTTCTTAAATTGATCCTGATACATTTCCATCAGCTCTTTTACGGTAGTTGCATCTTCTGCTTTTTTGTCATTTTAGCAATTTTTTAAACTCCTCAAGATTAAATTCTGTTTGATTGAGAATAGCTTTTAATGTACCTTTAGCAATGGGTTTAGGATGAATGGCTACTTGAGTTCTATGACAATCAGGATGATGAAGATGAATGTGACTTCCAACTTTATTTACTTCCAAATAACCATTTCTCTTTAGAGCTTTAAGTAAATTTTGAGGACGAACATCTGATGGCAATTTCATAAAGAAGAAAAGTGAGGTCTTCCTTGTAACTTAACAGTGATACCGCTAATCACACCTTCGCTTAAATTATCCGGCCGTGGTACCTCCTGCCCTTCTTTTATAAGAGCTTCCAAATAACATTCTATTCCTTCTTTGATATTTGCCAAGGCCTCATCAATGGTATCACCATCATCGGCAATCCTAAGCGTTGGACAATAAGCCGTAAAACAGGCTTCATTTGTTCCTATCCGCTCATCCGGTTCCACAACTACACGATAATTAAAAATTGTTTTTTCTGTTGCCATAACCATATATTAACATACTTTCAGGACTTTCTCAATTTCCCCCTTTTCTCAAATATTCCAAAAAGATCAATGCCTTTTAACTTGGCCCATTCAACTAAATTGGGAATATTTAATTGAGGTGAACAAGCCCGGGAAAATCTGGAATGAATATGCAAATCAGCAATATACATGAGGAAATTCTACCACATTCTAAAAAAAGCTATGCTTTTTTTCATGGCCAAGCCCAATTCTTTTCCGGAAAAATTATGATCCCCTCCTTGATATAAACAAAGTTGAACATTTTTACCATTTTTTTTCATGTTTTTATAAAAATCTTTAGCATCCTGCACTGGCAATCTTTCATCACCCTCACAATGATGTATTTGTAAGGGAACTTGTAAGTCTTGTGCCAAATCAACTGCAGAAAAAGCCTGATATTTTAAAGAATTTTTATCAGGATCACCTAATTCTTTCACCACATCTAAATATTGTTTTCTTCTGGGATTTCCTCTTGTATTCCATCTTTTTATTTGCACCAATACAGGAGCGAGAGATACAGCCCAAATCACAGCTGCCTTAACACTTGGATTTATTAAAAGCATGGCTAGGGTAATTCTTCCACCCATAGAGTGACCCCAAATATAAATCTTTTCTAAGCTAGCTTGTGGCATTTTTTTAATAGCGGACAAAGCATTTAAGGCATCAACAGTATAACCTGCTTCCAAAGAAGATTGAGGTTGACCTTGTGATTTTCCATGCCCCCTATAATCAGGTTTAAAAACCACATATCCTGCTTTGGCTAAATAATCTATATATCTTAGGGTAATATCCATTATCTAG
>DOWS01000031.1:0-2744 GCA_003519445.1 Candidatus Daviesbacteria bacterium
ATTTTTCAACCGTTCAACAGGAGAGGCGCTATCCGAAGCTGCACCGTATATAAAAAATGATTTTGGAAAAATAAATGTTTGTGACCCGTTAAAGGTAAATTCTTTAATTTCAGGGGTAATTAATTTAGTCCCGGGATTTTTGATAAGTGAAGGCCAAATAGAAAGCTTTTCCTCTCCGGGATAAATTAGACTAATATCATGCTCTATTGTAACTGCTTTCTTAAAATATTGATCCCTAACTTGATAAACAATTAAGTCTCCAAACTGCTGATTTTTCTCAAGGAATTCCAGCCTGTCCAGCAGTTTTTCCAAATCCTGGGGATTAGGTAAATTGCCTCCTGTCCAGTCAACATCCTTATGCAAAACAATAAACCTAACGCTAAAATCTTGTAAGTTTCCCAGGATTCTGGTGCTATCCGTATAATCACTGTAAAACGATGATCCTAAACCGGACAGCGCATCATCAATTCTTTTGATATTAAATCCCCTGGAGATAGAAGGATATGCTGTAAAGAAAGTATCCGACGGTTCCAGACCGCTGTAACCGAATTTCCAATTATATTGGATTGATTCCTCTTGCGTTAAAGGTAAATGGAGAATTTTCCCGTCTAGAATACCTATCTTTTTTTGTTCAAGAAGCCATGAATCCGCTTCCTGATAGCTAATTGGGACTTCAACAAAGACAGGTTTATCCAACCTGCCTATAACCTTACCCAAAATCATAGGCCATGAGAAAATCAAAATAAGCAAACAAACAAAAATTATAAGTGAGTTTCTAAACAAATTATTTTTTCCAAATTTTTCCGATAATACTTTCAAACCCAGGGTAAACAATACTGTGGAAAAAAAGACAAGAATTAAACCGGTTTTCTCAAAAGGATTTCTTAAAACCCCCAAAGCAAAGATATTGATAAACCCCAAAATGAAAAGCTTTCCAAAAGGAGGGGCAGCGCCTTTTGCCAAAAATAATGCAAGCAGATAAAAGATTCCGAACAAAGAAAAGGCTTTATGTTTTATTGAATTAACCAGCCCGAAAAGAATAATAAATACAAAAATCCAAGGGATTATCTGAAACAGGATATTTTTGTAAATTGTTCCAAATTCAGCCTGATATACAAGATAGAACGGGTTAATAAGCTGCAAAGAGTAAGGTAAAATTTCCTGTGAGCTAATAGTTACTAAAGTCACAAGACTTTCTTCGGTCTTATGTTGCCCGGATAAAACCGCCGGGCTGATTTGACTTACAGGAACCATCCACCAGGCATTTACCAGAATCCAAACTATAAATCCAAGAACAAACCGTAAACCCACGGCGTAGGCCTGCTTTCTCCCCTGCCAGGGGACTAGTTGCCCGATAGTCAAGAAAGATAAAAAAATCCAAACTGCCAAAATAAAAGCATATGTGCCAAAAGCATAGACAGATAGAAAGGCGGTGAGCAGGAAAAACAAAAGGTGTTTTGCTTTACCTTCCTTCATCCACTTATTCCAGAATATAGCTAAAAATGGCATTGCAGCAGCGAAAATAATTGTGGTATGGATAAACCTGTGCCAAACTTGAATCATCATATAAGGATTTAACATATAGAAAAACCCTCCAATTACTGGATATAATTTGTTTCTATCCTCAAATTTATACTCCAGGAATAAATACATTCCGTATCCCATTAGAAACAGCAGCAGAAAAAAAAGAGTTGCCTGCAAAGCAAGCGGGGAAAACCCCAGTAACTGAAAAAGGAAGAGGGTAAACTGAAAAGGAACTGCTGATAAGCCCTGCGGGATAGGGGCACCGGGCCCGGCCGAATCCCACCAAACAAATCTTGCATTCTCCAAAATCCTTTTTGGGTTATATGTCTGAAGTCCAACATCGCCACCGCCATAAATCAAACCAAACCTAAACCAGCTAAAAATTAATCCTGCGGATATGGTCAAAAAGATTAGCAACGGCAGAAATTTTTTCATATATGTTCAATATAGCCTTTTTTTATCAATTGAGGAACATAGCTTATTAACAAAAGCAATACTAAGCCAAAACCACTGCTGCCAAAGATTTCTGCCCACCCGCTCTGACCGGAGATGAAAAAAACTGCCATAAAAATAAGCAATAATCCTGACAAAATCAAAAAATATTTCTTTAAAACAGGCCAGACCAAAGACAAACTAAATAAAACAGAAAATACAATTGTTTGAAATGTTTTCCAAAGTAAATCTGTAGAAAAACCCGTATTTAAGAAAAATAAAACAGGAAAAGAAGCGGTAAATATAAATAAAAGTTTTGTTATTTTTTTAACCATTTTTTAATTTTTCCCAAGTAAAATATCACAACCGCGCAAGCAGTAATCCCGGAAATTAACATTCCCCAATAAAGTGTTTTTTGAGGCGTGAACTCAAGCTCAAATGTATAATCCCCGGCCGGAACAAACCAGGCATTAGCATACATATTTGCCAAAAATCTCTCTTTAGGTACTAAGGTTTTTCCGTTACTGTGTAATTTTAGTTGCCAATCTTTATGAAAAGCTTCGCTAAAAATAACAAATCCGCCCCTTTCTAATTCTATCTTACCAGAATAGTAAACAGGACTGTATTGAGTAAATTCAACTCCGGGAACGGATTCTATCGCACTTTGAGGAAAACTCAAGGATCTTAAGAAAATAGGATTATTAAGAAGTCTTTCTATTTTAATGTTTCTAAAAATTACAGCGGAATCTGCTTTATCAACAAGAAACCTGACCTTGGCATCGGCTGCA
>DOWS01000031.1:2938-40037 GCA_003519445.1 Candidatus Daviesbacteria bacterium
ATTTCTCATATTCAACATTCCCATCAGAGATAAACTGCAACCTAAATTTATCACCCGACTTAATCCATGCTTCGAATTTAATGGTATACCAGGTATTAGAAGTTAGTGGTTCAATTTTTGCTTCAAAAAAAGAATTTTTTTTATCGGAAGAAGAAACTTCAATCCCGCTTTCTGCCGGATAATCAAACAGATTGGCTGAAGGAGTTGCAACCAGAGTAAATTCTTTTTTCCCGGCATCTAGCTTGACCTTACCATACGAGATAAAACCATCGGTAAACTCACCTCTTAACTGCTTTTTTTCTCCGTCAATTTGAAACTCGAATTTCTCTAATTTATCTGCATAAACATTCCTAACCCCTTCTTCTGCCATTAATAATTCGTATTCATCATTGCTCGGAACCTGAAAATGATAGGTGGTATATTCTAAATCCTCGGTATTTTTATCAGAGACGACATCATACATTGGAATCAGCTCACTTTTACGCAGGGCCATCAGCAGCTCGTCTTTGACCCCTTTTACGCCTTCAAGCGTATCCAGTATAATCAGATGTTTGGCAAACAAATCGTTTACAAATCCCCGTCCTCCAATAAAATCAAGTTGATCCTTGAGGTTATCAGTATAAAAAACCTCTACAAGCAGTTTTCTGTAAACATTAATGCTTGCCTCCGGAGTTTTACCCTTCTCTTTAAGCCGTATAGCTTCTACCAACCTCTTACCCAAAAAATCAAGTTTTAGTTTAAGTTTGTCCATACCTAAACTTTTTAAAATGCGGATATCTTCTTTCAATTTAATCAAAAAATACAACCTGGAGCCGGGTAAAATTTTTGAGGCAGCCGGAAGTTCCAAGATGGCTTTTTCAAAAGCAATATCCTTGGGATGAAATGTCCAGCTTTTCGTGGGTAGAATTAAGGTTTGTACCGTATCAATTGACCAATCTGCCGGATTTACCGGGGATATTAAATCTATATTATTTTGAAACAGCAGAAACGGCCAAAATGAATTTCTCTCTCCTCTTGACAAAAAATTTACATAAGAAGTGTTATAGATCCGCGGCTTAAAATATCTTTCAGACATCTCATAAACTATAAGACTGCCTAACAACTCTTTCTTTTCCAAAAATCTCTTGCTGTCTAATATCTCTTCCAATTTCAAAGGATTATCCAAAAATCCTCCTTGCCACCGAATATCCTTATGCAAAACTATAAATCTTACATTTAGACTTTGTAGAATAGCGATAATTTTTTCATCTGCAACTTTTTCCCTGAAAATATTGGAGGCGGCGCTGATGATATCATCAACATGATCTATATTGAAACCTCTGGAAATAGAAGGTAATGAATTGAAAAGTAATTGACTTGATTCTATGCCGGATAAAGCATAAGGCCAGTTGTAGGAAGCTGATTCTCCAAGCGGCAGAGGCAGATGCAGAATTTTTCCTTCCTTTTTTTGTTCTTTGATAAAAATGTCAGCCTCCCTGTAATACTTTGGTACCTCAACCAAAGCTAATTTATCAAATTTACCAATCAGTCTACCGCTCCATAACGGCCAAAGAAAAATACCCAACTGCAAAAAAAGCAAGGCTCCCAATAATATTTTAAAGGATTTAACTTGTTTATCATGAAATCTATCCAGATACCATTTAAAACCTGCTGTCATAATAATTGCTGAAGAAAACGGCAGTAGTATCCCCATTTTCTCAAAAGGATTCCGCAACACTCCCAAAACAAAGACTTTGGTTAAAGCAAAAATATAAGTAAATCCAAAAGGTGAAGCCGCGCCTTTAGCTAAGAATACAGCCATCACCAAAAGTATTCCCCATCCGGCAAGTTTTTTTGATCTGATAGCTGCTATAAAACCCGGGAGTAAAAATACCAGTGGCAGAAACATTATTGCCAAAAATACAGGATGCTTGTAAATCCCTCCGAAATCTGCCTGTTCAAACAAATAAAAAGGGTTTACCCCTGAAAGTACATAAGGGATTCCCGTTTGTCTGCTTAGGGTAATAAGTGTGGATACGCTATCAAAAGTCCTATGCTGACTGGAAAATAAAGCCGGTGTGATGCTAAATGTAGGTAAAATCCACCAGAGATGTATCAAAAACCAAAGTATCAAACCGCTGATAAATCTAAAGGTTATCTCTTTAAAAAACTTAAATCCCTGCCAAGGGATAAAAACATGTCTTAAAAAAATAAAAGACAATACAAAAACTATAGTTACTGCAAAAGCAATAGTTCCGTAAAGATAAACTCCAAAAATATTGGCGAGCAAAAAAAATAAAATCGAGATAAATTTACCTCTTTTTATCCAATCATCCCAAAAAAGGTAGAAAAACGGTAAAAACGCTGCCAAAAAAAAGGAGTTATGGATAAACCTGTGCCAAACCTGAATCATCATGTAGGGATTCAGCACATAAAATAAACCGCAAAGAATTGCTAACAGCAGCTTATCTTTGCCAAAAACTGACAAACCAACCAAAAACATGCCGTAACCTGTTAAAAATAAAAGTATCCAAAAAAGAGTTGCCTGTACAACAAAATATGGCAATCCTGCTTGAACCAGCATTGATTGAAAAAACTGCACAGGCAGCGAAGTTACCCCATGAGGCACTAAAGCGCCGGGCGCTGAAGAGTCCCACCAAACGAATTTGGCAATTTCTACTATCCGCTGTGGATCATAAGAAGGAATACCCACATCGCCTCCACCATATAAATGACCATACCGGAACCACGAAAAAATCAGCACAGTTGAAAGTAATGCAAATACTAAAGCTGCAAAAATGTGCTTTCTAGTTGTCATCTTCGAGGTTTTTGAAAGCTACAAAAATATAATCACAGCTTCCCTGAAAATAGTAATAAATTGGTGTGATTAATATATTGAAAGTATAAAGTAATTTTCTAATCATGTCATTTTTGATGGTATGCACTATGCCGTGATCCCCAAGCAACCATTTCCAACCATATTTTTTAATTTTATAACCTCTATCTATAAAATCCTGGGGGGTAAAGGCACATAAATGCATCTGCAGGATATTACCATCCTCCAGCTGGTGATAATGTTCACCAATAGGAGTCACTGCAATCACCTGTTTTCCTGCCATTGCTTCCATGTTTTCCAAAACCTTCCAGGCATCTTTTTGAGGCAAATGTTCAAGAACATGAGAAGCCATTACCAGATCAAAAGATTTCGCAGGCAAATTTAGCTTTCTTATATCGGCAATCATGTATTCTCCGTGAATTTTTTTTTGTTTTGCCTCTTGAATATACGGCTCAAACAAATCAACCCCTAGGGATTTTTTTATCTTAATCCTATATTTTATAAACTCCATTGGCTTTCCCTGTCCGCATCCCAAATCCAATACTGTTTGAATATTAGGATTTAGAATCCAGGTTATGGGGTCAGTCCAAGCAAGAAGCAACATTTTAAAACCCTCCAATTTCTTATCAAAATCCTGGTAGGTTTGAATAATTTTTTTATTCAAAGGATAAGTTATGGCATAAATAGTACCTGATATTAAACCTAAAAAATACTTTAAAAGAATATCAAAACGCCTTGCTGAAATAATAATGATAGAGTGAACAAAAGCGTATGCCGGCATTAAAATGAAAAAGAAAATCAGACTGTTTGGCAAAGGAGAATGCTTTCTCATAAAAATCATTTTATTCCTGGCAACCCTGTAAGCCCGTTCAGGAGAAGTTATGCCAAGCCACTCTATCCGGGGATGGACAAAAGTTGACTTAAACCCCCTATGCCATGTTTTAGCTCTAGAATAGCAATAAAGTTTAAAACCTGCTTTTGCGGTTCTTATGGAAAAATCCGAATCTTCATAGGGGATAAAATAATCTTCATCATAATTACCTATTTTTTTAAAAACTTCTTTTTTAACCATCCAGACACAACCACACATTAGTACTTCCCTCAAACCATTGTACTGCCCAATATCTTTAACTTTCACGCCTGCTGCCCAAATCCGGCCGGTTGTTAAATTTATGTCATGACCCGCACCCTGCAACATCTGTTTATTTTCTCTGTCATAAACAAGAGGCTGGACTATCCCTGCTTTGGGATTTTTTTCAAATACTGCTACGAGATTTTCGACCATATTTTTATCCGCATAAGCATCGTCGTCGGTAAAAAGGATATATTCCCCTTTTGCCTCTTTAAGGCCTAAATTCCTGCCGGCTGCGGCACCTATATTAAATTCTGAGGTGATCAATTTCACGCCTGGGTATTTCTTTGTAAACCAGCTAAAAAGCGGTGGTCTGGAACCATTATCTAAAACAATGATCTCTAATTGTTTATATGAAGATTTAAGATAAGAATCAATGCAATCTATTAAATCTTTTTTTCTGTCCTTAGAAACTATAACAACGGAAACTAATTTTGAGTTCATCTTTTTATATCTTTAAAGCAGATTATCCCTGCAGCTAAAAAAGGAACATAATAAACAATGGGAGAAAAGATATAAGAAATAATACTTGCGAGAACCGCAACCGGTTTAGAATAAGTCCTGCCTAAACCCTCTTCAGACCAAACTGGACCAAATCCGATACCGTAAACTCTATAACCGCGTTTGCGGAAATCATCCTCTGACCAACCTGATTTATGTACCTGATGAGGATTATCACCCAAGAAAGCTTCCGGTTGTTCCATAAATCCCTTTGGAGTCCCCATTAACACTCTTTTCCTGGCCAATTTATCTACTAAACCTAAAAGCTCCTCTCCTTTTTTTCTGTCAATATGTTCTATAACCTGCGAACAAAATACTACATCGAATTTTTTCTTTTCTCGGATTAATTTTTTTGAGATTTCCACAATATCCCCTTTGGTCACTTTAATATAAATTTTCCTTTTGGCTGCTCCATTGACATTTTTTTGAAAAATATCTACACCTGTAATTTTCCAATCTTTCCCATCAGATAAAAGATCAAGCAGTCTACCATCTTCACAGCCCAAATCTAAAATAGTTTTTGCCTCCCCTATTCCATCACGAAGTAACTTCATATAAGAAAAAGGTAATGTAATTTTTAGTCTGTCAAAAAAAGTCATAAGTTATTTTAACTCATTTTTTTATCTTTGGTAGAGGGATAAAATTACCCTGTTTAAGCGGATAAAAATACCCTACAATACTTCCCCAAAAAAGTTCAAAAAATTTTCCTAAATTACCAAAACGGATTGTTTCAAGAAAATAATATCCCAAAAGCAAAGGCAAAAAAAGAGAAAACGATAACATATTCCCATGCCTTCTCATAAACAAAACCCTGTTTCTCCCCAAAAGATACGCTCTATTTAACACCCTTGGTCTCCAAATATTTGGATCTTTTGATTGATCATGATAACAGATAGCTTTAGGTTCATACCAAGTTTCAAATCCTGCCTTTTTTGCACGGAGGCAATAATCCGGATCAAAATAACAAAGAAACCAATCGTCAACTCCCCCAATTTTATCAACAACTTCTCTCTTAAATAACATCACGCTGCCGGAATTTTGCACTTCCCTGGCAACCAAAAAATCTTTTTTTGGACCCCATCCTACTTTTACTCTGCCGGTTGTAAGATTTATCTCGGCTCCTGCCTGATTAACCCAATTTTTGTCGGATAAATATAAAATCATTGGCGTCACAATACCAATTTCGGGATTTGACTGCGCTCTTTCTATTAGATTAGAAATCATCTCTTTATCCGCAGTTACATCTGAATCAACATAGAGTATGTTATTTTTTTTGTTAGCATGTACAAAACCTAAATTATAACAACCTGTTTGACCGATGTTTTCCCTACCCGCATCAACCCAGCGAACCCATCCATACTTAATCTTACCTTCCAAAATTGTATCAATCGACCCATTCACAACAACAATTACTTCAAGATTTGGATATGTTGTTTTTTTTAAAGAATCCAAAAGACGGAAAACTTTTTCCTTGTCATTAAAACTTGGTATAACAGCGGATACACCGGGCGTTTTTTTCATAAGAAGCTATTTTAACACTTGATCTAAAATTTGGCGAGCTCTTTTGTCCCAGGTCATATTTGCCACCAGTTGATAAGCATTCCCGGCCACTTTACCGTAGAGCTTTTTATCAACTAAAAGTTGCAAAATTTTATCAGCAAATAATTTTAAATCCCCCTCTGGCGCTTTTTCCATTCCTTTAGGATAATAAGAACTATAAGAACTTAAATTAAAACCTACACAAGGAAGATCAAATGCCATGGCCTCGTACGACGCCATTCCGCCCGAATCATAAAATGCCGGGTGTACCACAACTTTACTCTGGGAAAAAATTCTATATTTTTCTTTCCCGTCAAATAAATATCCTGTTAATTTAATATTATTTTCCAATTTTTCTTTTTTAACTTCTAACTTTACACTTTCCATCAATGGCCCATCGCCTATCATTACAAGTTTAGCATCAGGTTTTTTTGCAATTACCAATTTCCATATATCAATCAGTTCCAGAACCCCTTTTTGCGGATGAAACCGGCCCTGAAAAACCGCGTCATAAATTTTAGGAAGATTTTTATACTTTGATTTCCAGATTTTTATTTTCTGCAAATCTATTGCACCCAAAACTACTACTGCATTATGAAACTGTTTTTTTTCCTCGTCATTATTTACCAAAACAAAATTAGCAAATCTATTAATCAAAGGCTTTATTGGCAATTGAACTAACCAATAAGGCAGAGCACCTGAAAAACCTTTTAACGGACTAGGTGCAGTTTGGTACCATGCTGCAGCCCATTTAATTTTACTAAATCGCAGCTGAAGAATCAGCGCCGGCAAGGAATCCATCCAAAACTCCGAAGCAGAATAAACAATTGTATCTTTTGAGTTTTCTAATTTAGTTGTTAATCCAAGTCTTATGCCTTCAATAATCCGTGCAAAATAGTTGATAATAAACCCCAGTCTTTTCCATGATTCCATTTCAGAAATTAGAAATTTGACATTAGAAATTTCCAAATGTTGTCTTTGGCACATTTGGAAACCTTGCTCCCAAAGATAAATTGTTACAGGAATTTCTTTGCTCCATCTCCTGGCAAATTCAATAAAAATCCGGTCGCCTCCGGAAATCCCCTGACCTGCTGCAGCTAACGCAAAAATGTATATTTTTTTAAAACCCATACTAATGTAATTCCACCCAATAATATTATACTGAAAATAGATAGTTTCCAACCAATATCGGCAAATATTTGCGGCATGAATACAATAGCATATTGGGAATCTTGCCCGCTCACTATCCACAAATTTGCATAGCCATTAACCACAAAATGCTGATCTTCAGATAATACTGCCTTCCTAATCAGGTCTAAATTATCAAAAAAATTCCCAATAAGTATTTCCCTGCTTGCCCCGGGGATAACTTTCCACTGAGAATTAAATGTTTTGCTAAGAATAAATAACCCTTTGCCATCGTCTATATTAACTTCGAGCCTATACCTAGAGTCAGAAATTTTTTCTTTATCAATAATTTGCATGAGGCTATCTGAAGGTAATTCCTGTAAATTTTTCTGCATGTTTTGCGATAGCACAATAAATCCCTTTTTATCAATTTGGCCTTTTTGTTTATCTGCTTCTTCAAATAACTGTAAAAAATCCTCAACCTTATCAATCGCTGATAAACTACCGAATTCAGGAGAAGGAGTGAACTGAAAAGGCTCATATGCGCGTAATTTGCCGAATGTTTGAGCTAAATGAAAAGTATTTAGTTTTTCTTCTTTGCCGGGATCTAATTTAATATCCTTAAGAAAAATTTCTTTTGTGCTGGTTTTAGGGTAATCCTTAGGATGGGCAAATACTTCTATTAAATTTACTTTAGAAAAGTCTATTGCAGGATTGTACTCTGTAGGCGCACTTAAAGGAATAGTCACAACTGTCCATTCGTTATTGTTTGTTTGATATTCTGCATCAGTTGGACCATACCATCTAATCCTTATTCCGTCTTGATCCCTAAGCGCAATTTCAAAAAATGCCGGGACATCTGTTTTAACCTCAAAATGCGCATACTTTATCTTACTCCAATCGCTATCTGTATTTTGTATTTGACATATTATCCAGGCAACATTATTTACTTTAGAATCCGCATATTTATCTTGGCAAACTTCTTGAGTACTTAAGTGTATTCCCAAAGGTGGATATATAGATCCTGTTAAAAACTTACTGTGCCGTTTTTCAGCCTCTGTGATCATTACCGCATCACCCCGTTCTATTAGGTATTTGGCTTGAAAAAGCGCAAGAGATGGAGCCAGATTAATCCTCTCCATATTTTTCCGCATACTTGAAAGAAAACCGAGTACCTGGCTACTGTAAGAAACCGCCGGTTGATTAATAAGGTATACTATCGGGTCGGTTCCTTGAAATCTTGTATCCCCCCACTGATAAAATGTTCCATCACCACTCCAGATGGGAGTCATAAAGACTCTATAGTCTTCAGAATTTCCATCCAACCACTTTTCCATTTCTTTATAATAATCCGGTACCTTAATCCATGGGTTAAGCCTGTATCCTCCTGCAAATATCCCTGTCCACATCGGCCAAACATAAATACCAGAAACCAGCACAATCATTACTAAGACACTCGCAAATCCAGCTGCTTCTTTTTTAAACAAGTGACCAATTTTTTGAGCAACTATTAAAGCTCCCAGAGAGAAAAACGGCACATAGGCAATTAAAAAAACCAAGCCGAATTTTTCAAAAGGATTTCGAAACATCTGGAAAAAGGGGATATATTTAAACATAATCTCAAACAACCATCCTGACGGAAAATTAGATCCTAAGCTGATAAATAATCCGATCAAAAAGAACGCTCCGAAAAACCAAAAGTGGGAAAGTTTTTTAAATTGTTTGAGGGAAAAAAGTGAAACCAGCGGAATAATCCAGCTGATCAAACCAAAAATAAAACCGGAATAAACTTTTCCGTATAAATCCTCAAAAAAATAGCCGCTATGCATCAGTCTTATCAAAATATGTAAAGGGAATTGTCTACTTACCCCTCTTAAGCTGCCCAATCCCTGCTCCGGGTTCTCTGTTATGCCCACATATGGCTGAGTTGAAAGAGCAAGAAAAGGCAAAATCCAAAAAAGATGTAATAAAATCCAACCAAAAAACAGAAATGTAAAAAATGCAACAGTAAAAATAATCTCTTTTTTATTAAAATGTTTAATCAAGTAAAAAAAGGCATAGAGGAAGATAACAAACCAAAGAGATAGCGCATAACTAATATTGTCAAAAGCCGCCGACAGAATAACCGATGACACCAGAGCTATAGTTCCATATAGAAAGTTTCTCTTTTTAATTCCTAAAATAAACAAGATAAGAAAAAGCGGGAAAAGAGCAAAAGGGAAAAATTGCATATACAAACCTCTTCCCCAAATTTGAGTCATGGAAAAAGGGTTTAGAAGATAAAATATACCTGCCACTAAAGGAAGGTACTGATAAACTTTTTGCCCCTTATTTTCAGTAAAGTCTTTAAGAATTGTTTCTTTGATTAAAAAATATACTGAAATAGTACCCACGCTCATGAGTAAAAAAAACAGGAAAGCTTGAAGTACAAATCCCGGGATGCCAAGTTGGTAAAATATCTTCAGGAAACTAAATATGGGAATTCTTGCCGTATTAACTGCAGGAAATCCTGTACCTGTCTCATGCCAAACAGATCCATAATACTCTACTGTTTTCTCGAGATTATAAAACGGTATACCATCCTCACCGCCAGCAAATATTAAACCTTTATGAAACCAAATAAGGGTCAAGGTTAAACATAAAAAGATCAAAAGAAAAATTTGCTTCATAACTATTAAATTATACCCTCCTGTGATAAAATTTCCCAGGTTTAAAAATTATAATGAAAATTAACACTTCAAAAAATACTAAATTTTTTTGGAAAGATAAAAAGGTTCTGGTAACAGGAGGCGCTGGCTTTTTGGGTAAACATCTAGTTAAACAATTAAAGAAATTAAAACCTGATAAAATTTTTATCCCCAGATCTAAGGATTTCGATTTAAGATTTATAAAAAATTGCAGGAAAGTCGTAAAAAATATTGATATAGTTATACATCTGGCAGGAAATGTCGGGGGAATAGGCTACAATATGAATAACCCAGGCACTTTATATTATGACAACATCATGATGGGGACAAATCTAATGGAAGAAGCCAGACAAGCAAATGTAAAAAAATTTGTCGCAGTCGGTACGGTTTGCGCATACCCGAAATTCGCGAAAGTTCCTTTTAAGGAAGAAGAGTTATGGGAAGGATATCCTGAAGAAACAAATGCTCCTTACGGTCTCGCCAAGAAAATGCTTCTAGTTCAAGCTCAAGCTTATCGACAACAGTATGGCTTCAATGGAATTTATCTAATCCCCGTTAACCTCTTCGGCCCCTTTGACAATTTTGATCCTAAAAGCTCACATGTAATCCCCGCTCTTATTCGTAAGATACATAGCGCTAAAATAAATAAGCTTCAAGTTGAAGTGTGGGGAACCGGAAAAGCAACTAGAGAGTTTTTGTTTGTTGAGGATGCTGCTTGTGGAATCCTGCTGGCAACAGAAAAATACGACAAACCTGATCCGGTTAATTTAGGGGCTGGTTTCGAAATCTCCATTAAAAAGCTGGCAAAGTTGATCGCCGATATATTGGCATTTAAAGGCGAAATTAAATTCGATACTACTAAACCTAACGGCCAACCTCGAAGATTAATAGATACAAGCAGAGCAAAAAAAGAGTTTGGATTCGTAGCCCAAACCCAATTCGAAAAAGGATTGAGACAAACGATATCCTGGTATCTAAAAAATTATGATATTAACAAAAAAATTTAAAGCCTTAGTAATAACCCATTTTGTAATCAGAACAAATCAAGGACCTGCTGCCCCGGCCATATTTAGATATTTTTTAAATAGAGCAGAGAAAGTTGTTTATATTGAGCTACCGTTTCCCCATGCTAAAATACAATCCATTTTTTTGAGAGTTTATGTAAACAATAAAGTACGGCTTTCAAAAGAGGTTCCAAATATTAGGGGACCAGAGTGGCTGCAGTTTTTATTTCATATTCTTGTAAGCTTTTATTTTGTAATTCTAAGCCGTTCCAGATTTGATATTGCAATTGCATGCGAAAATTTGTCTTTTATCTCAATCTACCTATTTAGAATACTTGGAATTATTCGAATAATTATTTATTACACTATTGATTATAGTGAAAATAGATATCCAAATAAAATCTTAAATTCTATTTATAAAGCAATCGATTATCTCTCATGCAAATTATCTGACCGCAACTGGGTAGTCACAAAACAACAGATAGATTCCCGGAAGAAAAAAGGGTTCGAATTAAATAAGCTTTCTCCTTTTTCCATTGTGCCAATCGGATATGATAAACAAGAAATTAGATTAACACCAATTAAAGACATTGACCCGAATAGAATCATTTTTGCCGGTGGTTTATTGGAAAATTCAGGTCCCCAACTTGCTATTCTCGCTCTTCCTTATCTTATAGAAAGATTTCCCAAAATTAAGCTAATTATTGCTGGAACAGGAAATTATGAAAAGAAATTGCAAAATATGGCCAAATCAAACAAACTTTTAAAACATATCCAATTTCTGGGATATGTAGAAAACTATTATAATTTAGTAAGGATCATCTCCAAGTCTTCAATTGGACTTGCGCCCTATGTTCCCAACCCAAACAGTCTTAGTTTCAATTCTGATCCAAGCAAGTTAAAACTATATTTAATGTGTGGTGTTCCTGTTGTAACCACAAAGGTAACAACGCTTGCTCCGTACATAAAGAAATATGGAGCAGGAGAAATAGTAGATTATAACGAGAAACAACTTGCATTGGCTATTACTAAAATACTAGAAAATAAATATACCTACAGAGGCTACAGGGAAAGAGCATTACTACTATCGAATAAATACGACATAAATAAAATATTAGATCATGCCTTTAAAAATATTTAGTAGAGTACTCTATCAGGCAAATTAGATTCTTGATATTTTCGACCAAAATGAATTAGATAATATCCAAAGTCAGGGTTAACCATAGCTTTTTGAAAAATTTCTTGATCCGAAACTTGCCTAATCTTCTCTTGAACTTTTTTTCTTTCCTTTAATGTTTGCTTAAAATGAAATAAGTGCCAAAAATAAGCTTGGGGTAAAGTTAATGCATGACGAAACTCACCTCTATATATTCTTAAAAAAAACCAAAAAATAAATGCCATGTTAACCATAACTAGCATGGGAATTAAATATGGTATCGAAAAATTCATAATCGTTGAACTGATTACATTTCTTTGATTCCAAAACCAAAGCACAGGTTTACCTGAATCCATAGTAGCACTCCATATATGTTTAATTTCAGCCTTTGGACAATAGACTATTGTATATCCGGATAGCCAAATCCGATGGCATAGGTCGCTTTCATCATATGCCATGAAGAAATCCTCGCTATAAAGCCCGCTTTTAATGATAGTTTCACTTCTTACCAAAAAGCCCGCCCCTGTTGTACTAAAAACATAGTAACTCTTTTGATATTTTTTACTATCTTTTTGATAGACACCGTAATGATAGAGCAAGCCAGTAGAAGTTAGGAAGCTACCGGCGCTGTGAATATAGCCAGTGTTTTTCATCTGTGTAACTTTGGGAGCTATAGCTCCAATTTTAGAATCATTTTCTAATATTTTTACCATCTCTGAAATTGATTTCTTGGTGATAGTAGTATCATTGCAAAGCAGCATGACATACTTCCCTTTACAATATTGATACCCAAAATTAAATCCGCCTGTTAAGCCCCCGTTTTTCTTTTTTCTATATACTTTGATTTTTTTTCGAGAATAGTTTTTTTTAACAAACCATGCTATATCATCCTGTGAGGCATTATCAGAAATAATAAATTCTAAATTTGGATAATCAGATTTCAAAACACTATCTAAACAATTTTTTAACAAATCCGTCCTGTTATAGGTTAATATCAATACAGATACCAGTGGTGTTAATCTTTTAGCAAATTTCTTCATATTTATGAGATGCATTATAATATACTAAAGAAAGATAAGCCAATAAGATGAATAAATTTTTTGAGCAATTAAAATATACTTTTCTATATGAACTTATTTATCCAATCATTCAAATATTGCAAACATTAGATTGGTTTCTGAAAAGTAAGCACAAACATACACCACAATTAATAAAACAGGAGATAATTAAAAGCCATGCAAAAAAATATAAATTGCCAATTTTGATTGAGACCGGTACTTACCTGGGGACTACTGTAAATGCCAATAAAAATATTTTCTCCCGTATTTATTCAATAGAACTGGATAAAAAATTATATAATCGGGCAAAAAACAAATTTAAAAAATTTAAGAATATAGAAATTATACATGGAGATAGTTCGGTTATATTACCTAAAATGATACAAAAAATAACCAAACCATGCCTTTTTTGGCTGGATGCTCACTATTCAAAAGGAATTACAACCAAAGGAGCAAAGGAAACTCCTGTATGGGAAGAGCTTGCTTCTATTCTCCGTCACAAAATCAAACACCATGTCATCTTAATAGATGATGCTGATACATTTATAGGAAAAAATGATTATCCAACGATTGGAAAGATTAAAAAAGTTATGTTAAAGGAAAATAATTACTACAACATAGAGATAAATTACAATATTATAATAATCACTCCAAGACACTTATCAAAATGAAATATATTTATTTAAAAATTTCGTGAAAATTCGCTCTATCTTTTCAAGATGTTTTTCTGCTAAACCCTGATGACAACCTATAACAAATCCTTTCTTCATTATATCATTAGTAATTGGGTAACCATATCCAGGAATCAATCTATGGGGTATATTTTTAAATCCCGGCTGTTTTAATACATTTCCTGTAAAAATTGGTCTTGTTTGTATATTATTTTTTTCTAAATAAGTCGTAATTTCAATTCTGGTAAACGGAGTGCTTGATCTTATTGTTAGAGGAAAAGAAAGCCAACAGGTTTGTACCCGTATATCCTTTTTAGGCAATATGAAGAAGTTTGAGTATTTTAAAAAGAATTTGTATAATCTGTTAAAATTATTTTTGCGTAATTTTTTAAAATCCTTTAATTTATCTAATTGAGCATTACCAAATGCAGCACTCATCTCCAAAGGTAAAAAATTATAACCAAGTTGGCCAAAGATAAATTTATCATCATACGGAATATTCCCAATTTTTGCTTTGAAACGGACTGATATACTCTCCGTCTCATCGGATATAGATGAATTTCTACCCCATCCTCTAAAAACCTTTGCTTTGTCCTTCCACTTAGGATTATCCATCATAATCATCCCCCCTCCTCCGCCTGCAGTTATTATATGTGAACCATAAAAGCTTGTAGTTATAATATCTCCGAAACTGCTAGAGAGTTTCCCTTGAAAGCTTGCTGCGAATGTATCACAAGAATCTACTATAAAAAATAGGTTATTTTTTTTAGCAATATATTGTAGTCTTTCAAGATCAGGAACATTTCCTAAAAGAAGAGGAATCATTAAGGCTCTAGTTTTTCTGGTAACCAGTTTCTCGATTTGATCCACATTTATTTGATAACTACCATTTTCAACATCAGCAAAGACAGGTACTAGTTTTTTTTGTATAATTGGAGCAACAGTTGTTGAGAATGTTAAAAGAGGGGTAATTATTTCAGAACCTTCGGGAAAATTTAGAATTTCTAAGGCAAGTAAATTTGCAGAGGAACCTGAATTGACCATTACCCCAAATTTACAACCAAATAACTTGCTCACTCTTTCTTCGAATTGATAAATCTCCTTACCCATTATCGTCCGGTGTTCATCCAAAACTGCTAATACTCGTTTTCTCTCCGCTTCATCGTGTACGGCTTTAGCATAACTAACCCGTAAATCATTTCTAGGAAATTTTAACTGCATATTATTTTAACTTAATATCCCAATCATATGGTATTATTTCGTTTTTTAACGGATCCAACCTCGTTATTTCTTTAGGATCATGCGGTAGATCCGGACAATTTGCCAAAATTGCAGTTTTATCTCCAATAACCTTAAATCCATTCCAAACAAGTGGAGGAATTGTAACCAAACAATAATTATCTTCACCCAAAAATAACTCCATAATTTCACCTTTAGTTTTTGAGTCTTTTCTATCATCATATAAAACTAACTTTATCATTCCTAAAATTACCGCATAATTTAAAGTCATTCTGGTATGAAGATGCCACCCTTTTATAACTTGCGGATGGGCCGTGGTAAAATAAATTTCACCAAATTTTTTAAACTCCGGGTCATCATTCCTTAACATATGCATCACAGTTCCTCTTTCATCAGGGATTTTATTCAATTTTTTGATTTTTACTCCGTTTATCATTTTATGTTCCCTAAAAAATCCTCATAGGTTCTTGTTATTCCCTTTATAATACCCGTTTCAGGCTTCCATTTCAATAGCTTTTTAGCCTTTTTATAATTGCATGACATATACATTATTTCGTTTAATGAATAAGGCTTAAGGAAATATAAAATTGAATTATTTCCACTCAAATCCTCCAATAGTTTACCTATATATTGTAGTTTATATGCTTTATCTACTCCAATATTAAATACTTCATATTTTCTGTATTTTTTTGAAGAAATATAGCTAAGAGTTTTTACAAAAGCATTCACAACATCACCAACATAAGTAAAATTCAATTCTTGTCCCCCCTTAGTTAGTAACATTTTCTCTTTGTTTAAAGTAGCTTTAATCATTTGAGGAATAACTTTATTCTTATTATCCTTTTCTCCGTATGGATAAAATAATTTAAGGGTAATTCCCCTTATATAATTTTTTTCTGCAAAAGATTTCAACAAAGCTTCAAAAGCTATTTTTGTAGAGGCATAAAAATTATACGGAGCTATTTTATGGTTTTCATCAATTTTTGCATCCGAGAGTTTGTATTCAAAACAAGTACCCGTATTAATAAAGTACTTAACTTTATTTTTAATTGCAAGCCTAAGAAGTTTAGAAGGAAAAGTTATGTTTGCAGTTTTCATTTGAGAAATTTCTTTTCTCTTGTTAGTTTCCTTTATATATGTAGCTGCCAAATGGATAACCATCTCAAAATCGTTATTTATAAATATAGATTCCAGATTTTCCAAAGAATCAATATCTATAGTATTTATTTTTCTTACAATATCTTTTATTCGCCAAATATCTGATGACGGTCTTTTTAATAATGTTATTTTATACCCCAAAGATAACAGTCTATAAATTAGGTGACTACCTATGAAGCCTGTCCCGCCGGTTATTAAAATATTCATTTAATGAATCCAAAAAAGTTTTTTATCTATTTTCTCGTCTGAAATTAATCTTTTTAAAACCTCTATTCTATTGTAATTATTTGGATTTAAATCCTTTTCACTAAACATTAATTTTTCTAATTTATCAATCAAATCTCTTGCTGATCTCTGTAATGGCCATTCCTGTTTAGTACTGGGAAAAAGTGAAACAAATTTATCAAAAGAAACTCTGTAGCTTCTTGTGTCTGCTCCATGTTCACCCGTATAAATAACCGCGCACAGAGGAACTTGCTCCTTAATGATTTTTAAAATATCATTAACCTGATAGTTACTGTCATTAAAGCCGATATTAATTACCTGTCCATTTACTAAATAACTATCTATATTTAAAAAATCTATAAAAATATTAGCAAGATCTCTAACATCAATAAGAGGGCGCCAGGGAGTACCATCACTTTTTACAAAAATTTTTTTTAAAGCAACTGCAGAGGTTATTAGGTTATTGACTACTAAATCATCTCTGAATTTTGGAGAATATCCAAAGACAGTTGAATTCCGAGGTAAACATACACAAAACTTTTCATCTGCAATCTTTTTAAGTTCATTCTCTGAATCAACTTTTGATTTTGCATAAGCAGTTAAAGGATTAACTTTAGAATTTTCGTTAACTATTTCTTGTTTGGATACACCATAAAGGCTACATGATGAAGAATAAATAAATCGTTTTATTCCCTCTTTTTTGGCCTTTTTTGCAAGATCTATAGTTGCTTTATAATTTATTTCCTCTGTCAAAACTGTGTCTATTTCACCCATGGGATCATTTGACAAAGCCGCAAGGTGAATTACTGCATCAAATTTAGACAAATTTATATTTTGAATCTGTCTTACATCTGATTTTATAAGTCTATATTTGGGATTATAATTACCTAGAATTGAGTTCTTAAAGAAAAGAGTATCTAAGCCTGTAACTTCATATCCTTTTTCTAATAATTTATTGATCAGAACCGCTCCAATATAACCATCCGAGCCGGTTACTAAAATTCTTCTCATGTCCATATTTTCCAGGGAGGATTACCGCTTTCCCATATTTTATTTAATTCTTGAAGTTCCCTATAAGTATCAACTGCAAACCAAAAACCTTTATGTTTATAAAGAGCCAAACCGTTTTTTGCAGTAATCCTTTTGAGTGCCTCATGTTCCATCTCACCGGGGTTTATAAAATCAAAAAAATTCTTATTAAAAACCATAAAACCACCGTTTACCCAATCATTCAATACTGGTTTTTCTACAAATGACTTAACAAGTCCACCTTTTTCCAATCTAATAAGACCAAATTTTGATCTTGGGTGAACACCGGTTATTGTACCTAGTGTCTTTTTTTTCTTATGGAATCTAATAATTTCCTTAATATTTACATTTGCAACTCCATCACCATAAGTAACCATAAATAGTTTATCTTTTGGAGGAATATATTTTTTACACATTAAGATTCGTTCTCCAATTAAAGTTTCTACACCTGTATCAACAAATGTAATGTTAAAATTATCTGGATTTTTCCTACTACCTACATGATAAATTGTTTTATAATTTGAGGTATCCAAAGTAAAATCAGAGGTAAATGTTTTCTGATTAAGAAAAAAATCCTTAATGTACTCTGCTTTATATCCTAATGCCAGAATAAATTCGTTGAATCCGAAGTGAGAATAAATTTTCATGATATGCCATATTATTGGTTGGTTTCCAATATACACCATAGGTTTTGGCTTAAACTCTGTTTCTTCTTTTAATCTTGTTCCTGCACCACCACAAAGAATAATAACTTTCATTTTTTATGAAATCAATATTATCATATTTTTGATCAGAAGGGATAGTGTATAATCTTTTGGATGAGCCAAAGAATAAAAGATACAATCGCAGTTATTATCCTAACATATAACCGTTATGAGGAGTTTCAACTTGCTCTCAACTCTGTTCTTAAACAAAAAAGAGTCAAGCTTCACATCTTTATTTTCGATAATGCCTCAGAGAAATCACTTGAGACGGTTATTCCAAAAAATAATGCAACTTATATTCGCCATAAAAAAAATATCGGGTTTGCAAACAATTTTCGCTATGCAACCCAGTATGTTAAAGATTTAGGTTTTCAATATACATTCCTCTTGAGTGACGATGATGTGCTTGCATACTCTACAACCATTGCTGATTTGTTTCATCTTATGCAAGCTGACTCCGACATACATCTTGTACGGGGTGGTTTTGCCACTTTTGTAGACTCTGTCAGGAATATAACACAAGTCTATACATACACTCAAAAACAAATCAATACTCTACAGTATCTATCAGAACTTGATAAAGCATTTCCATTCCATGTTGATTTTTATTCGGGACAACTGTTCAAAAATGACCTCTTTGAACCGAGCACAAGCCCATATAATGATTTAGTAAGTCCCTTTGTTGCACCTCTTCTGAAAATTTTGATCCAAAAAAAAATACTATTTTTACCAGATAAAATTACCTTATTTGCTAAAACCGAACATAATCAACTTGCATTAAATATTTATGACGAGTCAATTTCCAGTAGTGAGGGGATCAGAAAAAGCTTTTCTCTTATTGGGAGAAAATTCCGCAGTAAAACTAATTTTCTTGAACTTATAAATTATAAAATATATTCACATAGCCAAAAATTGATAAAAAAATATTTTGACCAATGTTTACAGGATAAGACTACAAATAAATTTCTTTACGGAGTAATATTTATTACGCCTGGATTTATTTTAAGGTATATAAAAATCACAAGCAAAAAACTAAGTGCTATATTGTTGAAGAGGCGTTTAAAAAGCCATGCCTATCTAGACTTTAAGATTATCCCAAGCTCCCGAACCAGAAGATAAGTCTATCTTCGATAAATCAAATGATTCGAAGAATTTTTCCATAATATGCAGGCAGGCCTCTGCAACAGCCCCTTCACCACCCTTACTCTGTGTCACAAAATTTGCCTTTTTTTTCGTTAAGTAAAATGCATTAGCAGGGACAATACTGTAACCAATTTTTTCAAAAACTAATGCATCATAGATGCCATCCCCCATAAAAATTGTTTCATCCAGATTAAATTTCTCCTCAATCCATTTAACCCTTTCAAAAGTGCTGACAAGAGTGACGGGAAACCCCATATCATCTATCCTTTTTTTAGTAATAGTAAACCCTCTTTTATCTCCCGAGATCATTTGGATATTGATTGTATTTTTTAGTATTGACAGCGCATCCGCATCATCCGGACCAAAAACTTTATAAACTTTTCCTTTGGCGGAATAAAGAAATTGTCCTGTTGTTAAGCATCCGTCAACATCAATGATAAAATTTTTCATCTTGATTCTTGTAAAGCCCGATATAGGTTAAGCCTACCAAAATAATATAGGAATAAATTAAAGTTTAGGGGAGTCGGGTGTAGAGGAGACATTGACAACCACTTTAGAGCTGTTATCACTTTCACCTTTTTAAGATCAAGTCCTTCTTTTTGAATAAAGCGCCACAAAACCTGCTGGCACTCAATCAGATTATGGCTTTCCAGAATGTCGCATTTTGTATCCTTACTCTTTTTTTCAACAAAAAAATGTCCTTTATCCACTAATTCATGCTTAAGGGTAAAATTCTTATTTAAGTTCGCTAAATCATAATACATGTCACCTACTTCCAAATTTCCCCCAAAATCCTGTCTCCAGTCTAAAAGCTGGTAACTATTTTTTGTCTTGATAATATTTTCCAGTATCAAATCTCCATGCATAAGACTTTGAATCCCAGCAGAAAGCCACTCAAAATCAATTTCCTTAAGCATCATGACAACAGAAGGAACTTTATCTCCATTAATAATTTCCTCTTTATCTTCAGCCTTAGTAATTTCTAAAAATTTCTGAACCCTTTGTTTTGTTTTGTCTATATAAAAATTGCCGCAAAGATCCCTAAATTTTTTATCCGGTAAAATATTTTTCTTAATCCACAAATTTTCTTTACACCAGTTGAGGAATTTTTCAAAATCAGAAACCGTAACTGTTTCAGAATAAAGCGCTCCCTCTACATATTTATACATGAAAAAGTTACCAATTGATTTTTCAATATCAGGAACAAGACCCTTTAAAACTTTTGCCCTTTTGATCTTTTTTTCAACCAATTCTTTATCAAAATAAAATTTTATGACGAGTTTAGGAAAGATAAAGATAGATTCCCCCGGTTTATCCAAATTATAGAAACCATCAGCAAGTTTTTGTCTGGCTTTATTTAACCCGTCCGCGTTACCTGTATCCAACCAACTGGTAAATTCTTTAACAACAAAATCTTTACCCTGCCCAATCATTAAATTTATAACCTTACAGTCATTTAACGAAATGTCGCTAGGATCTTTGTATATCGACCCCAGATATAATGATTCAAGGCTATACCAAAAAGATTCATAATCTTTAATCCCCACTAACCCTATGTGTATATAATCAAAATCAAGCGCACCTTTATCATTTATGAATCCTACTTTGTCTTTAGACAAAGAAAATGTGGAGTAGCTAGCTGAAGAATCTCCTTTAATTCCTCCATTCCAATTTTCATAAGGTGGGGGAATATCTTCCGAAACTATGGTGTCATTGCAATGGAATATAAAAGGACATTGCAGGTATTTTTTTGCTTGAAGCATAGAATAGCCCAAACTGGTACCCGGCCCCTGGTATTTATCAACCAGAACAAAAATAACTTTAAGATACGGGTAGACGATTTTAATAAAATCTTTAATCTGGTCTGCAAAATATCCTACAGTTATAACAAATTCCGTATCTTTGGGATAAGCCTCGATAATATAAGACAAGATGGGTTTTTTACCGACTCTGATTAGTGACTTATTTGTATATTGAGTCAACTCCCCCAATCTTTGTCCCAAACCAGATGTTGTAATTAAAACTTTGTATTTAGAATTCATTTTCGTAATTATAATCCATTGTCTATTACTTGTCTTAATTGTTTAATTTTTTTATCAATCCTTTCATCCGATTTAAAGATTGTTGAATTGCCGCAGACGAGGATGTCTGCGCCGTTTGCTATCATTTTCGGTGCGCTTTCGGATGTTACTCCACCGTCAATTTCTATTTTGATATCGGGGTTATTTTTTAATTTATTTTTTAAATCTGCAATTTTTTTAAGCATTTGGGGAATCAATTTATGTCCTAAAATACCCGGGTTTATTGCCATAAGCATTATTACATCAACATCCTCCAAAACATAATCTAAAACTCCAAGAGAGGTGGCCGGATTCAAAGCTACTCCTGCCTTCATGCCGGCATCTTTAACCTTTTTTAAAACCCTGTTCGCATGAAATATTGGTTCAATATGAAAAACAAATGCGTCTGCTCCCGCTTTGGCAAAAACTTCAATATATGGTTCCGGATCCTGTACCATCAAATGAACGGTAATTGGTATATCAGTTACTTCATGTATTTGCCTTAAAATTTCAGGCGGCAATCCGTATCTTGGCACAAATATCCCATCCATCACATCAAAATGAATACGGTCAATTTTCCCTTTCTTAAGCAAACCCATTTCTTCTTTAAGATTTAAAAGATCTGCACAAATAATAGATGCTGTTAATTGATATTTCATTCTAGATTAGAATGTCTACTCCACATACTTTGACTTGTTTCGTTTAATTCCCTCATTAATTCTAACACTAAACAATCAAAAAAGATCATTAAACATTGTTCATTTAAGGTTGTCATCGGCTGAATTGATTTTATTTTTGAATCTTTATCAATCTTAGTCGGAGCTTTTAAATTTACTATTAAATGGGCCAGTTTACCGATTCTTGAAGCGGGTCTTGAAGTGATAGCACAAATCTTAACATTGTGTCTTTTACCAATCAACACCAAATCATAAACCGCCTGCGTTTCACCCGACCCCGAACAAACAATTAATAAATCCTTCTTCCCTATGGCCGGTATAGTAGAATCGGCAGTTGTATAAGATTGAAGTCCCAAGTGTCCTAATCTCATGGCAAATCCTCTAGCCATCATCCCCACTCTACCCGCTCCGATTGTAATGATTTTTTCAGCTTTCAGAATTGCCTTTATTAATTTTTTTACCTCTTTTTCTTCCGTATCAGACAAAACTACTTCAATTTCAGTTAAAATTTTTTTAAGATTATTTTTCATTAAAAACCTCTTATGAATTTTGCAGGATTTCCGGCATAAACACTTCTGCTTAAAACATTATCTATCACCACGCTACCCATCCCCACAAGAGCACCTTTACCAATAGATAAAGATTCTTTTATAGAAGTATTCGCCCCAATATAGCAAGTTCCGCCAATTGACACTGCACCCGATATATAAACAGAGCCTGCTATGCAGGTATAATCCCCCACTAAATCATCATGACTTATTACAGTATTTGGTAAAATTACAACATGCTTCCCTACTTTAGCATTTGAGCCAACTACAACATTCTGAAATATAACCGATCCCAATCCAATTTCTGCAGATTTTGAAATACTTGATGATGGATGTATTAATGTAATAAATCTATCCAAAGAAACATTAATCTTTGAAATTATCTTCTCTTTGTTTAAGAAAGTTGTTGGACTACCAATGCCGTTAATAAAATAGACATCTTTATAATCTTTTGCCATGTTTAACTGTCCAAGAACCCTTACATTATTAATAGTTTTCCCAATCTTACTTTCTTCATCATCCAAGAAACCTATACATTCAAGTTTTCCCCCTTTGTTATTATTACCAATATCACTTATAATATCTAAAATATCTATTGCTGTTCCGCCTGTACCAAGTATGATTATCTTTTTTGTTTGATTCATAATATAATAGGCAAAGTTTTATGCATTACCTTGCCGGACTCATCATACCAATATTCAGTTTTATTTTCCAATCATATCCCCGATTTTTCAATAGATATTTTGGAGTAGATGTTTGGTCAAGAATGCTTGAAACAGATTATATCAGAAAAAACCATCATCGTATCCCAATGCAAAAAATCAGTGACGGATTTATTTTGGAAGGGTATTTTAACTATCCTCCGGTAATGCCCTGGCTGCTCTCTTTTATATCTAAAAAAAAGCTTTTTAGTATCCAAGGATTTATTGCCCCAATTTTCGATATTCTGCAAAATATATTGATTTTTATTATAACTTTGCAAATCACCGGTAAAATAGAAACTGCTATTCTTGCACAACTTGTCTATGCAACCATTCCTCTGACAATTTTGGAAAATAGCTACCTTACTCCCAGATCTTTAGGTTATTTAAATTTTACATTGGCTTTTTATCCACTACTGCTCTACTCTATCCAACCAAATATCTTATACCTTTTCATATCATTTATTTTTCTCACCTTAAGTTTTTTTACACATAAATTTGCAACCCAATCCCTATTTTTTGCCTGTCTATTTTTTTCAATTATCGAGAATCGGACTTTTCCTTATCTACTGATTTTCTTACTATCCTTTATCACTGCAATTATCATAAGCAAGGGCTATTATTTGCGGATTCTACAAGGCCATATTGATAACATCCGATTTTGGATGAGAAATTTTAGATACCGGTTTGCCCATCAGGTAAGAGGAGTAATAAGACAGCGGGGAAAAACAGATTTCGTCGGTAAAGTCTATTACCTTCTGGGCACATTTACCCCTGTAACTCTAATTGGGACCAATATATGGATAGTTTTTCCTTTGCTGTTTTTCGCAGCCGCTTCATTTGGCTGGCAACTTATACCTATCGGCAACCCTCTTTTATATAAAATGAGCATGCTGGTAGTGTTCTTCTATATTTTGTCCATTTTGGTTTTATCAATCAAATTTCTGATACCGATCGGGGAAGGGCAAAGATATTTGGAAATGGTACTGACCCCAACTGCAATTATTGCCGCCATTACCTTTTTTGCATTGTTAGATACAAATTACAAAAATGCAGTCATAGTCATTTTCCTGTCTATTCTTTTTGTAAATCTATCCTTAACGGTTTTTATTCAGTGGAAAGGCATTATTGAAGATAAAAATCGCTCTGTTACCAAAGATATGAAAAAAATTTTTTCTTTCGTAAACAGGTTAAAACCTGTCCCCAGGGTTCTTTGTATTCCTCATCAGATTACTACTATGATTTTATACAGTACTAAAGCAAAAGTGCTGGTAGATATTCAGGCAGGAACATTGCAAAGAATAGAGGATGTTTTTCCGATCCTAAAATCTTCGGTTTCGGATATTGCCAAAAAATATAACCTAAATATCCTGATTCTTAAGAAAAACTATGCATCAATGGAGGAATTAAATATGACAAAAAAGGATCTGCTGTTTGAAACAGAAGATACCCAGGTTTTTAGAATTTAGATATATTTTTCTTCCACCATTCAAAGGTTAATTTCAATCCCTCGTCCAGTTCCACTTCCGGCACAAACCCCAAAAACCGGTTAGCCTTCTCAATATTTGGCTTTCTGTCTAAAACTTCAACTTTTCTTCCCTCAATAAAAATTATTTCCGAACCTTTGACAAATGCTTGAATTTTTTTTGCCAGCTCCAGTATGGTTACATAAGCTTTAGGATTACCTATGTTAAAACATTCTCCGTAAACTTTTCTTTTCAAAATTAGTTCCACGGCCCGAGCCATATCCGATATATAGCACCAAGCTCTTTTTTGCAACCCATCGCCCGTAACGAAAATCTTTCCGGTCTTTATAGCCGAGGTTAACATATTACTTATGGATCCTTCACCCACTTGTCTGGGACCATAAATATTAAACGGTCTTACCATATTAATTGGCAGTTCATATTTTTTAAAATATGCTCTGGCCAAATGATCAGAGGCCACTTTAGAAACGGCATATGACCACCTTCCTTCGGAGACTGGACCAATGCAGGTTGAATCATCTTCTGAAACATCAATTGCAAAAGATCCATAAACCTCTGATGTTGAAAAAGTAATTATTCTTTCAATCTTTTTACCTGCCAAAACTTTCAGCAAATTTGCTGTTCCGAATAGATTCACATCTAAAGTCAATAAAGGATCTTTTTCGTAAAAAGAAGCTCCTGCAATTGCCGCCAAATGAATTATAATATCTTTATCCTTAACAACTTTCTTCACCCCTTCCGCATCCCTAATATCCCCTTTGATAAAAGAAACCTTCTCCTTAATTGATTCAGGTAAGAATTGAAAAGAATTTCTTCTGCCGTTATCAAACAAAGTTATCCTGTTGTCTTTGTAGAACGCTTCCGTAAGGAAACTGCCGATAAATCCCCCGCCACCGGTAATTAGAATGTTTTTACTTGTCATAAAATTGATGAATTTTTTCAATTACAAAATCAATTTCTTCTTTTTTCATATGCGGATACAGAGGCAGCGAGAGAGTTTCATTGGCATATTTTTCCGCCACAGGAAAATCCCCAACTCTATACCCTAAAAATTTGTAGGCCGGTTGCAAATGAAGAGGGGTAGGATAATGCACACCTGTTTCAATCCCAAAACCCTTTAGATATTTTGCCAACTCATCCCTTTCCGAAATAATGATTGCGAAAATATGATGGCTGCTTTCCCCTCCTTTTGTTGTATCTATAAATTTACAGACATTAGGCAATTTTTTGCGGTAATATTTAACAAGTTTTGCCTTCTGTTTAATCCATTTAGTCAAATACTTCAATTTAATGTCCAAGATTGCCCCTTGGATAGCATCCAATCTGCCTGTCGTACCTATCATGCTGTGAAAATAGTGATCTTCCCGCCCATGGTTTGACAGTTTCCTGATAATTTCTTCAAGTTTCCCATTATTTGTAACAACCGCCCCACCGTCTCCAAAAGCCCCTAAATTTTTAACAGGATGAAAACTAAAACATGTAGTCTCTGAAACCAGAGAACCAATAACTCTACCTTTATATTTAGCGCCATGCGCTTGAGCCGCATCCTCAATTACAACTATCTTTTTAGGCTTACAAAGTCTATGAATTTCATCTATATCAACGGGATTACCATGTAAGTGAACAGGAATCACTGCTTTAGTTTTTTTAGTTATTTTGGATTTTAAGGATTTAGGGTCTAAATTCAAAGTATTAGGATCTACATCGCAAAAAACAGGTTTTGCTCCAACTAACACGATTACTTCCGCTGTTGCGGTAAAGGTATTTGGTACGGTAATAACCTCATCGCCTTCTCCTATACCAAGAGCGAGCAGCGAAAGATATAATGATTCTGTTCCTGAACTCGTACCAATGCAATACCTTGCATGGCAATATTTGGCGAAATTGTCTTCAAACCTTTTTACCTCCGGCCCCATAATATAGCGGCCGGATTTCAAAACTTCCTTTATCTTAGGCAAAACTTCTTTCTCAACAAATTTAAATTGACCCGGTAAATCCATCAATAATATTTTTTTAATCATAATCTTTTATTTCTAAAACACTTTTTATCACTTTTGCCGGGTTTCCTGCAACAACAGCATTATCTAAAACATCTTTAGTAACCACACTACCCGCCCCAACCAAAGCATTTTTACCGATCTTAACTCCCGGCAAAATTACAGCCCCTGCGCCTATTTTGGCATTCTCACCAATAGTAACACCTTTCAAGTTAAGCTTTGCATGTTTGGATTTTGGATATTTTGCATTTGTCAAAACCACACAGGGACCAATCCATGAGTTTCTTTTCAGAACCGAAAATTCAGGAATAAAAGCATTGGAATGCACTCGACACTTATTCTCAATTACAACATCATGCTCAATAACTGTGTGACTTCCTATGCTAACATTATTGCCTATTTTATTATTTTCCCTGATCAAAACGCCATGGCCGGTCTGGAAATCATCCCCAATTTTATTACCCGGATATATTACGGTATGCGATCTGATAGTGCTATTTTTTCCTATCCTAGTATCTCCTTTAATAATAACAAATTCTTCAACCTTTAAATTTTTATCCATTTGTTTTTGTTTACCAAAGATTTTTGACAGGCTTCCAAAACCTGTACTACCCTTAAACCATTTTCTAGATCCGTTAATGGCTGTTTATTGTTTTTAATACAGCCGAAAAAATGGTTCAACTCTTCTAAAAGAGGCTCCTTATTTTCAATCTGTGGCGCATAGATGTCCCCCGAATGCAATTTAATCTTATATTCTGTGGCAAGCCCTCTGGCAACTTCTCCTGTATCTACTCTTTTATCATAAATTTTAAGGGGCATCTCATTATCCAAATCATCAAACACCAGCATTTTTTTAGACCCAACTATAGTCATTTTCCGTTCTTTAGCCGGATCCAACCAGCTAACATGAATCTTAACCAAAATATTACCCTGATATCTTAACACCGCAAACACTACATCTTCAATTCCTTTTTGCAGATAACAAGCGCCAAATGCCATCACTTCAAAAGGTTGAGTGTCCAGTAAAAAATTTAAAATTGAAATATCATGGGGAGCCAAATTCCACAAAGCATTAACATCTCCTCTTATTTGTCCCAAATTGACCCTAGTTGAATAGATATAATAAATTTTACCCAGACCATCATCTTTGATAATCTGTTTCATTGTTAAAACTGTCGGGTTATATTCAAAAGTATGCCCTACCATAACGATTTTTTTTACTTTTTTGTTAAGTTCTATTAAACTTTTGGCTTCGACGGTATTTGTAGTGATCGGTTTCTCAATCAGGATGTGCTTGCCCGCTTTTAAGCCTCTAACTGCTAACTGATAATGGGTACTGGCAGGAGTTGCAATTATGATTGCATCTAAATTAGTACTATCAAATAAAGAATCAGTATCATTCGTGATTTCCGCTTGGGGGTATGAAAGTTTTGCCTCTGCCTGTCTGCCTAAATCCTTGTCACAAATAACCACCAAGTTAACACCTTTAATTCTGTTTAAAGATTTGGCAATATTTGGTCCCCAATATCCATATCCTATTAATGCGCAATTTATCATGATTGGTTTAAGAGTTTAGCCTAAAGTTTTGCATTCGTCAATAAAATTGAATAAAATCTGTTATTTGACAGCTTTTACAAAAATAGAAACACCTATTTTCTGGGGGAAAATATCATTTAAATTGTCATATAAATTGACTGTTGAAAAAATTGTTTTTACAAAAAATGGTTGCCTGTTGTTTTTAAATTTATTCATTCCGGAAGCTAAATTTTTAGGCAATTTATGAGAATAAAAAAGCTTTGCTATAAAATTTACAATATAATGATTAAACGGTAGACACCAACTAGTCAGAGATTCTGCTTTAATAATTTTAAAACCTACTTTCTTAATTAATTGCTCTACCCGTTCCTTTTTATAAAGTCTGGCGTGTTGATTCCATATTCCTGCCCAAAATCCTGCTTTGATATGAGTATTGAAAAAATGCTGCAAAGTCCAATTAATTGGATCCCAAAGAAATGGATAATCAATGTTGCAGGTTGTTAAAGCAAATATCCCATTCTTTTGTAAAACCCTGTAAGCTTCTTTCAAAGTTTTATTTTCATCTTGTACATGCTCCAATACTTCACTCATCACTATCTTATCAAAAGAATTTTCCGCAAAGGGCAATTTTGAACCATCTGCCTTAATCAGCTTAACTTTAGCATCACCAATAAATTTTTTAGCATCATCAAGCGCTATTTGATCATTGTCTATTCCGAAGAGAGCTAGTTTCAATCCTAATCTGTTTAGTAAACTAAGATAATATCCGTTTCCGCAACCAACTTCCAAAACCTTATCCCCATCTTTTAATTCCAATCCTTCTACAATATTCCTAGCGCGTCTCTTAAGTGCCATATCACCAACAGTTTTAAGAGAAAAATCTAATTTATGCTTGATATGTTTTAATGATTGCTTCGACATTTTTTTCCGGGTATCTCCTTTCTGCAAATTTCCGGCAATTACCTGCTATCTTTTTTAAACGATCGCTATTTTTATAAAAATACAAAACTGCATCCTTTATCTTTTCCGCACTCACATCAATCAATTTTCCTACACTTTCATCCATCGCTTCAGAAATAGCCCCGCGGTTAGCTCCAATTACCGGTGTACCGCATGCCAATGATTCTAAAATTACTCTGCCAAACCCTTCTTCTGAAACAGAAGGAACAATCAGTATATCCGATCCACTATAATACAGAGATAACTTATCCTGGTCAATAACTCCAATCAACTCTATATTTCTATATCCAGATGCCGCCTTTTTCACTTCTCCCTCCAGCGGCCCTGATCCGATAATTTTTAAGTTTATACTTCTATCCCACTCCTGCACAGACTCCAAAAGCTCTAAAACTCCCTTTTCCTTAACTAATCTTCCCACAAATAAAACTGTAAATTTATCTTTCCATCCCAGTTGACTTTTTGCATCCTCTACTCTTTTAAATTTTTCTAAATCAATCCAGTAAATAAAATCTCCTATCTTACTAACAGGCACCCCGAGTGAACGAATTTCTGCAGCTGCTTGTTTTGATAAACCCAAACAAAAATTGGCATTTTTAAAAATCCAACCGGCAAATTCTCTGTAAAAACCCTTTTTGGGAAAACTATAAATGCTGTGCATAGAAACAACTGTTCTTTTATTAAAAATCTTTCCCCAAAAAACCCCCACAAATCCTGCAACTAATCCATGAGCGTGAATAACATCCGAATTCTTCCAGATTAAAATTAGCGGGGTTATAAAAAATAAACCGGGCAAAAGATAAAAAAATTCTAAAATTGGAAAGCTAACCAATTTATAAAATAGTCCTGTAATCCAAGGAATTCTAATAACCATAATGTTCTTGTTTTTTTCAACCCCCCGCCAGAAAACATCAGTAGTAAGCGGCTGATAAGTTAAGACATCTACATCAAAACCTCTTTTAATTAAAACTTCAACTAGATCATCAAGATGAGTTTCAACTCCACCGATATTTGGTCTGAAATGAGCTGTCAGTTGTAGGATTTTCAAAGTTTTCTTAACCTCCCTAAAATATACCCCAATCCTCCACCCAGTAGTTCCGCCGATAACATTATAATCATAGCCGGTGTCAGTACCGGATGCATCAATAATTTTTTCCAATTCCTATAAAATACCGGTCTTAAAAAATATATTGTTTTAGAGCTAACAATTGAAATATTATGTTTTTCCAAGTATTTATATGACGAAAGCGCATAATAAAATTTTTTCTTTGCTAAAATCCAAGGCGAAGGTACTCTCTCCCGGTGATATATATGAGCCTTAATCCTATTAATCCTAAAACCCAATTCTATAATAGTTTCCGGTAAATCCCAATCTTCTGGTCCGGTAATAGTTTCATCATAGCCACCTGCTTTTTGAAAAACTTCTTTTTTGAAAAATCTGGCTGCATCAGTAATTGGGTCACCTTTTTCATTATAAAAAGACCGCTCAAATGCTTTAACTTTTTCCCAGAAATAAATTGCTTTAGATTTCTCCGGGATCGCAACTCCACCAATATCCGGATTTTTGAAACAAACTTCAATGCATTCATTTAAAACATTTTCTGAAAGTTCCATATCCGCATCTACAAATAAAAGGTATTCTCCCTTTGCTATTCTTGCTCCAAAATTCCTCTGGGCGCTTCTTTCCGGTCCAAAATTATATACTTTAACTCCCATATCTTTAGCAATCTCCACAGTCTTATCTGTAGAATTATTATCAACCAAAATAATTTCCCAATTTTTGTATGTTTGTCTACCAAACGATATGAGGAGTTTTTTAATTACCTTCTCTTCGTTTTTAGTAGTAATAATCACAGACACCAAAGAAGTAACCATTTCAATCCAAATAATAACATACAAAAACTGTCTTTACATTTTTCCTTTTCTTTGTTACCTTAGTTTACAAGTGTTCATATTTATAAAGGTTTTAATCTTTTTCATTATTCTTTTTTGGTCGGGTATCACCATTGCCCGCCGTGCAACAGCGCATAGCAAGGCACAGATCTTGATACCAACCGGCTCAATCATCGGTATCGCGATATACATTTTTTTAATCAACTTATTTGCCCATTTCCTTAAGGGACCCCCGGGCATAACCGTCGCACTAATCGCGGAGATTTGTATTGCCGTTATAATTAAACATTTTAAAAATGTTCCAAAACTGGAATTTCCAAAAGGCACACAATTGACACTATGGATTATCTCGCTTTTGCTTTGGTCTATATTTTTATATGTGATTACGGCGCACGCACAGTCTAACGGCGGAGATTCAGTTAATCATTATTCTGTGGCCTCACTTTTCATAAGAGGCGACTATCCTCCCCACACGCCTTTTCAGCCTGATTATTTAATGTATTATCATTTGGGAGTCGGAGAATTTTTGGGAGCTACAAAAGCGTTGACAGATGCTCCTTATTATTTTACTCATTCCATTATTTCTTTTTTTGTGCTTCTTGCCATTAGTCAAATACTTAGCTGGCTGATACCCGTAAAAAAAGGCTATTTATCGCTTTTAGTCATTTCATTACCCGCGCTTATAGGGATTATCTCTATGGGTAACTTTATGGTTGCCTGGCCTACTCAAATTGGTTTACCTAATATGGAAGAAGGCTTTTTAAAATGGCTTAGCCAACAACCAACTATTTACAATGCGCAGGAAATTTATGGCACCCCGCACACTCTTGATGTCTTAATCTATTTTATACACAGGTTGCTATCTATATCTTTTGTAATAGGACTGCTCCCGATTATTATCCATCCTGTCAATAACCGTTTAATAATCTCACTTATTCTGCTAACCGTTTTTTCAGCCACTGCCCTAACAGACGAGGTAGTTCTTTTTGTAACCCTGCCAGCTTATCTTGTGACACTTCTTTTTACCATATTCAAAAAAACTATTATTAAATGGTTTTTGTTTATAGTTTTGACAAGCCTAATCATTATCCTCCAAGGAGGAATCATTACCGAAACTATCAATAGATTTAATAAAGGCGAATCCAGTTTCACGATTTTTCCAAAAAACAGACAAGACTCTGACGGTCAAAAAAGCACCTACCAGGCGCGGCAGCAAGCCTCCAAAATAATCCCTAATCAGCCACAATATTATCCTTTGCAGTGGTTTCATCCGGGGATTTTTTGGTCTTTAAGCATGCTTTTATCTATTTGTATTTATGTCAATTTTAAGAACAAGTCCCTCCGCGCTCTGATGTGGTTACTTTTTATTTCATCCACAACAGCATTAATTGCATATCATGCAATAGTCCCTAAAGATCATCTAGGCGCCAACGGAAACCGCTTTTTGGCATTAGCTTATTATTTTTCAGGGTTAGGTATTGCTTTTTTTATTTCCAACTGGTGGTTTAGTTCACCACAAAAAAAATATTTAATACCTAAAATTTTTTTGTGTTGGATTTTCATCATTTCTATCCTGCCATCTTTTGCAAAACTTTTTCCAAGACCTGCCGATTATTGGTATAAAATACTGCCAAAAACAGAGCGGCCGGCTTTTGAGTGGGTAAAGAACAATCTCCCTGTTCAAGAAAGAGTACTGGCTCTAACCGATGCCAATCCCATCCCATCTTCAAATATAAATCTAGTTACAGAAATCGGTGCTTTAACCCCTTTATGGGCGCCAAAACCCCGGGTGTATGATATTTTCGATATGGGCTCTACCTATGCTGACTTGTATTACACATTAAATCCCCTTTCGCTAAGAATACTCAAAGTAAATTATTTAATTATCAATGACATATATCTTGCCGGTCTAACAGATAAAAGAAGGGTTGATATATTAAACAGTGAATATTTCCAGCCTAAATTCCTAAATCAAGACAGGACAGAAGGCGTATTTAAAGTAACTGATAAATACTTAAATGAAGCAAAAAATTTAGAAGGCACGCTAGAGGAGTTTGACAAATTTGCTTCGAAAACAGGCACCTTTTTTATAGATTACCGAACCAGTATTCCGGAGCATATGTTCCGCGCTTTAAGACTGATTTTAAATGACCGCGAAGTCTATAATATTCCCACAGCTGCATTTTACAATGGGAGAATAGATGTTGATTATTTTCTTCGTTTAAATCTCCCTAATCATTATGATTATCTGGTTTTAGGTGAAAACGCTGATCCAAAAATATTTTGCAATTGCAATGCAGAACTTCTATGGACAGGTCTAGGCAATGGCATTAAACTTTGGAAAACTTTATGATTTATCTTGTTTTTTTTATAATTTTTTTAATTAGCCTGCTAACTTTCTTGCCCAGTTTTAATTTGGCCCTTTTTGGGGATGACTGGCTGGCATTTTTTAGATATTTTCAACATGTAGGACCAAAATCTCCAGGCGCCTGGAATCATCTAACCTACTATCTAACACCATACGGAGCCCAAGATATTTTAATGGGAATCATGCAAAAAATCTTCGGTTTTGAATCGTCTTGGTATTATTTAACCTCTTATGTACTAAGGATCACAGCTGCATTCTCATTTTATCCTTTAGTTTTCTACCTCACAAAGAGTAAGATTGCATCTGTTTTTGCCGTTTTATTTTTCTCAATCACAACCATTGGACTGGATGCTACTAACTGGGTTTTTAATATGCCCTCCTATATAACTATAGCTCTTCTTAATTTGTGCTTGTATTTCTTCCTTAAAGCAAGAGGAGAGAGTAACCTTTTTTCTTTAATTATTTCAGCAATCCTTTACTATTTTGCCTATGTAACAACCCCCATCAGGATGCATGGATCACTACCATTTATCTTGTTACTTGAGGTATTTTGGGTTATTCAAAACAGAAACTTTAAAACAACTAAAAAATCTGTCATTAGATTTTCCGTCTTTTTGGCAATATTTCTAATTATCAGATACACGGGTCAATCACAGGGTCCTCCGCAGGAAGTAGCTGAAAGATTTAATTTAGGGATACAAACAATATCTATGCTTCTTTCTCAGGGAAGATTTGATTTTCTTTTTTATCCCATTGTTATGTTTGGAAGCATGCTGGTTCCTGATTTAACAGGGCTACAAGGACAAATTAATGCCTTAAGACAACTGTTTCCTCTGCTTATCACTACAATATTGATTTTTTGCCTTTTTGTATTTTTAGTCATGAAGAATGCAGGCATATTCACATATAAATTATTCTTTTATATCTTATTTTCCTTAGGGTTATGGGGTGTGTTGGTTGCTTTGATTTATAAAGGAAATCTAAGTTTCTTCAATAACACAAATCAGATTTTTTCATTACTGATTGGAGGATATACCCTAATTCTGATAGGTTTTCTGATAATAAAATACTTCAAGGAAAAATACATATCTCAAGCTCTGTTCTTAGGCGTCTCATGGTCTATCATTTCATTCTTTTTTGCCTGGTGGTGGGTGCCAACATCAATTTTCCCCACCACTTACAGGTATTTAATTGTATCTGCAGTAGGCATAACCATCATCTTGGCAACAATAATCAGTTTAGGCAAAGAGAGAAAACAACAAATCGCCATTTTTGCAACTCTTTGCATAATCTTAATTCTGCATGTTTTTGCAACACGCATTTACATTAATAATCTTTTGGGTACTCACGGTCAAGAAATTAGCAAAAAAATTTGGTCTTCGATTCCTCATATCCAGGAGATTGGCAGAAGTAAAGAGCCAATCATTTTTTACTTTGAAGGAGACGGCACAAATGGGGGAATTCTGCACGATGTTATCACCTTCGGATTTCCCCCTCATATGGCACTGCTTTACAACTTAAGAGAGGAAGACGGAGGTCTTCCTGTGCCAATGGATGACATCAGACAGTTAGTTTCTGCTGTTACAGACGGAAAAGTTTTTCCAGCTTATGGATATCCGGTAAAACCAATATCTACTGATAGAATTTATGCTTTCTATTTACTAGGGAAAGATAATCTGGTAAACATCACCAATGAGGCAAGAAATAAACTGGAACAACTAAAATCAGAGGTTAAGCCTTAATTCTCCATTTTTAATCCTGCATAAAAATTACCCATCTGTATACTTGTTTTTTCACAAAAAATTTTTTACAATTTCATCTTAATTGTAAAAAGTAAAATGAAAAAATTCATTCCCGGGAAAACAAGAGTTTTATATGGCGGTGTTGCATTTGGCAAAAAGGAACGGAAAGCAATAGATGCAATTTTGGATAAAAACTGGTGGGGTCTACATGAGCAGGGAAAATTATTTGAAGCTGAACTGGCAAAAGTCCAAGGGGTAAAAAGAGTGATTTTAGCAAATTCCGGTACTTCGGCCCTGGATTTAGGAATAAGGGCGCTTAAGCTGCCAAAAGGGTCAGAAGTAATTGTTCCCGCCTGTTCATTTCCCACCCCTATTGCCTCTTTAATAAATTACGGTTTAAAACCTGTTGTTGCCGATATAGAATTAGGCAGTTATTTCTTTTCCCCAAAATCCGTTGAAAAATCAATTACTTCTAAAACTTCCGCCATTTTTATTGTCTATGCGGCAGGACTGGTAGGTAAACTTGATGAGATATTAAAAATTGCCAAAAAAAATAAGTTAAAAATTATTGAGGATAATTGCGACGGTTTTGGCGGCAAGTGGGACGGCAAAATGCTGGGCAGTTTCGGCGAGTTTTCAGCCATTTCCACCCATGCGGCACACATCATATCAACCGGTGAGGGAGGGGCAGTCTTAACCGATAACTTGGATTTAGCAGATCGGGTTCTTTCTATCAGGGATTGGGGGAGGATTTTAGATTTTGAAAACAGGAAAAAGGGGATGGGAGATTTCCCTGCCGATTACAGAAGGTATATATATTCCGAGCTAGGGTCAAATCTTAAACCGCTGGAACTGCAGGCAGCAATGGGCAGGGTGCAACTTGGCAGATTACAGGAATTTAAAAAAGCAAGAAAAAGAAATGCGCAAGTTTTAAAAAAATTACTCTCCAGATATGAGGATAGAATTGTTTTACCTGTTGCCGATCCGCAGGCCGATGTGTGTTGGTATACTTTTCCTATAACTTTAAAAGGTATTTCGAGAAAGAAAGTTCTGGAAGCTTTAGATAAAGCAAATATTGAATGGCGCCCAATATTGGCCGGAAATATTGCCCGCCAGCCTGCTTTTTTGGACAGTGTGATAGTCCGTGATAAACTTAACAATGCAGATCAATTACTACACAACAGTTTTTGGGTTTCTGTACACCCGACTCTTTCAGTTGAAATCATGGAGTATGTGGCAAACACCATAAAAAAGGCCGTTTATTAAGAATATGAAAAAACTGCTGGTAACCGGTTCTACCGGTTTGGTCGGCTCAAGATTTGTTGAGCTTATTAAAAACAATTTTTCTGTTGTTACCATTGGACGAAATAATGCAGACATCAAGATAAACCTAACCAATAAAGAAGAGGTGTCCAAAACTATCCAATCATCTGATACCAATGCTGTTATTAATTTTGCAGCTTTTACTAATGTAGATGAAGCTGAAAAAGAAAAAAATGACAGGGACGGAGAAATTTATACCATAAATGCTCTCTTGCCAACTTGGCTGGCTGAAGCCTGTAAATCTTCCGGTAAGATTCTATACCATATCTCTACAGATTATGTATTTAATGGAAAAAAGGAAGATAGCCCTTATACCGAGGAAGATATTCCTAATCCTGTAGATTCATGGTATGCAATAACCAAAGCTGAAGGTGAAATGGGAATTATTCAAATCAAAGGAAAATTCTCAATCATTAGAATCTCCTATCCTTACAGCGGCGTGTACAGAAAAAAGCTTGATATTGCAAGGGCAGTTGTTGAAAAACTAAATAATAAAGAACCGTATTGGGGAGTAGAAGATCAAAAAATTAAACCAACAAGCGTTGACGATATTACAAAGGCTCTAGCTTTTTTACTGCAAAGGGAGGCAACCGGCATATATCATGAACCCGTTTCAAAACT
>DOWS01000052.1 GCA_003519445.1 Candidatus Daviesbacteria bacterium
TGGGGGTGCTATAGTTCTATCAATCCCTCTATGGTTTGTACTTCTAAATTATCTTCATCTTCTGTTAAAACAGATACGATTGTATGCTCTTCTTTTAAAAGAAGTTTCAGCTCTCTAGATATTGATTTCTCAGATAAACAGAGATTTAGGTATACATAAAGATTATTAAGTGCCAGGGCAAAGTTTGTAGCATTTTCAAACTGAGTAGTGACTTCTTTGAGTGAAGCAGTAATTTTAAACGTAGAGGATAATGTAGTGTTTAGAATTTTTGTTGATTTTAGCAATCCAAGCATATTATCTAATTTATGAGCGAATTCTAATGCTGGTAATTCAGGTTTTTCTAGATAATTTTGTACTACTTCTTTAAAACAGAAACCCCTTAAGGTTCGCTTAATTGTTATTTCAGACTGTCTGTAGAGGCAAGATTTCTCTAAATCTTCTAGCATGTACTGCTTGTGCAACTTGCCAAATGCATTTTGCGAAAGTATTCTTTTATGGGGGAACTTTTTAATTAAACTTAGAATTTCAGCAATTCTTCTGTAGAAACCCGTTGCTCCTTTGATACTTTGCACTAATTTGAGAAGAGCTTCTATTTCAGTAGGATCATTTGTTTCAACTAGGTCGCTGAAATCACTAAGTTGTCTTATATTTTCAAGATTTTCATTGATTATTTGTAGCTTACTTTCTTGTTCTCCTATTTCTTGCATAGTCATTTCTTGAACGAGGTTTCCTACTTGTTTTATTGTTTTGGCAGTAAGTGCTTTATAAAAAGCATCATAGTTCTTGCATACTGTTATAAGTTCAGCACTTTTATATAACGCTGAGTTTATAGCCAATAGGTGCTCTTTTGGTAATAGTTTTCGCAAGATACGGAATTCATTTTTTTTATATTTAATAACTCTTTCTTGACGCACGGAGAGAAATTTTTTCAGAAAGTATATAACTTGTTTGATGTTTCTAATTGAGCAAGCTGTAGCTTGAATAAACTTTTCTATCTCTTTTTCTTCTGGGAGTACCACTTTAAGAATTTGTATTAACTCCGACAATTGCTCACGATATTCTTTAATATTTTTAGAATTTAGTGAGGGAACATTATCCTCTATTAAATTAAAATGTTTTAACTTGCTATACTGACGAAAAAGAGGCTCATTTTTTTCAGTTTCTTCTTTTGTTTCTTCAAAAAACTGAGTTAATCTTGCTATTTCTTCATCTATCTTAGAATATCTATCTCTGCATTCTTCTATTTTTGTTTTATATTCAAAGCTTGTTTTTCCTCTTATATAATAGTCAAGGTCATTTATTTTATCTATTAATTCCTTTTTTGCTTCTGTATCGTTTTTAAGGAGTGTCATCTGAAGATAATTAAGCTTGCTTTTGAGTATTTTGTCATCTATTACTTCGAGAGCTTTATTCTTTTGGCTAGAAACGAGCACGGTTTTACCGTTGGCGACTAAATGACATATTAAGTTTGAAATAGTTTGACTCTTGCCTGTTCCTGGGGGACCTTGAACTAAAATTAAGTCGTTCTTTAATGCATCAACTATCCTTCGCTGGTCTTGGTTGCTGGCAAAAGGGAAAAGATATTCCTTAAATTCAAAATTTTCTTGATAATCTTCTCCATCACCAGATGAACCCATATCTTTTGGGTCAAATAATTTAGCCAAGATTGAATTTGACACATCGTTACCCATGGATACCAATTTCTCTAAATCACTTAAAATGTAGAAGCTAGATTTTCTGGTTAATAGCAGGAAAGATTTGTTGACTACTCTTACGACCTTATCCTCCTTTAAAAATTCTTTGTAGGGCGTGCTGTCCAGCTCAAAAGAGGACGGTAGTGTTTCTCGGGTTAGCCTCCATTCAAGAAGATTATTTGCAAGAACGAGAAATTCCTTATATTCTTTTTCCTCCAGAGGAATATGGGGCTTGTTCTTCATTAATTCTTCCCGTACGTATTCTTTTCCTTCTTCCCCTAAGAATTCATCAACAGCTGCAATATTTAATTCGATATCATCTTTTGAGAGGCTGAGTTTGATAATATTAGTAGATGTGTCGTAGTCGAGTGTGCATGGGGCAACGAAAAGGGGTGTAGCTATTGTTTTATCATTCTCTTTATCTTGGAAAAATATGTAAGGAAATCCAAAAACCAATTCTCGTTCATAAGAATTCTCTTGGTAAGCTAAAAATAGTTTTTTAAGCTTTTCAAAGGCTTCTTCCTCCAAACTTTTTTCTTCGTCTCCCTCCATCCCTTTCTTTTTCTCAGGTTGCTTAAAAGTTATTTCTTCCTTATCTCCGGTAAACAGCTTCTCAACACTCAAGTATTCACTCAAGTCGTAATAATCTACTAATTTATTGAGGTCAGTTAAAGCAGAGAAACCTGTTTTGTATTTTTGTATATACCAGTAATACTGAAAAAGGCGAGAGAATAAGCTTTCATTTTTGATATCTTTTTTCTTTGGTAATCTAATTTTTTCGGGAATAACTTCTTCAACTTCCAAATCATTTTCATCTTCCACTTCAAAAAGGGTTAAATTGTTTTTTAATTCTCTCATATTATTTTTATACTTATTTACTCAACTTAAAATGTTTATCTCTTTGTAACAACCTAAATTTAGTTAAGACTTTTAGATTTTTTAATAAAACTTTCTATATCCTCTTTTTTATAACGTCTGTCTCCCCTAAGACTAACTATAACAGCTTTTAATCTACCTGAACGATCCCATCTCCTTAGGGTTTCTGGATTAACACCCAACATCTCTGCAGCTTCTTTAATTCTCAAGAGTCTAGTTTTAACCATAATTATTAGACTTAATTATACATCTAGTTTCCCAGAAGTTAAGGAATGTTAAAATATAAGCTGGATAAGATACAAGAATATGGAAAAAAAAGGTGGTAGACCACCAACAACTGAAGAAACACTTGATTTGTATTTGCGGAAACTAGAACCATTCTTAAAAAGTGGTCAGACACTCTATAGAGCTTGTCTTAACACCCAAATCCCGTATAGGACAGTTAAAGATTGGTACGATAAAAGTGAGGGGTTTTCGCAAAAAATAGATGCTTTTTTAAGCTATACAGCTAATTTAATTAATAACCTACATTTTAGTAGATTGGTTGGTATAGCAACAAAGCAAAATAAAATGCAGGAATTACTAGCTGATCTAAAAGCCGGAAAGATCAAAAAAGAAGATTTGGATAAGCTGTGTGTAGATTATGAGATATCTGATAAAGAGTGGAAATTTATAGCATGGTACGCTACCCACTCGTATTCCACTAGAGAGGACTACGGACAAGGGATAGATCGTGCTGAAGAGAATCCACAGCGATTAGTGCCTGAAACAGACACAAGAGAAGTAGCAGAACTATTGCAGGCTCTTCTTCATAAAGACAATGCGGCTGAGGAGAAATTGTTACAGGTTAGTTAGTTCACTCATGGAAACGCCAAGCGCTTTGGCAATCTTCCACATAACAAAAACTGTGGGATGGTATTTCCCAAGCTCTAAATGACCAACATAAGTAAGATGGAGTCCAGCCTTTTCTGCTAACTCTTGCTGGGTCATTCTTTTGTTTTTCCTTACCTCTTTTAGCCTCTCGCTGAGTAATCCGGTAAATTCTTTTCTTAATTTCTTATTCTCGTTCTCATCTTTAGGAGTTTTGAACTGTAAAGTACTCATGCCTCTAATTTTCTAGCGTAGACATAGTTTTATATATAGCGTACTCATATAATTGTTGTTATAATTGATATAGGACTATTTTTAGATTATGAACGGAAACTATATCTGTACAAGTTGTGGGTACAAAGGTAAGCCTAAGAAGTGGACAAAGGGCAGCTTTGGTATTGAACTTCTCCTATGGTTCTTCTTTCTTCTCCCTGGGCTTATTTATTCCATCTGGAGATTAACTAATAAGGTTGAGGTATGCCCTTCATGTAAACAGCCAACTATGATCCCCCTTCATACCCCAATGGGTCAAAAATTAATGCATGAATTTAAACATAGTGAAACAAAAATTAATGACTATTCCGATAATGGTATTGAAGAAACTAGCTTTGGACTAAATATATTTGGTGATAAAAAACCCCCAATGAATAATACGACTAAATTGGGGATGGGAATACTTATTGTAATAATTTTAGCCTTCTTTATTAGAGGTATGACTGGGAATACAGATAATAAGGATGCTGAACAGCCGACAGTAAACACTTCTTCCGCTTCACCTAAAAATTCACAAGTAATCCAATATATTTTTGATATACCATCTCTGGTAGGTAAGGATTTAAATGGAGTCATAGCAGTTCTAGGCACACCCAAAGGTCAAGGTCCTACTACTCAACAAATAGCACTTGGAGCAAAAGAGTGGGATAAAACTTTCGTAAAGGATGGTAAAGAACTGCTAGTAACATACACTATCTCTAACCGCAGAATAGTTGATTTCTTTATCTCTGCAGATGACCCATCCGGAAAAACTAAAAATACAACTCGCTTAATGGAATTAGGGAATTTAAAACAAAATGATCCTAGATATAGAGTGGAGTTTGTAAAAGTATTAAAAGATCCAAGTAGTTTTACTGGTGTTAAAATAATACCAAAATAATGAATATTATTGAAAGATTAAAAACCGACAGAAAGTTTCTTCTTTTAGTCATTGGTCTAATTTTTGCTACTTGGTTACTTGCGGTTCCGATATTACTTATTCCAATCAGCGTATTTTTTATTTGGAAATATACTGACTGGAATAGAGAAGTTAAATGGTCAATTACAATTGTTTGCGTGTTAATTATTGTTTGGTTGCTTTATACTTACAATACAAATTCAACTTCCCAAAACACTCAGTACAATACGCAGACTATTACTAATAATAGTAAATCTGTTGATTCTCCAGCAAATACTACCGCACCAACAATAAATAACCAAAGTATTAAAGCCCCAAGTAGACAAAAATATCTTGAAACGATAGGTTATTATGAAGGCGAAATATTAGATGTCTTTAAAAATGAAATTAATAGTGATATTTTTACCGAACTCGGTAATCACGAAATAGCCCTTAGAATTAAAAGTGGTAGAGATAAGTTAATAAACATCAAAGTAAAAACAATAGCTACTGACTTGCCTAGCGGGACAGAGATAGCACATAAGCATTTTAATAATGCAATTGACTTATATATTGAGGCAGCAAGGAAATTTCAAGAAGGAGTAGAATTTTCAAATGTGCCTATTTTAAAAGAAGCATCGGCAATTAAAACACAAGCATGGGATGAGCAAACTATAGCCTGGAAATTGCTGGGGTTTGACTAGAAATGTTGTTTTGACAAGTATACAAAGATCACTTTTGAGATAAAGTAATACCAAAATAAAATATGAGGATTAAAAATTTCTTTGACCTTAAAAAATGTTTTGGTTCCCTATTAAGACACAAATCTATACTTCTTTCTGCTCTTCCTATTTTCTTGTCCGTATTAGCTTTAGGCATAAGTACATATCTTTTTACAAACCAGATTTATTTAGGATCCCAAGAAAAGCTTAACCAAAATACTTTAGGTGCAAGCATTACATCGGAACAGAAAAACCTTCAAGATAGGTTGGAAAGTCTAAATAACTTGGTTGCAAATCTTAATACCCAGCAAAAGTCTTTAGAAAATGAGTCTGAACTTTTAAAAACACAAAATGACCAACTAAAAAACAATGCCGCAGCATGTAAAAAATTTGTTCCTGCTTTTTTCCTATTCTATGAAAAGGCATCAGAAATGTTTGCTAATGGAATTTCCGGTTGTGCAGTAAAGTATATAAATAGCGGAAATCCTAATCAGCTTCCGGACGGTTGTTATAGATGGGAATCATGGAAAGTAAAAAGCGGTTGGGATAAATATTATGAGAAGTGGCAACAGGAACCGGATCAGAAGTATTATTCAGCCCTAAAAGAACTATATGATCAAGCTCTTCAATACCAAAGCAGCTGTCAAGGTAAATAGGTGTCAGATTAGGTATAATAATGACCATATGGGTAAAAGATTAAAAATTATTCTTCCGGTTTTAGTTGTACTACTGGTCATCTCTGTAATTATTGGTTGGCAAATAATTAAATCTTCCCCACAGTATTCAATCTATCAGGTTTATCAAGCTGTAGGTAAACATGATTATGATAAGTTTAAAAAGTATGTTGATGTTGAAGGCGTCTCAAATAATGTTATAGATAAGGCTTTGGCATCTGCTACAGAAGAAACAAAAAATAATGCCTCAAACGACCCTTTTTATCAGCTAGGACAAACTTTTGCCATGGGTTTAATTACAGCAATGAAACCCAGACTGAAAGAGGAGATAGTATCTGGTATACAAAAAGCAGTTGAGCAGGGTAATTTTAAGACAGAGTATCAACCTAAAAATGTCACTAATTTTTTTAGTCTTATTGATGTAAAGAAGAATGGTAAAGTGGCAGATGTACTTATAAAAGCTCAGGGAAAAGATGATTTAAAGCTTAAGATGAGGGAGATGAGCGGCTATTGGCAAATATTTGATATGGACTTACCAGTACCTAAAACTGATACAGCCAATGGGGGTTCTCAGGATGCTAAGACTCTTAAAGCTAACTTCGGGGAGAGAACCGGTATAACTCAAGGTTGGTTTCTAACAGTTGAAGCTCCAGAAGAATATAAACCAACTGGCTATTCCACCCCTAAGGAAGGCAATAAATATGTTGCTGTCAAAGTAACTTATGAAAACACTACAGATAAACCAAATTCATATTCAACATATAACTTTAAACTAAAAGATAATAAGGACTTCTCGTATAGCGATACCTATGGAGGCAAAGAACCCAGAATTGATTCTGGTGACTTAGAAGCAAAAGGTAAAGTAACAGGCTATATGACTTTTGAGATACCAAAAGGCAACGAACCAGTTTCAGTTGTTTATAGTGGTTCTAAATCTATAGTATTTACATCTCCCAATTCTTCAACATCTCCCTAGTTAATACAAAAGTTATTCCGTTGTAATTAGTGCAACCACCTGCAGGAATACTTGATATTTACTTCCATTAAAATACAATAAGCTCACTCTAAAAGTTTAGAGCAAATATAAGGATAAAAATGAGTATTAAGAAACAAAAAATGTCTTGGAGTTTTAAGGATCTTATTGGACCTTTACTCCAAGCTAAAATGGATTATAAATGGTTTGGTGTAAGAAAAAATCTAAACTACGAAAAAGCCTCATTCCTCCCTATTAGCAAAGAGTTTAATATAGATATTTTATCAATTAGAAAAGAATTTAATATACCAAAATTAACCCCTGATAAAGATCATCACCTTATTATGAATACTGAAATTGAATTTGAAGACTCAAATTGGCTTTATGGAAAACCTGACCTATTTATTAATCAGTGGGAGGAACGCATAACAGAATTGCTTCATAAGTATAGGCTTCCTGTAAGTTTTATGGATTGGGTAGAGTGGAATATCCTTTATGGAAAACCTAAAACCTACCCTCACTACAATATAGAAACATTCTCTGAAATCATCAAAAACCCCCAAGAAGCAAATAGAATAGGCTTAACAATAGGCGAGAAAAAACTCCTGCTAGAATACTTAAGGTTTGTAATTAAATCCACGAAAGGTAAGAGAAAGAGTACTCTTAAAAAATCATTTATACAGCTAGAAAAAGTAATTAATCAAAGCAAAAATCAAAGACGCAGATCAAGAACACTAAAAACAAGTATGAAAACTTTAAAGGTGGGTCCATTACAAAGAGATGTTCAAGAGGAAACTTATACTCGGAATCAGAACAAATTAATGTATGAAGACATTATACCTAATATTTTCACCATTGAAGAAGAAATAAAGATTGGACCTAAAAGATTAAATGCACGACTTAGGAAACAGAAGGAAAGACTTTTAAAACGCCACATTCAGCCTCAAAAAATTAAAAATTAGTGTCACTTTCTCCGTTTTAAGCTCCTGTAGACTAGTGCTTAATGAGTATCAATATTAAGGATAAGCAAAAACATCAATTAGAAATGGCTGCAGAACAATGGGTCAATATAGTATTCGCCCATTTACAGCATAAAAAACAATTCCTGACCAAAAAGAATAAAAATAACTATGGAAAATAATAAAAACATCTTTTCTACTGACTCATTTGTTCTGGCAAGTTACCTCCTTTGTGAGTCATTAAAACTCACATCTATAAATAGGGATAATCCCAAGAGAATGATTTTTGTATTTGAAGACTCCACGCAAAGAAAGCCGCTAATAGAGCTTTTCTTTTCATATAAAGCTCAAGTTGAGCCTAATCGGTTCTATTCTGCCCAAAGAAACTTAAAACAAATGATTTATCAAAATAAATAGGAGTATAAAAATGGATAAGTTTAGTAAGGGATTCACCAGAGTCCCAAATAAGATAAGTAATATATTGCCTCTTATTGACCTCAGTGCTAGAGGGTGGAGAGTCTTTTGGCTAGTTTTAAGATTAACTCACGGGTGCCAATGCAGATGGGCTAAGTTGAAAAAATCAGACCTAAAAACAATAGGCATACTTCCATCATCTGCCAAAAAGGTTTTAGATACACTCCTCACCAAAGGGTATATCATACAGAACGGAAAAACCAAAGAGTACAGACTAAATGAAGAATACCTGAGTTCGGAAGTTACCAAAAAGGTAGGTTTTGAACTTGAGAAACTACGAAGTTTAATAGCAGTTCAGTTAAAAGAGAGGAGTTCTCAATTCCGTAATAAAATAATTACTGAACCGGTAATAAACGACTTATTAGATGAAGAATATTCAGGTTATCAAAGTAGTAACAATGAGGGGTTACTAGATAAAGAAGGTTCAAATTCAAATGAGAGTGATTCTATACCTCCGAAAGATAGATTAAATAAAGAATTAAATAAACCGATAGATAGAAATTCTTCTAAGGAAGTAGCGCAGTACAGAGGTAAGGTCAATCCGTACAACTTCCCGATCATGAACTATGGTCAGGAACAAATCCTTAAAGCTTGGGAAATGCTGGAACCCGATAAACCCGATAGCTTCGATTTTTACCTCTCTGCACTAAAGAAGGGGGTGCCTGGGGATAAGCTTATGGAGTTTGCCAACGATCTAGTCGACAGTCGAGTTAAAAATAAAGGTGCTGTATTTGTAAAGAAGGTGGAGGAATATCTGAAAAGAAGAAACTAGCTTATACAATTTTATCTATTATATAGTATAATTAAGTATAAGTAATAAGCATAAATATGAAGAACTGTTATATCTATTTAAGAGTAAGTACAGACGAACAAGCCAACGAGGGATTCTCCCTAGATAATCAAAAACGAGCCTGCTTAGATTACGCTCAGATGTGTAGCTATCATGTTAAAAGAATCTTTGAAGATGGCGGTAAAAGCGGTAGAACAACAGATAGACCGGCATTTCAAGAACTGTTAACCCTACTTCGAGAAAGTCCTGTAGATGCAGTTATTATTTATAAGATTGACCGATTTGCCAGGAATGTTGGGGATTTCTCCGAAATAAGAAAACAGTTTAAAAACATGGGCGTTAAGCTCCTCTCTGTGTCCGAAAACGGTGATGTGACCGAAGGACTAATAGGAAATATCTTTGCTTCTGTTGCGGAGTGGGAGTCAGAGGTAAACGGACAAAGGACTAAGGATGCTTTGATGCAGAAATTTAGGGAAGGTTGGCAGCCAACCCCTCCTCCACTTGGCTATATAAGCATTGGCGGAGATCGAGAAAGAAAAACTTGTGAACCGGATCCTTATGTGGCGTCAATCATAAAAGAATTGTATGAGATTTATTCCACTGGCAATTACTCGATCTTAGAACTCCAAGAGTGGCTTAGCGATAAAAATTTGGTATCTAAAACCGGTACAGGACTAGGACATAGCGTTATAGGTAATATTCTTAATAATCCTTTTTATTACGGTCTTATCCGCTGGAAAGGTGAATCAAAGATAGGAAAACATATCCCTATTATTACTAAGGATTTATTTGAAACCTGCCAGTATGTTTTAGCAAAGCACAGAAACTTTTTAATGAGACGCAGAGTCCACGATTTCCTCTTAAGAGGTTTTATCTATTGCGGTGAGTGCGGTCAAAGATATACCGCTGAATGGCATGTAGATGCGGTAAAACTTAAGAAACGAGGCGGAAAGATAGGATATTACCATTGCAAGAAATTAGGCAGAAATGGCTGTCCTGCCCCGTATGTGGAGCTAACAAACTTAGAGAACCAAACTATGGAAGAATTTAAAAAAATGCAATTTAGCCAAGAATTTATAGATGCTGTGGTCCGCAAAACTAAGGAACGCCTAGAAAACACCCGCAAAACTGCAGATTCTTTAAAACAAGGCATGATAAACCAAAAAACAGCTTTTGAAAATAAAAGGAATAAATTGGAAGATGCCTTATTAGATGCCACTATTGATAGAGACACTTTTAAGAGAAAACATTCAGAAATTCAGGATAAAATCCTTAACCTAGAGACTCAAATGCAGGAGATCGATGCCCAAAGCCAGATAGATATTGAGCTTATTGATGAAGTTCTAGCCTTTACTAGAAACATTTATCAAACTTATTCTGAAGCCCCAGATTTTCTAAAAAGGCACTATCTAAGGTTCTTTTATGAAAAGATAATTGTAAGAAATAAAGAGATTACAGAAGCAGTGCCAACTCCGATTTTCGCATCCCTGCTTGCTAATCAGCAGGTTATAATAACAGACTTGAGCTCCCCCGCGTGGATTCGAACCACGAACCTCGATCTTACAAGTGCCCCCGCCTTTGGGCGGGGCTTGGACTATCTCATATTCGTGATCCACCAATGTGGATTTTAGAACCTGGGCGTATAGTCTCTGAACCTTGTCGCCGACGGCGACCTTGGCTGCGGATTACCATTTTAAAGGTTTCCCGATCCACCTTCACTAAAGTTTCGGTGAATCCTACATAGCTTTTAGCGATGTAGGACAATTAACCCAGTTTTCAACTCCGATTTCTCGGAGAAGCTGCAATATTTTACAGGATCTCGCTCTACCATTGAGCTACAGGGGATTATCAATGTACGGGTGTTATTTTACCATCCAACAGCGCTGAAATCCACCTCAACTTTTTATTCAATAAAAAAATAGATTGCCATGTCGCTTCGTTCCTCGCAATGACAGAAAAATTATTCCAAATAATCACGCAGTTTTTTGGCCCGGGTGGGGTGTTTGAGTTTCCTGACAGCTTTGGCTTCAATTTGGCGGATCCGCTCTCTGGTTACTCCAAACTCCCTGCCCACTTCCTCCAGTGTCCTCTGTTTGCCGTCTTCCAGGCCAAAGCGGAGCTGCAACACTCTTTTTTCCCGCGGTGAGAGAGTATCCAAAACTTCATCCAGATGAATTTTTAAAAGCTCTCTTGTTGCTTGCTCATCCGGCTGCAAACCCTGATCCGCTATAAAATCTCCCAAATGTGAATCCTCTTCATCCCCCACCGGAGTTTCGAGCGATGTTGGTTCCTGCGAAACCTTAACAATTTCCCGGGCTTTTTGGGGATCTATGCCTAAAACCGCTGCCACCTCTTCCGGGGTTGGCTCCCTACCCAGCTCCTGCATCATCCTTCTCTGTGTCCTGTTAAACCTATTAATAGTCTCCACCATGTGAACCGGAATTCTAATAGTTCTGGCCTGATCAGCAATCGCTCTGGTGATAGCCTGACGGATCCACCAGGTGGCATAGGTAGAAAATTTATAGCCCCTTCTCCAGTCGTATTTATCAACCGCGCGCATCAAACCAATATTTCCTTCCTCTATCAAATCGAGTAAACTCATTCCCCGCCCTACATATTTTTTGGCTATGGAAACAACTAAACGCAAATTAGCGCTGATTAACCTGTCCCTGGATTTTTTCTCGCCTTTTTCCGCTTTTTTGGCCAATTCTATTTCATCCAGGGCTGTTAAAAGGGGAATTTTACCAATATCCCGAAGGTACTGCCTAACCGGGTCAGTCACCGCCCCTTCTTCTAAAGTTGTCAATATCTCCAACTCTTTTTCCAGCTCCGATGCCCCTTTAACATCCGCCTCCAGCTCCTCTGCAGTTGTTTCAAATACATCCACTCCTGCTGCCAGAAGTTCTATATAAAATTCATCCAGCGCTTCAATCGTTTCCTCCGGCTTGGGAAAAACCTGCAGGATTTCCTCCTGGGTAATAAAACCCCGCTGCTTTCCCATTTTCAAAAGCTTTTTTGTATCCAATGATAATTCTTTACTTTTTTTTGCCATAATTATAGTCGCTTTCGCTTCTTGTAACGCTTCGCGTTATAGATTCTTCAGTTTAACTGACAAATCCCTGAACCTTTTAGTCAACACTGTCAACGCTTCTATCTTACCAAAACTCTCGGCATTTTTTATTTCATGGGAGAGCTTTTGCAGCGAAGCTTTAATCAGGGCTTTTTTAAGTTCAGATATTACCTGTTCCAATTCTTTTTGCCAGAGTTCAGGCCCGGAAAGCTTATCATCCAGTTCAGTCAAATACAATCTGTCCACTTCCAGCAATAATTCTTTCGGCAAATCAGATGCAAACTCATTAATGCTAAAAGCCTTGCTTTTGAAAGAGATTGAATCCAAATATAAAAATAGCAGGACATAAATTTGCCTGAATGATTCCCTTAAAAATAAAGTTTCAGGAAAACCCGGCACAAAAACAAAATCCTTGGGAGGGTGAAGAAGAAGCGCTATTAAATACTCTTCCAAAAGCTCCCTGCGGGAACTTACTCCCACCGCATCATCTTTGGCTTGCTGCAGAATTTCCGTATAGTTTCTTTCCTTCCCTGCCCTAGCTTTTTCCACAGCCTGGCGTAAAACCGTATCATCAATCTTTAAAAAATTGGACAATTTTTGGATATAATGATCGCGCAGCAAATCATCGCTGATTTTAGCCCAGACAGGCACCAGTTCATCACGGATTTGCCGCAGGTGAACAGGGTTTTTCAGATCAAACCTACCTGAAACAGACTGCAGATAATAATCATAAATTGCCGTGGCGTTCTTAATGGCGTTTTGCCAAAGTTTAATGTCTGTTTTAATAACTTCTGCCGCGTCTTTACCTTCGCTTAAACTGATAACCTTAATGTTAAATCCTGCTTTATCTATCATCTCTATGCCACGTCTGGAAGCAGAATCCCCTGCCAGATCCATGTCAAAGCAAAGCAGTATATTCTGGCAGTATTTATTTACAAGATCAATTTGGCCTTCTGTTAAAGCAGTGCCTTTGGAAGCAATAACATTTTTTACTCCCATCTGATGGGATAAAATTACATCCATTTCTCCTTCTACCAAAACAGCCTCCTGCGCATTTCTGATCTCCCCTTTGGCAAAATTAAGGCCAAAAAGCATGTTTCCCTTATCAAAAATGGGGGTTTGGGGGGTGTTAATATATTTTGGTTCGGCATTATTCAATACCCTGCCGGAAAAACCTCTTAACTTGTCTTTTCCGTCAATCAAAGGAAAAGTTATTCTGCCCCTGAAACGGTCATAACTGCCTGTTTTGGAAGCCACACCTAATCCGGACAATACTATTTCAGAAACGCTAAATCCGCGTTTGAGTAAAAATTTAGTCAAAGACTCCCAGGAATTAGGGGCATAGCCCAAACCGAAAACTTCTATTGAAGCATCACTCAATCCTCTATTTTTTAAATACTCAAGAGCTTTTTTTCCTAAAGAGTGTTTGGTCAACAGATAATGGAAAAATTCCTGGGCTTTTAAGTTTATTGCAAATAAGCGGTCTTTGAAATCTGTTCTGTCAGGAGTTTTTTTTAGGGCCACTCCTGCTTTTTTGGCTAACATTTCCAGCGCTTCTTTAAATTCCATGCTTTCTTTTTCCATTAAAAAGGTAAATACATCCCCTCCTTTCTGGCAACCAAAGCATTTAAAAATTTGCCTCTCGGGAGAAACTATAAAAGAAGGTGTTTTTTCGCTGTGGAAAGGACAATTGGCTTTAAAATTAATGCCGGCTTTTTTTAACGGCAGATATTCCTGCACCAAATCTACGATATTAATTTTCTGTTTGATTAAATCCCTGTCATCCATAATTTGAACAATCATCCAATCGCCCGTATAAATCATGGCCACTAGAGATTGTTGGGCCAATTTTACTCCAAAATTTCCTTGAAAGCAAGGGTTGACAAAGAGATAATGGTGAACTATAATTGGTTCATTATGAACCAAAAAATGGTTAAGTCTATCACCATCCACGCTCTTGACGATAAGCTTGCGCAACTGATTGACGAAAAAGCCGGGCGTCAAGGCACCAGTCTAAACCAAACAATCAAGATGCTTCTCCGGCAGTCCCTTGGCATCGCCGCCGACAGCGCAAAAGCAAGGGCGGCTAACTTTAAAGATATGCTTGGGGTATGGTCAAAATCCGATGAAAAAGCTTTTTATTCAAAGGCGGCAGGTTTTGAGCGCGTTGACCGCGAGGATTGGCCATGAAGAAAATTATCCTGGACACTAATGCCTACACCGGGCTGCTGCGGGGCGACGAACAAATTTTAAAGGAGTTGGGCAATGCCGATAATATTTTTGTGCCGGTCATAGTCATTGGAGAATTATTGGCCGGCTTCCAAGGCGGCACCAAAGAGACAAAAAACAGGCAACTGCTGGAACAATTTTTAATGAAACCCCGTGTGGAAGTAGTACCAATTGACAAAGAAACAGCGGAAATCTTTGGCGAGATCAAATATGCTCTTGTAAAAGCCGGTACTCCCCTGCCTGTTAATGACATCTGGATTGCTTGCTGTGCTTTAGAGGCGGGAGCAGTCATTGTCAGCTATGACGACCACTTTCTAAAAATCCCCCAGGTCAGAACTTGGGCTCCTCTTGACAATTAACGAGGTTTGGTTTAATCTTGTGCTCTGATGTCCAAGAGTTTACAGAAAAAATTACTGTTTTTAGCTATCTTTACCCTGGTGGGATTTACCAGCTTGCAGGTTCCCTTTAATAAACTGCTGGGTTCTAATGTTTCTTTTACTCTTTTTGACTTTTTTGCTCCCATGGCCGGAGCATTTTTAGGGCCATTTTTTGGCATAGTATCGATTTTTTCCGTGATGGTGGCCAATAATTTAATCAAAGATGTACCCTGGACCACTGGAGCAATTATCAGACTTTTCCCCACTTTATTTGCCGTTTATTACTTTGCCGCTATTTCCAAAAAGAATTCCAGCAAATGGATTTTAGCTGTACCTGTTTTGGCTATTCTTACATTTTTGGCTCACCCACAAGGCAAGCAAGTACCTTACTATACTTTATTCTGGTTAATCCCTTTAATTGCCTATAAATTCAGAAGCAATCTATACTTAAAAAGTTTGGGTGCTACTTTCACAGCCCATGCCGTTGGCGGGGCGGCCTGGATTTGGGTGTTTAATTTGCCTGCCGCGGTGTGGAATGGGCTTATCCCCGTAGTAATTGCAGAAAGGCTGCTCTTTGCCACAGGCATAGCCGTATCATTTATAGCTGTCAAAGCGACCCTCAAGTTTCTGGCTGCCAAACATGTTTTACCCGAACTTAAGTTTTCCTGAAATTGCGGGCAGGCCCTTTTTTTATACCAATTTTGTCCAGACTTTGGACGGTAAAGTAGGGGTCAAAAAACCAAACTACTGGCCAATCGGCAGTTCTGTTGATCATCAGGTTCTACTAGAACTGCGCTCTTTCGCCGATTGTTTAATTCACGGCAAAAATTTAGCTAGGCAGTTTGGGGAGCAAACTAAAAAAAGTTTAAAAGAGCATCATCCCAATTTACCCTATTTGATTGCCAACCGTGATCTTAAAAAATTAGTCAGTGACATATATCAAAAAGGTTATAGAAAGGTTTTGGTGGAAGGAGGACCCACTCTTTTAGCCTCATTTTTAAAAGAAGATTTGCTGGATGAGATATTTTTGACTATTTCCCCCAAAATATTCGGCAGCCAAAAAGACATGACCTTAACTTTAGCAGAAGGCTATTTGTTCCCTCCCTCCAAAATTAAAAAATTTAAACTTATTTCTGTTAAAAAACTTGGGGATGAAGTTTTTTTAAGATACAGAAAATCCACCTTATTGGTATAATACCCAGTAAGGAGAGGTCGCATAGTGGCCTAGTGCGCAAATATTCTATGGCTACTTTCATTTAAATAACTATTAAATTTTTCAACATTTTTTGCATTATGTGAACCAATTAATTTAAAATACTTTTTAATTTCTGTAAAACTGTAAATATAAATCCGCGTACTTTTTTTAGCCAAAGAAAACTTTATCCCTAAACTTTTTAATACCTTTGCCATAGAAATAATAAGCGGCAAGGATTCATTTGCAAAGCACATACCAAAGTTTCTATATACCAAATGATTGCTTTTGTGTTTATGAAAATAACATCCTCCATCAGTATCCATCAAACCACGAACACATGCCTTTTGAAATTCAATATCTGACCAAATCCATTTAGGAAAACCAACCTGATGTTTAACTTTATCTCCCCTTACAAACCCCCATCTTTCCAGTTCTTCAATTAAACCAACTCCAGAAAGAGTTATATCTATACTATTACAGCATGAACATTTATGCCAAGAAGGTTCTTGTCCAAAAACCTTTTTAAAAAGTGAAATAATAAAAGTTGCATAAGGGCCATCTACTAAACTACTGACCGTAATTCTAAGTTGGTAATCAGTCATACCACCATCCCCCAAAATTATTCCGGCTATTTCTGCAAAAAGTATGGATGGATAATTAACTTTAAACTCTTTCCGCAAATTACAACCAAGTAATCTATATAATTCAGGATTTTCTTTTCTCCTTAATTGGGAATTTATCCCACCTTTACGCCTACCTTCTTTAGTTCCAAGAGAACCGTATAACTCCATCCGCCTTAGTGCTCCTTTTCTTGCACCTTTGGTGATGTACCAGTAATCATTAACTATTTCTATATCTTCGGGTAATTTTATTCCGGTTTTACTCTGTAAAATTGATGAGGCATTCTCTGAAATATTATATTTCCCTCTTAACCAATCACGAAAAGTTCTTGGGGAAACACTACACAAAAAAGCTAACTTATCTACACTTAGCCCGCTAATTTGTTTTATTTCTGAGAGATACTGATTTTGTTTTGTGCTTCTAAATAGAATTCTGGGCATTAATTCCAGATTAACCTAATAAAGTACGAAAGTCAAGATCGTTTTAACCTGCTATAATATACTCTAAGGAGAGGTGTCTGAGTGGCCGATAGACCACGCTTGGAAAGCGTGTATACTCGTAAGAGTATCGAGGGTTCGAATCCCTCCCTCTCCGCCTTCGCCAGCAGAGCCTGGCTTCGGCGAGATAAATCCGCCAAAATATAGTATAATAAATAAATGAACTGGAACGGTTTTAATTTTAATCCGGCAGGTTTGGGAATTTTTGTGCTGATTGTTTGGGAAGCTTTTTGGAAGGGAATGGGCCTTTGGAAATCTGCCAAAAAAGGAGATACTTTATGGTTTACAGCCATATTTTTGATTAATCTCTTTGGGCTTATACCCCTAATTTATCTTTGGAGAAGTAAACAGCTGGAAGAAACAGTTGGTGACATTCTTAAATTTTTACATCTTAAGAAACAATAAATATAATGACAGAACCTGAACCAAGCCCCCAATCAGAAAGACCATCTAGGGCAGCTATATACGAAAGATTGTTTGGCAAACGATGGGATGATTTACCCATATTTGATCCCAGAAATATCCCAGCCCTAATGGGATTAATGGCATTAGACGGTCCACAAATATGGTTACCATTTTCTAAGGCGGTTAAAAACAATCGCGGATATGATTACAGGATTGATCTCCCTCCGCATCCTGATAAATTAGTTTTACTCGTTGTATTAAATCATGTGGCAGAAACTCCGGGAGAGGTTCCCCCTATTAACCATATAAAACATCTTTTAAGAGAAGACGAGGAGTTGGGGGAAGCAGCTAAGAAAATATTGGCCTGGTGGAACCCAAATGCAACAATTGGAGTTGAACCAGTTGAAGTTGTAGCCGTTAAAAGCATTACCGGTGAACCTCGCGCTTTAATTTACTATCACAAAGGTCTTCGAATGCCCGAAGAAAGAAGAGTTTTAAATCTCATACCTAGCTTATACCTAACCCAAAACAAACA
>DOWS01000019.1 GCA_003519445.1 Candidatus Daviesbacteria bacterium
AACTTTAACATTATTAAAGAAGGCATGATTAAAATTATCGAAGGCTCATATATTCATGCTCACGGTATCCCTGCAGGAGACTTAAAACATTATGCTATTACTTTAATGGAAAAAGGAGTGCCGGTTATTGTGGTTGTGTCTGAAGATGCGGCAAAAGATGATGTATTAAATGCTGTTAATCAGGTAAAAGCAAGGGGTGCAATTGTAATTGGTATATCCCCTACTTCTCACCCTGGCTTTGATCACTATATCCCTGTTCCTGGTACAGGGGAAACTCAAGCGATTATGGATATTATCCCTTTGCAGCTTTTGGCTTATTATATGGCAGTTGAGTTGGGCCATAATGTAGACAAGCCGCGGAATATAGCCAAAAGCGTGACAGTAAAATAGGTTTATTTAGCGAGCTTTTCTGGAACTTTTTCTAGGCCAATCTCGCAGCATTAAAACCACTGCTAAAATTAAAATAGCATTAATCAAACCTGCCCAAATGATCCATTGATCAGCATTGTTCATCTTTTACCTTTCTTAGCTAAAATAATAGCCAACCACAAAGTTACTATAGCCGAAGCTTCATAAAAACATCTTATCATAGCTGATGTATAATTATGTCATGCAGGAGATAGGGAAATTGTTTTCATTTTTGGGGTTAATATTTTTACTTTTGGGGCTGATTTTTAATATCATGCCCAATTTGCCCAAAATTCCGGGTGATATTTATATTGACAGGCCAAATTTAAAAATCTATATCCCCTTTACCTCGGCAATTGTAATTTCTGTTATTTTAACCTTGATCTTCAATTTTTTCAGAAAGTGAGCGGGCGATGGGACTTGCACCCACGACCTTCTCGTTGGCAACGAGACATTCTGGCTACTGAACTACGCCCGCTTGTGTGCCGCAACCCAGAATCGGACTGAGATAATCCGCTCTTCAAGCGGACGCCTTGACCACATTGGCAATTGCGGCATGTAGTAAATTTTAACACAAAAATCCGGCCATTAAAATGGCCGGATTTTAATAATTCCCAGTTTAAACTATATAAAACAAACTCTTCCCTATTTCTTTTTTGACACCAGTAAATATAACTTATACGCTCCTGCTGCACCTACGGCAAGATAAACTACTTTCACTAATAAAGAATCAGAACCTCCTAAAACCGATTCAACCAGATTTATGCCAAGTGCTGACAAACCCAAATTAAGGGCAGCCAAAGCCAAAACCCATCCGAGAAGTTTCATTTTTTTATCACCCCCTTATATTTAATAGTAGTCATAACCTGTTGGTGATTGTCAAGTAGAACATGTTGTATAATACTTACTGGACTGGAGGTGAGAAATTTTGGATAAAGCAATAGGTAAAGTTGTCCACTTCTATGATAAATTGGGAGTGGCTATTGTGGATTTGGCATCTGGCGGATTAAAGGTGGGAGATGAAGTGAAATTCAAAAGGGGCGAAGAGGAGTTTAGCCAAAAAATAGAGAGTCTTCAGGTTGACCACGAAAGCGTGGAAAAGGTCAAAAAAGGAGATTCTTTTGGGCTAAAGGCTGACAAACCCGTTAAAGTCGGAACAGAAGTGTATTTGGTTTAATTAGATTATCTCTTGACTTTGGACTTTACAATTGAAGATAGTTGATTTATCATAGAAACCATGGAGTAGGTTTTTATGCTGGCTAAAGTAAATGAGCGCGAAAAAGCTATATATCTTAGACAACAGGGTAAGTCTTACTCTGAAATTATGCTTCTTATCCCTGTATCTCAGTCTTCACTATCTTTATGGTTAAGAGATGTTGTATTGACTGATGAACAAAGGAAGAGGCTTTTGTTAAAAAAGCAGATAGGTCAAGCAGAGGGAGGCAGGGTTAAAAGAAGATTTAGGGAATTAAAAGAAACGAAGACAATTAATGTAGCTAAAAAGGCTATAGGAAAGCTATCAAAAAGAGAAATTTGGCTATTAGGTATAATTGCCTACTGGTGCGAAGGGAGTAAACAAAGAAAGGGTAATATTTCACAGGGAGTAGCCTTTGCAAATTCTGATCCATTTTTGATTAGACTGTTCATAAGATGGGTAAAAGAATTTTGCCAGATTAAAGATGAAGATATTAGCTTTAATCTGTATATCCATAAAACCGGAAATATCCCTTCAGCTCTGGATTTTTGGGGAGGGAGATTAGGAATAGAAGCTAGGGATTTTGGGAAAACATATATTAAGAATCATAATGTTTTAACTAAAAGGAAAAACACAGGAGAAGATTACCACGGTCTAATTAGAGTTGGTATAAAAAAGAGTACAGATTTGAATAGAAAAATTAAAGGTTGGGTGATAGGAATGAATAATTTTGTTTGATTATTGCGGAGTGGTGTAATGGTCGCACAGGGGACTTTGGATCCCTTAATCTAGGTCCGATTCCTAGCTCCGCAGCTAGGCACAAAAAGAGGTTAAAATCCCGAGGTGCGAAGCTATTACACCTCCGAGGTTGTAATAAATTCACCCCCCAGGTGGGATTGTCTGGCACTCAGAAACCTTTCGGGATCTGTCAAGACGGCCATTAAAAAAACCCGAAGGTTATTTCTGAGTACAACTACAATGTACAAAATCATCAAAATAAAAACAACAACTTAATTTAGCCAAAATCTGCAAAATTTGATAAAATTGCGGTAAGAAAATATTTATGACAGATAAAATAAAAGGCAATCCTAAAGCTTGCCCGTACTGTAAATCGTCTAATTTCATTCACACGGGAACGGGTGCTTTCTCTCATTTTTCTGAAAACAGTCGTCATGTAATAATCAATAAAAATTTCTTGTGTAATGAATGTAAAAAGTATTTTTTTAGCCAAGATGAGGCTGATATACCCATAGGAAAGGAAAAAGGTTGCAACCACAATAATCTAGAGAAGAGTTACTCATTGTTTTATTATCCAGGAACAAAAACACCATACGACGGAATATCTGTATTTTTCTGTACAGATTGCTGTTGTTATCTTTTGACTTGCAATACTATAAAAAGTGATCTTGAAGAAGCATGGCCAGATTTTTGGAACTATACATGGGGTAAACCATTTATTTATCATGCAATTCCCTGTAAGTATTGCATGGGAGAGAATTTTGAAGACATGTCACAAGAAATTTCTCACGCAATTGCCAAGGCTTTAGTATTTTTAAGAAAAGAGAATAATGACCTGTTTAAATTCTTATATGCAGGTAATAATTCAGGAATTGTCAATTTGGAGAAAGAGTTAGAAAAGGAAAGCAAAGAATATTTCAAGAAAAAATATAATTGGATAGTCAAAACTTTTGCTCCCAAAATAATCGAGGCATCAATGGATAGGCGAAGAAAAATATATAAAAAGATTGGAGATAAGCAAAAAGAATCCCATCAATATGTGAGAAATGCTAGAAATTTTTACAGGGAAAAATTTAATCTTCCAAGAATAGGAGAGGGTTGGATTTCTGAAACAAAATTATTCGAGCTTGTTAAAAAATATTTCCAAGACTACAAAGTATACTTTCACTACAGACAATCTTGGCTTAATGGATTAGAACTAGATATATTTGTACCAGATAAAAACTTAGCCATAGAATATATGGGAAAGCAACATTATGAACCAGTTAATTTTTTTGGGGGGAAAGAATCGTACCTCGCCGTTGTCCAAAGGGACAAGTTAAAAAAAGAATTATGTCAGAAAAATGGCATTAATTTGGTTTACTTTGATTATCAAACAGAAGTGACGAAAGACAATCTAAAAATGATTTTTGAGAGAGAAGAAAAGCAAAAAGAGAAAAAAATATTATGAGAAAAGCAAGAGTTTTTATAAGTTGCGGACAACAGAAAGAAGAGAAAGAATATGGATTAAAAGTTGC
>DOWS01000027.1:0-1841 GCA_003519445.1 Candidatus Daviesbacteria bacterium
GTTTTTCAAGAGGACTATGATATTAGTCCTTGCAATTTGCATCACAAGATAGTATATTAATAATGGAGCTGGTAATAATATACTAGTTTGTGCCTAGGTTCTCACGAGTGGTACACTCGTTTTCAGCTTAGGAGTATCACAGCTAGCACCACCGCTCCTTTTTTTGTAGTTATTTTTTCCATTTCTTTGTCCAATATTCAGCAAAAAGTTCTTTTTCTTGAATGATATTATTCTTTAAGATATTGTAAAACTTTTCCCCTTGGGTTTTACCTTCATGATATCTGGCCAAAGCACCACAGATCCAATCTGCTACTTGAATTTGAGGACTGGAAGTTGAATCCATGGCTTGTATCTGGAAAACTACCTTGGCGGGTAATTGAGGAAGCAGTTGAGTAGTTAAATGCTCATTAAAATCTTTCATGGTAACGCCTTTTAAAATTCTCCGATCTCTAAATACCCTGAATTCAGTTTCAGTAATCGGTAGATACAATTCAAGCGTGTCTCCGACAATATGAGTATAAAGAAGACCTGTTTTAATTAATCCTTGCTTACCTCTGTAGTCTTGGGGAATATTGGTGATCTTTAAATAAGTATAAAATATGCGTACATCTTGTTTGGCTAAAAACTTAAGGGTTTTTTCGCGAAGGTCATCGGTTAAATGTGAATCGTTAAATTTAACTTCAGATTGATATTTGAGTTTTCTGGGAAATTTATTCTTCTGCCATTTTCTGAAGGCCTTGGCAATTCTTCTTGGATCACCGATAGTATAGGATGTAACAATAAAATATTTTCCAATACTCTTTGTTAAATTTCCGCTTTCATCAAGATAAATGAACATGAATTGAGTATATCAAAAAAAGACCACCCATACTTTTGACTCCGGCCTTCTCACCCAAATGGCCAAAATGGGTGGGTTAAAGAGTTAACTTTGAAACAAACATTAAACTTGAGGTCTGTCAAAAAAAGGATCCCCAAAGGCTGCACTGTTTATTACATCTCCAACCTTAGGTAACATTGCTAGCCATTCCGCTGAATCTTTTATCCCAACTTCATGAAGTCTTCGGCTATATCTGTTTCTCAGAGGGTCCATCGTTTGACCGCTACCGTGATTAATTGTGTAAGATCGTTCACTTGTTAATCTTCCGAATTGTTTTACGGTAGCATAATCTGCAAATACAGCAGTTACTACATCTCTTTGCTCTGAGCTTAAATCTCTTAAAGCATCCTGGTAATAACCATCCTCCGTAATTACTGCTCTTGCAAATGGAAGCAACCTTTGAAAGTATGCCTCTCTATGTTGCCAAATTGTTCTGTCTGTCTCTGTTTCTAATCTTCTCATGAAGAAATTCTACCACAACACTATATCTAAATGCAAATTTCGGACTTATGCCTAAAAATACTGGTCTGGCAGGTCGTTTTCAAGAAGTCTTTTATCACATCGTGGCAAAGCCGCGGACATGAAGAATTTCATTTCTAACCATAGTTCGGACATCATCAGAGGTGAGAGTAACCACAGCGATAGTTTTACCTGTGGCTGCTATGAATTCTACCTCTAATGCTTTGTCGTTATCATATACATGCACCACGGTTCCAACATCGCCTTTTTTAAGGCCGTATTCTTTAATATCGGATTTTAGTACAACTGTATTTAGTTCCTCAAACATATTTTTCCTCCACCAACATATTATACAGGATAAACCGTCAAAAAAAGCTTAAAAATACTGGTCTGGCAGGTCGTTTTCAAGGAGGATTACTGCATTGGGTTTGGCAATTTGGGAAAGTAAGTTTATGGCGTCAGATAGCGAAGCTACAGTATAAATTTTTTCTTTGGGAAAATTTTT
>DOWS01000027.1:1986-4436 GCA_003519445.1 Candidatus Daviesbacteria bacterium
TTTCCCAACTCCACCAGCCCCGGTGTAATTAAAATCTTTTGCGATCCTGGCGTATCATGCAGCAATTTTAGAGAAGTTTTAGCGCTTTCAGGATTGGTATTATAAGTATTATCTATAATAGTCATACCCCCCTGCTTTTTTATTTCCTGTCTGTGAAGAGTAGGTTGCAGCCACTCGATCCTTTCTTTAATTTCAGCAGGACTCATGCCCAGCTGTTTGGCTACTTTAGAGGCAGCTTCCAACCCTAATCCCCTGATGGCTACTCCTCCGGGTGGTAAATTCTCAAACAATTCCATCTTGGCCTTTTTAATATTTTCCAAAGAACCAAATCTCTCAAGATGTTGGGGGGCAATGGCAGTAATTACACCAATTGTTGGGTGAAGGAACTCTGTAAGTTTTTTAATATCCCCTATTTTGTAAGCCCCAAGCTCTGCAATAAAAATTTGAGTATTTGGTTTTAAGTAATCCAGAATGGTCTGGGATAGCCCCATCGGAGTATTAAAACTTTTGGGAGTTTTAACCACCCTAAATTTTTTCCAGAGCAGAGTATAAAGCATATCTTTAGTGGAAGTTTTTCCGTACGAGCCGGTAATGGCAATAATTTTTAGACTATGAAGACTTGCTAATTTTTGTTTGGCTTGAGACATGAGTTTATTTTTGTAATAAATTTCCAAGGGGAGATAAGTAATATATGAAAGAAAAATAAAAACAGGTGATAAAAAAATAAAAATCAAGAGAGTCAGCCAAAAGCCTAAGATAAAATTAAAAATTAAAATCCAGAAAATAATGAGTATCAAGAGTATTTTTATTTTTAAAGTAAATTCCAAATTATGTTTTTTTTGCAAATTTCTTTTGAAAGGGTATTTAATAAACCATTTGATAAATTGCCACAAGTCATATTCCAGAATCTGGAAAATGTAAAGATGATCTATTATCGGAAAAATTTTAGATAAAGTCTTTAACATAATTTGTAAATAAATTAGGGTTTTTAATATGTGGCGCATGTCCGCAATTTTCCAGAATTTCCAGTCTGGAATTTTTAATCAGCTGATATAATTTTTTACCCCGCGCAATAGGCAAAGTTTTATCATCTTCTCCCCAGATAATTAAAGTTTCCTGCTGAATTTTTTTGGCATCATTAGTTAAATCTTCACGGATCACTTTAAGATAAGTTTTTTTCAAGGGGCCGGCTGTGAAATAATCAGAGCCGATCATTTTATAAAACCAGTTTTTTAACCGGTTTTTTGCATTTAAAAAATTAGGAAAAAAATTAATAATTTTAGAAATTAAAAAAGAAAGTCTATTAAATATAGTAGGTTTTGGTCTGATACCAGAGCTTGCTTCTAAAATCAATTTATAAATTAAATGAGGATATTTACCGGTAAGTTTAATTGCTATAAATCCTCCGAAAGAATGCCCCAATAAAACAGGCTTTTTGATGTGTTGTTCTTTAATAAAAATGGCCAAGCGTTTTGCATAATCATCAGCTGTCCAGACGCCTTGGGGAATATCAGATCTCCCAAAACCCGGCAGATCAATGAGCCAGAGAGTAAAATCGTTTTTTAATAAATCCACCACCGGCCACCAGGTTGATAGATTATGCCCCCAACCATGAAGTAAAATTAAATCCTGCCCCTTGCCTACTTTTTGAAAATATAAATTCATACAATGATCCTTTTGGTACTTTCTGCCAGATTGACTAAAATTTCATAAGGGATTTTTTTGCAGATTTTAGCCGCATTTTCTACAGAATTTTTATTCTGGGGATTATCAGAATAAATTATCACTTCATCTCCTATTTTTGCGTATGTTTTACTTAAATCAACTGTAGTCATATTCATACTAACTCTGCCGATAATCGGGCAAAAAATGTTTTTAATTTTGACAAAGCCTTTATTAGATAGCCCCCGGTTCACCCCGTCATAATAACCGGCAGGTATTATTCCTATTATTGTATCTTTTTTTGCTTTGTATGTCCTGTCATAACCCACTCTTTCGCTTTTTTTGATTTTTTTAACTTGAGCAAGATGGGAAATAAATTTCAAGATAGGTTTTTGCAGATACAGTTTCAACCCGACTCTGGCCATATTGCCACTTGTGCCTAAATGGATCCATTTGGGGGAAAATCCATACTTTTGAACCAATTTTTGTGCTTGATGGAACCTCTGGATTTGCAGTTTATCCATGCCGCCTGCCAAGTGCGACATTAAACCATCTACTTTAACATTTAATTTTTTTAAAGTTTTTAAGAAATCAGGTAAATCTTCCAAGGTGACCCCTTCCCTGCTCATGCCCGTATCCACAAAAATATGCACTGCGCAACCCGGTTGGTACTTATTTAAAATTTCAACAGTTTGCAAATCAAAAACCGCAAAAGAAAACAACAGTTTTTTGATTTTTAAATTTTCCGGATTGGTATAGCCCATGATTAAAACAGGGGTTTTAATTTT
>DOWS01000027.1:4594-7788 GCA_003519445.1 Candidatus Daviesbacteria bacterium
AATTTGCGCTACCTCAATTATCCCATGACCATACCCGTTGCTTTTTAAAACCGGGGCAATTTTTATTTTCCTGTTTATGGCAGAAAGAAATCTATAATTTTCTAATAGATTCTTTCTTGAAATTTCAATTCTATTAAGAGTCTTGTACATCTTACGTATTATACCCTATCCAATATATTGTAGATTGACAGCAGTTGTTATCTTGTTTATTGTATTAGGGTTTATGCAACTAGGACTGGTAGCCATCATAATAGTCAGCCTTGGAGTATTTTCCAGATTAATTCCTCATGCGCCTAATATTGCGGCCATTGGAGCCTTGATGCTTTTTGGAGGAGTATATCTTCCCAAAAAGATTTTCTGGCTGCCGATTTTGGCCCTTTTGATCAGCGATTATTTCATTGGATTTTACGGTACAGATATGTTTTATGTTTATGGAAGTTATTTGCTGGTTGGACTGATTGGTCTTTGGCTTCGAGTTCATAAAAAACCTCTTATTGTTTTGGGCAGTGCAATTTTTTCTTCTGTTTTATTTTTTGCAGTAACAAATTTTGGCGTCTGGGCCCCTCCCAATAAATGGTATCCTCATACCTTGGACGGTTTAATCCAAAGCTATACAATGGCTCTCCCTTTTTTCAGAAACAGTTTGGTTGGAGATTTAAGTTACACCATTTTACTTTTCGGAGGTTATGAAATTTTACTAAAATTATCTAAAAGATTTATTCCCCAAAGACTTTTTCAACTGCTCTATTAAATTTTCTGCCTCTGTCAAATTCATTTTGAAATAAATTAAAAGAAGTTGCGGCAGGGGAAAAAAGAATTATATCACCCTCTTTTGCTTCTTTTTTAACATCTCTAAGTAATTTTTCTAAATTATTGTATGGGTTTACCTCAAAGGCGCGCATTGCATCGCCTTCCAAAAAATATACTTTTTTAGCAAATTTGCTCACTGCTTTTGCATATTCCGTATAATCTATTCCCTTATTCATTCCCCCACAAATTAAAATACAGCCCGGAAATGTTTCCAAAGCTTTTATTCCTGCTTCAGGAGAAGTAGCGGCAGTATCGTTATAAATTTTAATGCCATCTTTGTCAAAAACTTTCTGAAGTCTAAATTCTACTCCCGGAAAATTCTCCAACGCTTGCAAGGCTAGGCCTTGCAAAGCTATACCTAATGTTTTACATACTGCATATGCCGCGGCAATATTTTCCAGATTATGTTCTCCCAAAAGTTTGGGATGAAAATCTTTTGGTAAGTTATCTTTGGAAAAACGGATAATTTTTGCTTTGCTTACAAAATCACTATCTTTTCTAATAAACAAGAAGTCATTTTTAGTTTGATATTTTGCGATAACTTTTTTGGCTGTGACATATTCGTCCATGTTTTTATAATAATTTAGATGATCAGGTGTGATATTTGTGACAACAGCATATTTGGGAGAGATTTGATGTTGGTCAAATGCCTCGAGCTGAAATGAGGAAATTTCTAAAACAACTAGAGTATCTTGATCTATCCATGGAATAGTATCTAAAACACTTTTTCCGATATTCCCTGCCAAAACCACACCTCCGAGGTGTAATCGCATTTTTTCACCTCGGAGGTGAATTGCGAGGGTCTCATAAATTAACGAAGCAGTAGTTGATTTGCCTTTGGTGCCGGTTACGCCTATGATTTGGGAAGGTTTGACATATTGCAAAAAAATCCCCATGTCTGTTGTTACTCTCTTTCCCTGTTTGGTAGCATACTCAATATAAAGATCATCCGGTTTAACCGCGGGATTTTTAATAATTAAATCCGCCCAGTCAATATCCTCATATCTGTGTTTACCCAAAACATATTCAATCCGGTAATTTTTTAACTGATCCAGTGAAGGTTTTAAGACTTCTTTGTTTTTAAGGTCAGTTACTCTGACTTGATCTTTTTGTTTTGCAAAAAAAATTGCCGAACCAACTCCCCCCTGATTTAACCCCAGACCAAAGATTAGTACCTTCATGATATGGTATTATACTTGTTTATATGAACTTCAGTCCAATTGGGGTGTTTGATTCAGGTATCGGCGGCTTAACTGTTGTCAAAGAAATTATCAAACTTTTACCCAATGAAAGCATTATTTATTTGGGAGATACTGCCCGTGTGCCCTATGGTACTCGTTCCAAAGAAGTGGTCACCAAATTTGCCCTGGAGCTGGTGAAATTTTTACTTAAGAGAAAAGTGAAAGTTTTAGTAGTAGCCTGCAACACCATTTCCGCCTTGGCTATTTCCGAAATAGAAGAGATTTCAACCGTGCCTGTGGTGGGCGTGGTTTTGCCGGCAGTAGCGGAAGCTGTAAAAGTGACTAAAAATAAAAGAATTGGCGTGATTGGCACACAAGGAACTATCGAAAGCAAAGTTTATGAGCAAGGAATTAAAAAAATTGATACATCTATCAAAGTAGTTTCGGTTGGTTGTCCGCTTTTTGTACCGATGGCTGAAGAGGGTTTGCACAATCACAAAGCTGCTAAGCTGATGGCCCGGGATTATTTGGATGAGGTACTTAAAGCTAAAGTTGATACCTTAATTTTGGGTTGCACCCATTATCCTTTGCTTTTGGAAACTATCAGGGAAACAGTTGGGCCAAGCGTTACATTGGTAGATTCTGCCAAGCCAACAGCTTTGGAGCTTAAAAAAGTTTTATCAGATAATGATTTGTTTTCCAATAATCAAAATCCTATTTTAGAATTTTATGTCACAGATGCGCCGGAGCGAGTTTTTCAGGTGGCTGGCAGATTTTTTGGGGAAAAAATAAACAACAGGTTAAAAAAAGTTAATCTGGAAGATTAACAAAATTTCTTGCCAATTTGTCTATATCCCCTGCTCCCATGAAAAAAACCACATCATTTTCACTCACCACTTTTTCCAAATAATTTTTTAATTCTTTTTTGGAAATATAAAAAGTATTTTCTTTGTTTACTGCTTCAACTAATTGTTTTGAATTAACTAATCCTTTATCAATTTCCCTACTTTGATAAATATCAGTAATGATGATTTTATCAACAGGTAAATTCCTAAAAACTTTCACAAAATCATCAAATAATTTATAAGTTCTGGTAAACATATGCGGTTCATAAATTAACCAGATTTTTTGTTTGGGAAATTTTTGTCTGGCAGCTTCCATGGTAACTTTTATCTCTGTGGGATGGTGGCCAAAATCAGAATA
>DOWS01000027.1:7854-8154 GCA_003519445.1 Candidatus Daviesbacteria bacterium
AGGAATTTTTCTCTGGCTGCTTGCATGGTAACTTTTATTTCCGTAGGATGATGTCCAAAATCAGAATAAACTTTGACCCCCTTAAAATCTCCCAGATATTCAAATCTTCTCCCCACACCTTGATAACTTTGCAAACTTTTTCTAATAAGGGAGCGATCAATACCTAAAGACAGTCCAACTTGTAGAGCCAATGAAGCATTGGCCACATTAAACTTACCCCGAGGCTTGTCAAAAACTTTTTTAGATTGTTTTTTAAATTTGGCAAAACTCTTTTTGTAGCTGGCAAAATCTTTAAAATAT
>DOWS01000047.1 GCA_003519445.1 Candidatus Daviesbacteria bacterium
AAACTCATGGAAGATTGGTATATCTGATTGAAAACTAACTACTAATCCCTCTTCAAGAGGCCCTTTCTTCGCATTTTCAGTATAGCCTTCGTGTAAGGCATCTTCTGCAGAACAAGGGGCACAGAACGCTTGGATTCCTCTAACAAATGCTCTCTCGCTCATAATTTCGTCGCCATAGAATGTGATCCTTCCTCTTGGTTCACATTCTGCCACCCATCCCCAAGAGGTATGGTAGGTGGATAATGCTCTACTAAAATAGATTCCTCCTCGACCAGAGATCCCTACATCCAGTTCTAAATTATCAGGATGAAAGTGTTGAGCAACTACAATAGAGTGAGGTTGATAAACTAAAGGCGTAAAAGTACGCTCACAATGTGGACAACAATTTTCTTCACTAATCCATGGCGATACCCACATTGGCGCCTCAGTAGGTATACCAAATTTTTGGGCTGTCTCTGGAGTTACCAATCTCACGGGCTTAATCAAAGTAGTAATTATTTCGTCACCCAACAATCCCTCTACCAACATACGCGTATATCTTAAAGAGAAATTGCTTCTATTGCAACTTTCTCATGTTATACTAAAGATATGGAATCGAAAAATAGTCATGTTATTTCTTTTAAATATGCTTTTGCGGGAGTGGTTTCTGCCCTAAAGCAGGAACCTAATTTAAAGTTTCATTTTTTGGCAGGAGTGGTAGTAATTTTAATTTCTTATTTCTTAAAAATTTCCAGGAATGAATGGATTATTATTATTTTTCTGATCGGCTTTGTCATCTCCGTGGAACTGACCAATACTGCCATTGAAGCAGTAGTTGACCATGTCATTCAAACCAACCACCCGGGTGCCAAACTAGCCAAAGATATTTCGGCCGGAGCAGTTTTGATAGCTGCTGTTACTGCCGCCGTTATCGGAGCGATTATATGGATAACCTGATGGTTTTTGGGGCGGAATATATCATTTATCTTACTATCATTTTGATGTTTATCCTGGCTGCCAAAGCAGGAATAAAAGAAAAAAAGGCTTTGATTTTGGCAGTATTTTCAATCCCGATTGCAATACTTTTGATAAAATTTATCCATCTTTTTATTATTACTCCAAGGCCATTTGAAGCTTATGCAGATGGTGCATCTTTTCCCTCCAGACATGCTTCTTTAATGGCAGCTTTTTTCTTTAGTTATGTCATTTCCAGATCAAAATGGGCATGGCTTTTTATTGGATTAACAGCGTGGGTAGGAGTATCAAGAATCTATGTTGGAGTTCATTTTCCTGTTGATATTTTAGGAGGAGCGGGAGTTGGTTTATTATCCGTTGTTTCAGCCAAAATTATTTTAAAATCTTTTCAAAAACGGTTTTTTCTTTAAAAGGCCCTACTACTTGCAGATTAAACCTTTCCGGATGAATAAGTTCTTTGGCAACTTCCATAATATCTTCAACAGAAACCCTATCTATATTTTCCAAATATTCTTCAAACGATTCTATTTTTCTATCCAAAACAAAATTAAAACCAAAATATTCTGCCAAAAAATTGGTGGACTCGCTCCTTATTGCCAATCTCCCTCTAACCATGTCCTTGGCTTTTTTCAGTTCAGTCTCCGTAACTTTTTCATCCCTTATTCTTTTTAGCTCTGCCACAATAACTTGCAATCCATCTGTCACCTTTTCCAATTTTAAGCCGGCGTAAACCGTAAAAGATCCCGTGTCTGAATAAAAACCGTGATTGCAACCAACATGATAAGCCAAACCTCTTCTTTCCCTTACCTGAATAAAAAGTCGGGAGGACATACCCTCTCCTAAAATAGAAGACAAAATGCCTGCGGCATATCTTTTTTTGTCGTATCTTGAATATCCGTCCATTCCCAAAATAACATTGGCCTGGTCGGTTTTTTTAAAGAAAATGTTGATTTTTGGGCTTTTTTGTTTGATTTTTTGAAAGGGTTTAAACAAATGCATTTTCCGCTGAGGCAATCCGGAAAAATATTTTTTGGCCAAACTGTCAATATTTTTGGGCAATTTTCCCGCAAAAACCAAAGCCATATTTTTTGGCGAATAAAGAGATTCCATGTATTTTATAAAATCCTCACGCTTGAAGGAATTAATGGTTTTTTCGCTTCCGCCAAGATCCCAACCCAAAGGCTGATCCCCAAACTGCAACCTTTCATAAAGATCCCAGATAAAACGGGATGGGTCGTCGCGGACCATCCGCAGCTCCTCCACTATCACTCCTTTTTCCCTTTCAATTTCTTCAGGAGACAAAAGCGATTCTTTAATCATTGAAGAGATGATGTCACAGGCCAGTTCTATATGTTTGCTTGCAGATTTAATCCAATATCCGGTAAATTCTTTATGGGTAAAAGCATTATTAACAGCCCCCACTCCGTCAATCAAAAAGGAGATTTGCTCGGCAGACGGGTATTTTTTACTACCTTTAAAAAACATATGCTCCAAAAAATGCGAGATGCCGTTTATATTTTTTGTTTCATACCTCGAGCCGGCTCCCACTTCTACCAAAGTAGTCAAAGAATCAAGATAAGGAAGATCCACTGTTATTAATGTCAGGCCGTTTGGCAAGGAGCTAATTTTATGCATGGATGTGTTTTAACATTTCCTCCACAGTTTCCTCAACTGTCAAATTTGAATTATCAATCAATACTGCATCTTTTGGCACTCTCATTGGTGAAGCTTCTCTTTTCGAATCTCTTCTGTCTCTTTCCACCATACTTGCTAAAACATCCTCGTATTTTACTGCCGGATCTTTTTTGTGAAGTTGCTCAAACCGTCTTTTGGCCCTTATTTCCACAGAAGCAGTCAGAAAAAATTTATGTTTTGCTTCGGGGAAAATTTCCGAACCAATATCCCTTCCGCCCATCACTATCCCCCCATTTGCCAACTTTCGCTGAAAAGCTTTCATAATCTCCCGTACCTCCGGGATAGCAGAAATCCTGGAAGTCACTTCTGAAATTTGCGGATCATGCAAACTATCTGTCACATCCTTTCCATCCAGAAACATCTTCCATCCTTCATCCATTTCAAATCTGACATCCAAATTTTTGTAGATATCCAATATTTTTTCTTTATCATCCAGCGATACTCCCGTCTGTAGTATTTTAAAAGCTCCGGCCCGGTAGATCATGCCGGTATCAATATATTTAGAGCCCAATTTTTGAGCCAATAAAAACCCCACACTATTCTTGCCGCTACTCGTCGGCCCATCAATGGTAATAATATCTTCCACAACTTCTAAGTTTATCACAAACACTGGCTGATACTTAACTTTAAGGATCTACTGGAAGTTTCAATGCATCTCTTAAAACCCATCTCATTCTCCCTCTTCGACTATGATCAACATCATGCGTTCGATCCCTTTTAAGACATGTACCCATATCAAAAATGATTGGGACGCCGCGTTCCCGTATATTTCTTCTTAGAGCCACTGGAGGTACATCTACACCAGGTCCAAATTCTCTGGCTAAGGGAAACGGTTCACCTTCTGAGTTGCGGTATCGCATAGTTATTATTTTATAACATATTTCTACTACTGGATGCAAATTTGTAATATGATATATTCAATATATGCTGATTAAAGGTCCAAAATTATTACCAACACAGTGGAAATTATTGGCATCGGCTACATCAAATATTGGTCAAGCAATCATTCTATTTGGCCTCGCGGCCATGTTTGTCCCTGAAGCGCTCAACCTTGGAGGTAGTTTTTCTAAAGAATTTGCGGTGATAATACTAATAGGCGGATTGTTATTCCTTATTGGGGCTGTTATAATATCTAAAAGAGGGCGATAAAAATGCAAGAAAACTATATCTGGGGTCTTAGTACATTAACTGTATTAATCTTATTAGTCTGGTACTTAGCTATCTTTGGCAAAGTAGATAGGTCAAAACGCTAGATTTTTTTAATTTTGGACCCTGCCGGAGTATCTTCCACTACAAATCCTAATTTTTTTATTTCCTTTCTCAATTTATCTGCCTCCTTAAAATCTCCTGTATTTCTTGCCTGCTCCCTCTTTCTCACTAAATGCATCACTTCTTCCGGCGCTTCCACCTGCTTTCCCAAATATTTTTCCAGATTTAATCCCAAAATTTTATCCATTTCCAGAATAGTTTTGGCTTTGGCAGATGAGGGATAACCTGCCTCGCCGACAGGCGGGTCGCTTTTTACCATATCCCACATTACAGCCAAAGCCTGGGGAATATTTAAATCATTGTTAACTGCCTTCATAAAATCCTGTTCATATTGGGCGCAGCCTATTTTTGGCTCATCCCAATCTCTAATAATTTCTCTTAAGCGATCCAGGGCATTTTGTGAAGCTTCCAAACTTTTCCAAGTAAAATTTAATTTATCCCTGTAATGGGCTGTTAAAAATAAATAGCGCAAAGCAAGCGGATCAAAGCCTTTATTCTTTATATCATCAATAGTATAAAAATTTTTCTTGGATTTGGACATTTTTTCTCCCTCTACCAGCAAAAATTCATGATGGACCCAGTATTTAACAAAAGGTTGGCCCGATGCCGCCTCGCTTTGGGCAATCTCATTTTCATGATGAACAGGGATATGATCAATTCCGCCTGTATGAATATCCAACGAATCACCCAAATACTCCATACTCATGGCAGAACATTCAATATGCCAGCCGGGAAATCCCTCGCCCCAAGGCGAAGACCATTTCATGGTATGATCCTTAAATTTTCCCACTGTAAAAAACCATAAAGCAAAATCAGCCGGATGTTTTTTGTTGGTATCAACTACTACTTCCTTTCTGGCGCCGGTTTTTTGATCTTCTAATTTTTGTCCTGATAATTTGCCGTATCCGGGAAATTTAGAAATATCAAAATAAATTGCTTCTTCTGTCTGATATGTAAAACCTTTTTCAACCAGTTTTTCAAGCAGTTTCACTTGCTCGCCAATATGTTCAGTCGCCCGGCAAACTGTATTGGGCCGCAACACATTAACCTGATCCAAAGATTTATAAAAATAATCTGTAAAAAATTTGGCTACCTCCCAAACAGTTTCCCCACGATCTTTGGCTCCTTTTTCCAGCTTGTCATCACCTTCATCAGCATCAGATGTTAAATGCCCCACATCTGTGACATTCTGTATATGTTTCACCTCATACCCGCTAGCTGTTAGTACTCTTCTTAAAATATCATCGCCAATATATTTTCGAAGATGCCCAATATGAGTATAGTCATAAACAGTTGGCCCGCAGGTATACATCCCTACATGAGGCGGATTTATTGGAGAAAATTCTTCAATCTTTCTGGTCAAAGTATTATATATTTTCATCCACCTACTCCTCTTTTAATTTCCACTTTTCCGGCATAGGCTATGGCCGGATTAACAGGTTTTTTCTTCTTTTCTTCTTTTTTCATTTCAGAAACCTTTTTCTCTTCCTCTTGGGCTTGCAATCTTTGCTGCTCTTTTTGTTTATTCTCTGCTCTGACTTTTTCCTGCGCTCTTTGCAGATCCCCAAGCCATTTTCTGGTATAAGACAGCTGCTTTTGTCTGTCTTGTTCTTTTTCTTGAATTTGTTGGGGGGTTAAATTCGTCCCTACTACAGATTGAACGCCTTGTTCTATGGCCTCACCTACAGAATCTTTTACGCTTTCCGCAACTTCACCTGATGTTTGCTCTATTTCATCTTGAAATTGTCCAATCACATTTGTATTATTCATATCTTAATTGTACATTGTAAATTGTAAATTTCTAGTATTCTTTTCTGCCTTCCAGTGCCCGGGACAAAGTTGATTCATCCGCATATTCCAAATCAGAACCAACCGGCAATCCCCGGGCAATTCTGGTAATTTTTACGCCCAAAGGAGAAATCAGTCTTTGGATATACATGGCAGTGGCCTCACCTTCCATAGTCGGATTAGTGGCTAGAATAATCTCTTTTGTTTTCCCGTCTTTTAATCTAGGAAGTAACTCTCTAATGTGAATTTCATCCGGGCCGATATTTTCCAAAGGAGAAATCACTCCATGCAAAACATGATACAACCCTTTGTAGTTTGATTTTTCCAAAGCCAAAACATCCAAAGGATCTTCCACAATGGCAATAATTGACGTCTCACGATTTTGGTCGGAACAAATTTGGCATGTATCTTCTTCCCCGATGTTAAAACAAATGGAACAAATTTTGGTTTTTTCCTTCATGCCGACTGCAGCATCTGCCAGAGCTTGGGATTCTTCTTTAGGGGCATGAAGTAAATAATAAGTCAGTCTCTGCGCAGTTTTTGGCCCAATTCCGGGCAACCTCTCAAAAGCCTCTATTAAACTCTGTATTGATTTTGGAACTTGCATGCTGTGGCAATTTTATCAAAACCTACCAATATTTACTATGCAACTCTGGTTAGTGCTTCTCGAACGATTTGAGCTGTTGGGCCTTTATATCTTTCGTTAAGTGCTACTTGAAATCTTCCAGAACCCACTGGTTCTTCTACAATCTCCGCATCCGGATCACTTGCTGTTAGTAATGAATCCAGAGCAACTTGGCCATCTCTTAAGGTCTCTGCTCGAACAACAAGCAAACTCCACTCCCCAGAAGGTTCACCAACCCCCTGTTCCCTCATTTTCATTAAACCACTATTCGCTCCCCAGTCTGCCACTGCTATAATCCTTTGCGCTATTTCACCAGCAGCTTGGAATAAACCTTTTGGTACTTCTATAATTTCTTTACCCTCTACTCCATATATCATATTTATGCTCCTGGCAGGCCCATGCCGCCCATGAGGCCTTTCATTTCATCAGCTGCCACTTTCTGGGATTGTTTTAACGCTTCGTTAACCGCTTCTGTCACTTTTCCCGGTTCCATATCTCCGGAGATTGATTGAACTTTTTGGTCTCCGGTCATCACTACGGTTATACCTTTGTGTTCTATGGTAATTTTAATTAGGGCCAATCTTTTTTGCACTTCCATGGCCTGATCCCGCATTTTTTTTAAATCACCCAGTTGTTTTAAATTATCAAATAATCCCATTAGCTGATTTTACCACATTACGGAGCAGACAAACAATAGTCAAAGGCCCTATACCTCCAATGGTTGGACAATATAATTTGGCTATTTTTGCCACTTCTTCTTCATCTATATCTCCATATATCTTATCATTATCTTTACCCACCCCTACCCCAATTACAAAACTTCCCTTTTTTATATTTTTGCTATTAATAATATGTTTAATGCCTGTGGCAGAAATCACAACATCCGCTTTTTTTGTTATCTTATTTGGATTTGGTGTTTTAGAATCTATAATACTAAGCTCAATACCCTTTTCCTTAAGTAATTCAATAGTTGGTCTTCCGGCTGTTTTTCCCTTTCCCAAAATAACAATTTTTTTATTTCTTAAAAAGTTTTCAGTTTTGTAAAAACCCTCTTTTTTGGCAAAAGCTGTCAGCATTTCCCAAACTGCCAAGGCAGTAGCTCCCATAAATGGGGATGCTTCTAAAAATCCATCAACATCTTTTTGGGGATTAATTTTTTGGACTAAACTGTCAAAATCCCAGCTTTCATAAACAGGATACTGGACAATTATTCCATGGGTTTTTTTATCAGTATTTAATTTTTTTATAGTTTGAAAACATTTATTAAATTGGTTTTTGGAAAACTCAAACAGCTTGGCATCAATGCCGGTTTGCAGAGCTTTTTTTATTTTATTTTTAACATAAATTCTGGATGAAGGATCACTGCCTGCTAAAATTATGGCCAATTTTGGCTTGAGGTTTTTTTTCTTAATCTCTTTCTCTAATTTTTCGAGGATAGCATCTGCAACTTCTTTACCGGAAACTTTCATTATTTGATCCCTGGTACTGGAAACTGTAGGCTCATCTCAACTACTTCTTTTTTTAGCTTTTTTAACACTTTTGAATTTTTCCTTTCATGTGCCGCGTCAACAACCCATTTGGCAATTTGTCTCATATGTTTTTCTTTCATCCCTCTGGTGGTCATGGCAGGAGTACCAAGCCGAAGGCCACTGGGTGCAAATGGCGGCAATGGATCATCAGGAACCGTACTTTTACTTGTTGTGATGCCAATTTTATCAAGGATCTGTTCAACTTCTTTTCCATCAATTCCAAATGATTTAATGCAATCCATAACCATCAAGTGATTATCAGTACCATTTGTAATCAACTTGCAGCCTTGTTTCATTAGTTCATCTGCCATTGCTTTGGCATTTTTAACAATCTGACGGGCATAAACTTTAAAGGAAGGCTTCATTGCTTCGCCAAAAGCAACTGCCTTAGCTGCTGTATTATTCATATGAGGACCACCTTGAAATCCCGGAAAAACAGAACGGTCAATAAGCGTTGGCAAATTTTCCACAGTTTTCTCAACAGCTTTCAAGGGATTACTTACTTTTCCCATTGATAAAATCATGCCTCCTCGCGGTCCGCGAAGTGTTTTGTGAGTTGTTGTGGTAATAATATTGAAGCCAAAATCAAACGGGTTTTTCAAAACTCCGGCGACAATAAGGCCGGCAATATGCGCCATATCAGCCATAGTAATAGCTCCCACCTCATCGGCGATCGCTTTCATTTTGGCATAATCAGGCTCGCGCGGATACGCAGAGAATCCAGCCAAAATAATTTTGGGTTTTTCTTTTCTGGCAACCTTTCGCAGCTCATCATAATCAATTTCCCCTGTTTCCACATCTTTCATTTTGTATCGAACGAAATTGAAAAGTTTTGCCATGTGCGTTACCGGACTTCCATGGGTAAGATGCCCGCCATGTGTTAAATCCATTCCCAAAACTGTATCTCCGGGTTCAAGCCAGGCAAAATAAACTGCAATATTGGCGGGGGCTCCAGACAAAGGCTGGACATTGGCGTGATCGCAGCGGAAAAGTTTTTTGGCCCGTTCAATTGCTAAACTTTCCACCGCATCTGTAAACTCTTGACCCCCGTAGTAACGACGGCCGGGGTATCCTTCAGAGTATTTATTGGTAAAAACACTACCTAAAGCTTCAAGAACCGACGGAGATACATAGTTTTCAGAAGCAATCAATTCCATTCCGAGTTTTTGTCTTTGCTCTTCACCTTTTATAAATTTATAAACTTGGGGATCAGTGGTTTTAAGACTACTCATGATGCAAAGAGTATAAAATACAGGAGAGCTGATTGCAACAGCGAAACTAATTTACAGTATCTGAATTGAAGATTTCGGCAGCCACTCTGATTATTTCATCATCTGCCGCCAGTTCTATATTGGAGATATCTTCCGGCTTCGCCGGACGGTTACCCAAAATCGTAGCTACTTTAACTTGTCTTCCCAAAACATCAGAAAAAATTGATTCCAGTAGATCTCTGTTTTTGGGAGCTTCCAAAATCCGCTGATGAAAAGAATAGGGCACTTCCATTATTACCTCACTATCGCTGCAGGAAGAAATATTAGTAGAGCGGAGTAGGGCTTCCAGGGAAAAATTAAACGGCCGTATGGTTTCCAAAACAAAAGTCCATTTTTCTTTTATTTTTAAAATATCTGGAGAATCTGAATTGGACGATAGATGTTGGATGGTGGAAGGTGGTTCTTTGATAATGGAAACTGGAGGATTGATTTCATTTTCTATCTTCGATTTGCTATCTTCTACATCTATTTTCAATTTTCCATCATCTATCTTCAAATTATCACATATCTCCACTATTGCCAGCTCCAACGGCAAAGATGGAATTGAGGCAAATTTTAATTTTTCTATAGCTTTTTGCAAATAACCTAAATCAGCAACCAAATCCGCAGTGCTAAAACTTTCTGCTATTTTAACCAGATCCTCATATTTATCTTCTGTAAAATTAGATTTTACCAACTGTTCCCCTAATCCGTTTTTAATAAAAACCAGATTCCTCAAAATATCCATTAGTGATAACACCAAATCTCTGGTATCTACTCCTTGATCTGTTTGTTTTGACAAAGTAAGTAAAGCATTTTTTGTATCATGATTCCCAAAGTTTTTCAGCAAATCTAAAAGATCATCAAATTGAGTTGTTTTTAAAGTTTCCTGCAAAGATTTTGCTGTAATTTTTCCATTATTGCTGTTTAACTGATCCAGTAGTTTCACACCGTCTCTAAAAGACCCCTCAGCTTTTCCGGCCAAAAGTTTTAGGGCAGCTTCCTCTATATCAATTTTTTCCGCTTTGGTAATTTTTTCAAGGACTTGCAAAAGTTCTTTTGTAGCAGCCATTTTAAAATCCAGTCTTTGTACCCGGGATAAAATAGTGGCAGGGATTTTTGAAGCATCAGTGGTGGCCAAAATAAATAAAGCATGTTCGGGGGGTTCTTCCAAAGTTTTTAATAGCGCATTAAAAGCTTCAGTAGTTAACATATGTACCTCATCAATAATGTAAACTTTCTTTTTAGCGCCGGAGGGCGCCAGTTTGATTTTTTCCCGAAGCGAGCGGATATCCTCTATACCTCTATTTGATGCTGCATCAATTTCAATTAAGTCTAAATTAGAACCGTCAGTTATGGACAAACATGTAGCGCATTTGTTGCATGGATAATCGCTAGTCTCTTGACTCTTGACTCTTGACTCTTGACTCTCACAGTTAACCATCTTGGCTAAAATCCGGGCAGTAGAAGTTTTCCCTGTTCCCCGCGGGCCAACCAAAAGATAGGCATGAGATAACTTATTATTTTGATAAGCTGATGATAAGATTTGTTTTACCTGATCCTGTCCGGTTATTTCATCAAGATTTTGCGGTCTGTATTTTAAATAAAAAGCCATAATTAAAGTTTAATAAATTATTAATGGTGCACTCCCAGTAAATGACTAACGCCATGCTCAACCAAAATCCTGATCTCTTCTTCAACCGAAATCCCCTCTATAGAGGCATCTTCCACTACCTGGGGGTATGAAATGACAATGTCTCCCAAGCGCAAAATCCGGTCCGGAGAAGCTACAAAACCAATCCTGGGGACATGCTGTAAACTACTTGGGCTTGGATCTTCCAAAGCAAACGATAAAATATCCGTTGTTGAATCAATGCCTCTGAATTTCCGGTTCAATTCATGCATTTTCCGGTCGCCAATAATACTTACTCCAAGCTCTACTTTACCGGTAATCCGGTATCTTCGCAAAGCATCTGCCACAGCCATTCTGATGGCGTTGTTATTAACAAAATATCTTGGATCTGAAGAAACTATGATATTAATCATATCAAAATTTTAAATTCTAAATTTTTAATTTTTATTCAAATCAAAATTTTAAATTTTTAAACATTCAATCATCAAAAATTCATTTTAAATTTCAAATTGAAAATTAAAAATTATTTAGTTAGCCTTTCTTTAACAAGTTGACTTACAGTACCCCCATCTGCCCGGCCAAGAACTTTCCCCATCACCGCTCCCATCACTTTTCCCATATCTTGTATGGAATTCGCCCCTACCTCATTTATAGAATCTTCCACCAGTTTAGTCAACTCCTCATTTGACAAAGCATCAGGTAAATAAGCTTGCAAAACTACTTCTTCCTCCTCTTCTTTTTTAGCAGATTCTTCCCTGTTGCCGTATCTAAAACCCGCTGCCGCCTCTTTTCTTTTTTTAACTTCCCGCTGAATTACTCCAATTATATCTTCGTCTGACAAATCCACACCTTTGGCTATTTTTAAATTATTTATCTCTGATAAAAGCAGCCGAAGCGTGGAAACTGTTACTTCGTTTCTTTCTATCTGGGCCTTTTTTAAATCTTCCTGAATACTATTTTGCAACATAAATTTAACCGTTATATCTTCTGGCCCGCATAATTTTGCGGCGTCTTTCGGCCAAATATTCCTGACGCAGTTGTGAGGGTTTCCGGTAAACAGACCTATCCCTTATTTCCTGAACTAACCCTTCGGCCACAACCCTTTTTTGAAATTTTCTAATAACCGAATCCGTTGAGTCTCCTGGACCTGCTTTTACAATAATTGACATTAGTCAAAAATACACCTCCTTTAAACATACTTTTTCCATTGTCCACCTAAAAGATGAAAATGTAAATGGGGTACATGCTGTGCAAACCCCCCGTTTACTACTACTCTGTAAGAATTATTCTCCAGATTATTGGCTTTAACTAATTTATTGACTGTTTTATAAACTTCTATCAACAGTTCTGCATCTTGATCCCCAACTTCCCCGACTTCCCTGATGTGCTTTTTTGGAACAATCAAAATATGGACATCTGCCGAAGGGCTAATATCGTCAAAAGCTACCACGGCATCCGACTCAAACCTAAATTCTTTGGGAATTTCTTTATTGATGATTTTACAAAAGATACAACCGCTCATGCTCCTACCAGCTTTTTCATCAAATCAAGAGTCCTAACCTGCCGCAAAGAATGCCTAAGTTGCAATCTTGGCTCTTGGGCGCTAAATTGCTGCTTAACCCTGCTATCTTGAATTTTATCAATTTCAGCCTGCAGTTCCTCGTCTGTAATCTGTACTCCTTCTTGTCTTGCAATCTCGGCCAGACCAAGCTCCATCCTCACATTTTTTTCGGCCTGTGGGGTCCATTCACTTTTGAGCTGGTCCAGGGTTTTTCCCTGGGTTTTTAAATAATCCTCCAAAAGTAATCCCATGTCTGCCACCCGCCTCTGCAGGGAAACTAGCATTCTGTTTAATTCATCGGAAATTAAAATATCCGGCATTTCAACTTGAGTAATTTTTTCCACTTCCTGCAGGATGGCTTCCTCGTAATCCAGCTCATTATTATATTTAACATTAGCCTCCAGGTCTTTGCGGATTTTGGCATTAAGATCTGCAAGGTTCATTGCTCCCATGGCTTTGGCAAAAACATCATCAGGAACTTGAGCATGTCCATTTGATTGAGGTTGAAAACTGATTGACCCTGTATTACCGCTTGTTTGTGTTTTGTCTGACGACTGATTGCTGACGACTGACGACTGTTTCCCTTTCCATCTTTTATACAAATCATCTATAACTTTTTGCACTTCTTCTTCTGTGACCGATTTGACCGCTGGTCTTGTTGCTCTAATCACTTTATAATTTCCTACAGTTACAGCAGGCCTGTTGGTAATGGTAGCCCTAAATTGTAGGTTTTGTCCCTTTACAAAAAAGGTTAAATCATATTTGGGATAATCAATCGGGATAATATCGCTGCCTTTTAGGGCTTCAATTAAAAAATTAGGGAAGGCCGCTTTGAAAACTTCATCCTGCAATTTAATGCCAAGGTTTTGTTCAACCATGGGTAGAGGAGCCGCGCCTTTTCTAAATCCCGGAAGCTCCACATCAGCAGATAATCTTTGCAAAGTTTCATTCCATTTTGGTTCCAGATCAACCCATGGAACAGTAATAGTTACCTCAACTAAAGATTTTGCCAACTTGCTAATATTTTTAGTTATCATAAGTTTCAGGATTTTAACATTTCTAACAGAGATTGTAAAGCTAAAAATCGGGTTTGCTTTTCAGATCGTTTTTTAACTTCCAATTTATCTTCCGTCCTTTTTGAAACAACCACCCTGTATGGAATTCCAATTAAATCCGCATCTGCAAATTTTTCCCCTGCTGACAAATTTAGACGATCGTCAAAAAGTGTCTCAACTCCCTCTGCCAAAAGATGTTTATATTCTTTTTCCCCCAACCCATCAAGTCCAACAATATGTACTTGATACGGCGCCACCGCCTCCGGCCATATTATCCCTTTATCATCATTGTAAACTTCCACTATTGTTGCCAATGTTCTACCTAACCCAATACCATAACAGCCCATATAATATGGTTTTTGCTTTCCATCACTATCTCTAAAATTTGCACCTTTCATTTTGGAAGAATAATGGAAACCAAGTTGGAAAATATTACCCACCTCAATTCCTCTTTTGGCAATTAGTTTTTGCCCGTCAGGACTAATATAGCCTTCTTTTGCAAGCTTAAAATCATAAAATTCTTTCGGTTCAGGCAAGTCTCTCCCAAAATTCACATTGATAGTATGGTAATTTGTTCTGTTAGCTCCTGTTTCAAAATTTTTCCTGCCGAACATTGACTCATCAAAATAAACCTTCACCTCTTTGGGAAGATTTAATACGCCGGCATAGCCTACTTCCGCACCGGTTACTTTTTTAACAGTTTCCGCTGATGCAAGTTTTAATCCGTTGCATCCTATTATATGAATAAGTTTTACTTCATTAATATCAAAACCACCTCTTACTGCTGCGGCAATCACTTTACCTTTATCTGTTTCAAAAAGAATTGTTTTGGTGGTTTTCTCTACAGGAATTTTAAGAAACTTGGCAAGCTCTTCCACCCCAATAATGCCTTTTCCCAAAACATCTTCCATTGGTTTTAACTGCTCATCGGAACTGACATTTTCCAAAATAAATTTGGCCACATCTTCATGAGCTGCATAAGAACCATCTTCTGTCACTAAAAATTTACTCTCTCCAATTTCCGACTCAACCACAAACTCATGACAATATTCCCCACCAATGTAGCCATTATCCGATTCCACAATAGTAGTTTTTAACCCTAATTTTTCGAAAATCCGCGTGTAAGTATCCATCATAAGTTGATATTCTTTTTTAAAATCTTCCTCTGTAGTATGAAAAGAATAGGCATCTTTCATCACAAACTCCCGTACCCTAAGTAATCCGCCCCGTGCCCGCAGTTCATCCCTGAATTTGACTGAAAATTGGTATAAATTAAATGGTAAATCTTTATAACTTATTTGAAATTTACGGACCAAATCCACCATCATTTCTTCCGCAGTTCCTCCCAAAACAAATTCAAATTCGTTTCTATCTTTAATGCTCATCAACTCAAAACCCACAGAATTAGTTCTATTGGTTTCTTTCCAAAGCTCTTTGGGATGCAGCACAGGAGTAATCATTTCCTGCGCCCCTGCTTTATCCATTTCTTCCTTTATAATTTGTTGTATTTTTTGCTGGACTTTTATCCCCAAAGGAAGTAAATAATATCTGCCCGCGGTTGATTCCCTGATATACCCTGCCCGATAGAGCAATTTGTGAGATGACAAAGTAGCATCTTTCGGAGTTTCTTTAATTGTTTTCCCAAAAAGTTTTGAATATTTCATGTTATATTTAGTTTATGCGCAAAAGACGCCGTAATCAATACCATCCATATCTTAAAGCATTTTCAGGACTAAGTATTAACATTTCCGCCGCCTGGTTTGCCAGTGCATTCATCGGCACTAATCTTGCTTTCCCTAGGACAGCCATTGCTTTTATCCAGTTGACTAGCACAATTCTATTTGGTATAGTTTTTTTGTTAGCAACGGTTTTATTTGAAAAGGAGCTTGAAAAATGAACAGTTTTTGGGATATTAACACTAATGTACAAATATCTACGGCTCTGCTGCTCATTGTCATGCTTCTCATGTATATTGCTTTTAAACTCTCAGGAACTAAAAAAAATCCCTCTCGCACATCCAAACACTAAATCCATCATATTTATTTCACTTGCCTTCCTAATGGTACTTCCTTAAACGGCGTCAAAACTACCCAGTTGCCCGGATCATCTGTCCCGTCATCAGGCCCTAGAGTTAGCACTTCAGAAGTAAAGGGACCAATCTGGCGAGGAGCAAAATTAACCACACAGGCCACTTGTTTATTTAATAACTCCTCTTTAGTCTGATTTTTAACAAATTGGGCGCTGGAAGTTTTTACCCCGATTTCTTTTCCAAAATCAATCCATAATTTATAGGCCGGTTTTCGCGCCTCCGGAAAATCCTCCACTTTAATCACCCGCCCAATGCGGATATCCACCTTCTCAAAATCTTCATAAGCAATTTGCGGCTTCATAACCTGCTCCTAACAACTTTATACATAAGCACATCATCCGCATATCCAGTTTCTAATTTTATTCCATTAGGCATTAGTCCGTATTCCACAAATCCAAATTTTTTATACATCTGCTTTGCCAAGTCATTATTTGCAAATACATTCAACAAGATTATTTCAAGTTGGGAAAGGTTTTTTCTTGCCTCATCTATTACTTTTTCCATAAGCATTTTACCTATTCCTTGTCCTCTAAAATCTTTGGCAATAATAATTCCAAAAACACCCAGGTGCTTTTCTATTTTATCTTTCATTGTAATATCTGATATGCCTATCAGTCTTCCTTTGAAAAAAACTAACAGTTGCACGGATTCTTTTTTGGCAATTTTCAGAAGATGTGAATTTAGAAATTTTTTTTCTTCCTCCAAAGATATCTCTTCACCCTGAAATCTGATAAATGTCTTCTCTTTTGAAATCGTGTTAATAAATTCCCACATAGCATTCAAATCCTCTTTCGTAGGATATCTGAAAATTATTTTTCCTTCCATTAAAAATGGTACCTCCTTATTTAATTAATTTTTGCAAATTTTTTAAAGCCTTATCAAAAGTAAAAAGCTGCCGATTCTCTTCCTTGGCTTTAACATACAGAAAACAATCAGTTAACGACAAGTTGTTTCCAGAGTAAATCTGGATTGCTTCTCTAAAAATAAGACTATCTTCTATTTCAAGAAATGGTGTTTCCACAATAGTTTGCAACTTATCAACCACCTCTTCTTTAGAAAATCTATAATATTTTCTAAGAGCAAAATCAATCTCAAAAATAATAATTTGTGGAACAATTAATAAAACTTTTGATTTTTCAGCCTTCTTTAATAACCTTTCAAATTCCTTTTTTTGCTTGGGTATGTCATTAAGAAAAAATCTCAAAAATGCATTGGCATCAACAAGGAAAGAAGTCATTTTAATTTACGAGCGTATTCTTCTGCCACAGCCAAAGCCACCACTTCATCAAGTTCTTTATTTGATAGAGGCTTTTTATTTGTTTTCAAAGAACCTCCTAACTCCAGCAGATTTTTAACAGGTTCCACGATTAACTTGTTGTCTTCTTTTGAAATGAAGGCTCTTTTGGTTTTTTCAAGCTCCAGCTCTCTTCTAAATCTGACCGGAATGCTAATTTGCCCTTGTGATGTAATGCTTACTAAATATGTCATACATTATATTATACCATATTACATTACTTTTGTCAAGTTACATTAAATTTATCTTATACCAAAATAGAAATGTCATACTCCGCCAAAATTAAAATGTCATGGGGTTAGGCTCATCTTTTTTAGCCTATTGCTTGGTTTCCCTTTTAAACCATGAATTACAGCTTTCCGTCCTAGAATCCTGACTTTAACTTTTACTCGCTGTGTATGACGCACAGAGAGCCTTAATTTGCCTGCTGTTTGTCTGTTAACTATCTTCCTCTTCAACAAGTCAGAGATGACTTTAAATCGGTATTTCTCCTTAAGAGTGAGTGTGATCTGTTCGTACACATAAATATATTAAGGGGTGACATTTCTATTTTGGACTGACAGTTACATTAAATTTAGGGGAAGAATTTTTTGATGTCGGAAAAAGTCACCAGCAAAGCCAGAACCAGTAAAACTGCAAAACCTACTTGATGAATAATATTTTCTATTTCTGCTTTAACCTTTTTTTTGGTAACTGCTTCTATCAACAGAAAAAGCAATCTCCCCCCGTCCAGAGCCGGAATGGGAAAAATATTGAAAATGGCAAGAGTTAGGGAAATAATCCCCACAAACCACAGATAAGGTATGACTGCCTGCCAGCCACCCTGCAAAATTTCACCGGACATGGCAGCAATGCCCACAGGCCCACTGACTTGCTGGGAAACCTTACCGAATTCACCGGAAATTAATTGATTAATAGTTTTACCCAAACCCATAAAGGTCAACTTTGTTAAATCAACAGAATAAGTAATACCGGAAAATATTTTCTCTTTTGGGGTATTAAATTCTTTAATCAAAAACGGAGTAAACACTACTCCAATTAATCTGTTTCCATCAACTTCTTTGGCAATCAGCACAACTTCTCTTACTCCTTTACTATCCTGCAATTGCAGTGAAATTGCTGACTCTTTCTCTTTTATTAAACTCCTGGCCTCATCAAAAGAGGAAACTGCTTTGCCGTCCACAGATAAAAGCCTGTCTCCCGGCTTTATCCCTACCTCCCTGGCAGGAAAATTTTCCTCAACTTTTGAGATGTAAACGCCCTGATCTATGCTTGGGGAAATAACTCTAAAGTTCTGTGCTGCTATAACAATGTAAAAAAGAACCCAGGCCAAAATTAAATTCATCGTCACTCCCGCAATAACAACCACTATCCGCTGGAAAACCGGTTTGCGGGCAAAATTACGGTCAGAGGAACCCTCATTTCCATCTTCTTCTCCCAAAAGTTTGACAAAACCTCCAAAAGGGAGCCAATTTATGGAATACAGGGTCTCGCCGATTTTTTTGCCCCACAAGCGGGGAGGAATCCCAAACCCAAATTCTTTAACTTCAATACCGAATTTCTTGGCCATTAAAAAATGACCAAATTCATGGATAACTACTAAAAATAATAAAGTTAGGATAAAAATTATTATTGATAAAAACATTATATTTGAGTCAGTTCTTCTTCTTTCTGTTTTCCCAAACTTTCCACTTCCAGAATTTTTTTATCCACCAGTTCCTGCAACATTTTTTCTCTTCTAAAAAACTCATCTTCCCCGTACTCTCCGCTTTCTTCTAATTTTTTCCATTCATTTCTAAAATCATGTCTTATTTGTCGGATTTCTACTCTTGCCTCTTCTATTTTTTGATGCAGGAGTTTAATAAATTCCTCTCTCCGCTCTGTCGTTAAAGGAGGGATTGGTAAACGGATTAAAGTCCCCTCATTTGAAGGATTAAGTCCCAAGTTAGCTTCCTGAATGGTTTTTATCACCTTATCCAAAATAGAGGCATCCCAAACCTGCACTGTTAAAAGAGTCGGTTGGGGAGCGGAAATATTGCCCAGCTCCACCAGTTTCATCTTACTTCCATAAACATCAACCAGAATATTTTCCACAAGGGCAGGATTGGCCCGGCCGGCTCTGATACCAGCAATTTCCACCTTAAAATGATGCAATGTTGCTTCTATTTTTGTATTTGGTTCTGTAAGAATTGGATCCATTATTCCCCGAGCGCAATCCGCTCAAATCTTCCAACCTGAATATTTTCACCCAATTTTCCCACTACAGATTTTATTAATTGATCAATAATCATAGAATTATCTCTAATATACTCTTGTTTTAGCAATTCTTCCACAGAAGATGGATTCATAGAAGCTACTTGTAAACTCAACTCATGGGCCAAAAACTTAAACTCTTCTGTTTTAGCCACAAAATCTGTTTCACAAAGCACTTCCACCAAAACCCCAACTTTTCCTCCATGGGAGTAAACTTCCACCAGGCCTGTTTTAACTTCACGATCTGATTTTTGAGAAGCTTTATCCAACCCTTTTTTCTTTAAAATATCTTTAGCTTTATTCATATCGCCTTTTGACAAGCTCAAGGCTTCTTTACAATCAGCAATTCCCGCGCCTGTTAACTGCCTTAATCTTTTAATATCTTCTACATTCATTAGACCACCTTCTCTGCTTCCTTAACTGCTTTCTTTTCCACCATTTCTTCTGCTTCTGCTACTTCAACTTTTAATTCCTCGGGCAACATCTCTTCTTTCTCTTTCAAAACTTTCTTTTCCGCATCTTCTTTATCCTGCATAGTCTTAGCGGAGTGGGATTTTTTACCCTCACCATAAGCAGAAGCAATCGCAGTTACCAATATCTTAATGGATTTTATGGCATCATCATTACCCGGGATAAGATAGTCAATCTGAGTAGGATCACAGTTTGAGTCGGCAATAGCCACCACTTTAATCCCTATTCTCTTTGCTTCTCTTACTGCAATATTATCTGAAACCGCATCTACCACAAACAGGGCATCAGGCAAACCAGGAAGATCCATTACTCCGGCAAAATCTTTTTGCAGTTTCCCCATTTTCCTGTCCAGAAGGAGCTGCTCTTTTTTAGTATATTTATCAAGTTGTCCCTTTTCTTTCTGCTCCAAAAATTCTTTAAGTTTTTTGATATTTTTCTTAATTTCTTCAAAATTTGTTAAAAACCCGCCCATCCAACGGGCCACCAGATATGGAGCTTGCAGTTCCTTAGCCAACTCTTCAATAATAGGTTTTGCCTGTTTTTTTGTTCCCACGAAAAGCAAAACTTTTCCCTCTTTGCCCAAGGCGTAAACATATTCACAGGCCTCTTTTAAAAACTGATCTGATTTTGTCAGGTCAATAATATGCACGCCGTCTTTGGCTCCGTAAATATATGGTTTCATCCGCGGATGGCCACGGCGGACTTGGTGTCCAAAATGAACACCTGCTTCCAGCAGTTCCTCTAATGTTGGTAATTTGTACATAGTCTCTTTTCCTCCCCGCAGTCTGTAGTTCCAGAGACTTAGATACCACGGGTGTGTAATGTTTGTAAGTTTATCTTGTAAAGCAAAAATTGTCAACCTTGCTGTCAAAACTGCTTTGCATACGGAGAGCGTGCTTGAAATTCAACCAGGCTGTTTCTAACGGGACAGTCTCTCCCGCCAATATTACAAAGTAAATCTCGTACTTGTACAACACTTACCCCTGGCTCATCCAACTGACCCCTTACATAATCTCTGGCGACAAACAAACCTCTTTGTGGAGAACAAACCACCCCATTATCTCCATTTAGGTACGGACATTCTCCTTCAACTAAAACATTTACCATAATAGCCTGATAAACTATCACAGTACTAAATAATAATCAAGGGGTAATCCCGCAAAAGATTTTATCTTTCAAGCTCCAGGAATTAGTTTTAATTTTTTGGCATTTTTCTTTGTTAACACTCTTCTCCCGCTTTTTACTTCAATTTGCTTTCTGGCATTTCCGGCAATAGTTCCACCATGTCGAGCAACTTTTCTGTTTTCAGGAAAACTTTTTGGTTTACGTTTTTGAGATATCTCTGTTGTAGCGGTTTCTGCCAACATGTTAAGAACAAGTTCAAGATTAGTCATATTATCTCGAAGATTTTCTTGTTTAAGACCCTTAAAGTTTTTATATTTTTTTGTAGTCATACCGGTCCAAGCTAAAGTAATATCATCTGTTAAAATAGCAAATTCGCTGGTTTCTTTTATTCCTCGCGTCTCCCATTCATCTGTCAGGGCTTTCCTTATCTCAATGCTTTTTAGGCGTTGATTGACCCAGTCTTTACTGTAACCTTTTCGAAGATAAGTTTGTAGGGCACGGTTAATTGCCAGTTCAGGATCATGAGTTTCTTCAATGCGTTCGTATCCGACTCGGGCCAGCCATAACTTAAAAGGCTCTGCATTGGGGGATGGAATAGATTGGATAATACGCAGCATCACTTCAGTATCGGCTGCATCAGTAAGATAAAATTTTCCATCAGCAGCCTGCATTTTCAGTTGTACGATTTTCTCGTACACCTCACTACCTTCTTTTTGGAGTTTAATTTTCAAGTCACTCCAATATCTTCGAGGGATGGTGCTCCCAGTTAGTACCTCAACTACATCTACCACTGAAAAATACCACTTTTCTTGTTTTTCATCCCAGAAACGGCGAATTCTTTTCCCTTCAAAGATGGCAACTTTAGAGGCTTTGACCATAGCATTATTTTAACAACTCCAAAAATTTATATTTTAATCCTTCATGTTCCTGCCAATCTGATTCATAAACTTTCTTTTCAAATTCAGAATAATCAGGAAAAAAGACATCACCTTTAATTTCTTTATCTATATAGGTTAAATATAATTTATCTGCCAAAGGCAGGGCTTGTTTGTAAATTTCCCCACCTCCAATGACAAATACTTCCTCATCTTGAACTTTTTCAAGAGCATCTTCCAAAGAATGAGCAACAACACACCCCGGCGCTAAATAATCGGGATGAGTAGTAATCACAATATTTGTGCGGCCGGGCAATACCCTGCCTATTGATTCATGAGTTTTCCTGCCCATAATAATGGGATGCCCCATGGTAATTTCCTTAAATCTTTTTAGTTCCTGTGGAATATACCAGGGCAAAGAACCCTTTTTTCCAATCACCCTTTTTTTACCCGCAACAGCAACAATGATTGAAATTTTTGATTTATCCATTAAAAGGATTTCCTACCTTTGAAGCTTTAACAGGATGATCAATATCAATTCCCATTTTCTTAGCAATATTTCTAAGTAATCCCCAACCTCCAGAAAGTAAACAATAATTTCTAAAAGCTTCATTAAGCTCTACTTTTAACCCGGGGATCAAATTATCATTACCAACCCCAATTAATGTGGCGTGAGTTTTTGGGGCAAATTTCTCAAAATCTGGTATATAATCTTGCAAACTCTGAGGGTCAAAAATAATTGCACACCCTTCATCAATACCTTCTTCTGGCCCATGAACTATATGAGTATCAGGATAAAATAAAGCCATTTTTCTGCTGATTTCATAACTTTTTAGGGTAATTTCTTCTGCTACCCCATTTTCTAAACCAACCATAAAATAGTGTTGTGCATCTACTAAAGCTTGTAGTAACTGTTCATCCACTTTAGCATTTATATTTTTCTCCACTGCCTCTGCTGCCAGATTAAGCTCTTCTTTTAATTGGTCAAAGTTAACATTTTTTCCCTGAATTTTTGCCAAATGAAAGATTAATGAATCATAAACTAGACCTTGTTCAATAACACTTTTTGTTGCAGCCACACCTTTTTCGAATCCACAAGTTAAAACAATTTTTTCATTAGCTCTTTGGGCGAGTATCGAATTTGCAACTGCCGTAAGTGCTATGCATTTACCCCCATTTTTTTGAACATGATCCAAAAGGAAAATTACCTCTTTTGTTTTACCGGAATTGCTACAAAGAAAAACATATGTATTAGAAAAGTCTGTAAATTGAAATAGGTCAGAGGCAAAATAAGCTTCTACTTTATTAATAAGATTAAATTTTAAAGCTCTATTTTTTGCTTGCTTGCCGGGAAAGATTAAACTACTCCCCATTCCTGTAAAAATTATTCTACTATTACCAATTTTTTGAGCGATATCTTGAGTAATATTAAAATCAAAATTTAACATTACTTGTTTACTCTCTAGCATCTCTTGTTCTGTAAAAGAAAGATTCATTGAGCTATTGTATTATTTATTTCTACTAAAATCCACCTACTACTGTAACCTCTCCTTTTATGGGAGGATGGGGTTTATATCCGACAAGTTCAAAATCTTCCAGCTTAAAATCATCTATATTTTTCACTTTTGGGTTAATCTTCATTTTGGGAAATGGCCGGGGTGTTCTTTTTAACTGCTCTTTTACCTGCACCATGTGATTACTATAAATATGTATGTCGCCAAAAGTATGGACAAATTCGCCCGGCTTCAAACCTACAACTTGTGCCATCATCATGGTAAAAAGCGCATAACTTGCAATATTAAAAGGCACTCCCAAAAATGAATCTGCCGACCGCTGATAAAGCTGCAAAGATAATCTGCCGTTATTTACATTAAACTGAAAAAGGGTGTGGCAAGGTGGCAAGGCCATTGATTTCCCGGGTAAAGCCATTTCATAAATAAACTCCGGATTCCAGGCAGACACAAGAATTGATTTTCTAAAAGGAGTTGTTTTTAATTCTTTTATAACCCAGGCCAACTGGTCAATCAATCTCTTGTCTGAAGTTTTCCATTTTCTCCACTGCACTCCGTAAACATTTCCCAAATCCCCCCACTTTTTCACAAAGGGATGATCTTTTAGTAAGTCCTTTATTTTTTGTATAAACTCTTCCTGCGTTAATAACTTTTGACTCTTTGACTCTTTGACTCTTTGACTCTTATATGCTTTGTATGCCCATTCATCCCAAATATGCACATCATGGTCAACCAGATATTTGATATTGGAATCGCCTTTTAGAAACCAAAGCAGTTCGTGAATAATCCCCCGCAAAAAAACTTTTTTGGTAGTTAAAAGCGGAAAACCTTTAGATAGATCAAATCTTATCTGCCTACCAAAAACGCTTCTTATGTAAACTCCCGGGTTGTTAAATACAGGCTTGTTGACTCCATTTTTCAGGATATCTTTTAATAAATTCAAATACTGGTATTCAGGATTTTTAAACTTGCTGTTCTTCTTCATGCGGACTTATTCTACCACCTTGATGCTGTCCCCGGTAATCCACAGTTTTGCCTTCAATTTTATAAAAAACCACATTAGCGATTCTAGCTCCCATTTGCAGTTTAACCTCAAATTCGGACAAATTTTTTAATCCCATGGTTAAAATACCTTTGTAACCCGGGTCTGTTTTAGAGTTTAATAAAAGCAAGCCTGCTCTAAAAAGCGAGGTTCTGGGGAAAACTACAGGCATCAAATCTTTTGGGGTGTTTATTTTTTCCACAGTTGACACTAAATAATATTCTCCCGGTTTAACTACTATCTCAAGTTGTCTACCCCTTTTTTTATACTCCGCAATTTTTTCAGTCTTTACTCCTTTTCTTTTTCCCAAATCCGCTTCAATAAATGCCCCTCCTTCTACGATCTTATAAATTGCTCCCAGACGAAGATCCACCCCTACTCCTTCAGGATTTTTTAATTCACGCTGCCCAAGGTTTTCAATTAATTTTTCTTTTTTAATCCTGCGAAGGACTTCATCTAGACCCAGAACGGACATTTTTTCTCCCTGTTATATTTGATACTTCCGGCAATTTACTTCCCCCATACCTATTATTAGGACTTTTCTTGTATGACCTTTCCACAGAAGCTGACAACTTTTCAAAAGAAAAAGCGCAAATTGGCGACCCTTCATAAATAACTAATTTTTTGCCTTTTAAAAAAGTGCCAAATTCCAAAACAGGATGCCCGTCCCAGCCCGGGTCAAATCTGGCAGCTGTTGAATGAACTACCACTCCCAATCGGGCCAGCGAACTCTTGCCATGCAAGTGGCCTACGATATTATCAGACAAAGTTAACCGCTCTTTGGTGGTGGCAATCACAAAATCATGTTCAGTTAAAATAAACGGCTGGCCCTGTTTTAATTCCACCAACCTCATCATGCCTTCCATATCTTCTTTTGAAGCGTATTTAGTATCAATGGTATTTAAGCCTTGGTCAGTAAAAACCCGCAACTTATTTCCCAAATGAAAATCAATTGTTACCTCATCAACCGCCTCTTCCCATTTTTTAGGGAGAGGATCAATTTTAATAATCCCTTTTTTGATGTATTCTTTTAAGACCCAATCAGGCAAAGTCCCTACTATATTTTGGGTATCTAATTTATTAGAAGATTTTCTTTTTGGCATAGACTGATCCTAATGAAATATCATCCTTTTTTCAAGTGGGAAGTTGTATTACGCACTGGGTTTACGGTCTTCTATCAAAGCTTTGTGGGCAACACTAATAGCCTTATCAAGTTCACAACTATTAAAAATGTAGGTCTCGCTTATACCATCATATCCTTGCATGCCCCCAAGTTGTTCTATACCTGCCTCATCTAAAGCAGCAAATAATATTCTGGAAACTCTTGTCCTGTGTCCTTTTATTCCAAGTCCAACTGCAGACAAAACTCCTACACTATCAAGCCTCATTTCTGTAGGTCTTATTTGTCTTTCTATCTCTTCCATAATTTTAACTTTTCTATTACCCAAAAGCTGATTTTCTGTAAAGAGAACTGTGATAGAATTCAGTTCTGTTGGCGAATGTGAAATCGAAACTCCATCCCTCTCAATAATTTGAAGGATTCTCCGTACAATTCCTTTATCATATTCCATCCCCCTCTTGCTAATTTTAAGAGCCGCAAAACCATTCATTCCAGCTATTCCTATTACATCTTCATCCGGCCTAACATTACGGCTAGCAACAATTAAACTACCTTTATAGTCTGGCTCAGACTGTAGCGTCACAGGATTAAGAACGCGTAAATTAATTCCTGCAGCAGCAAGTGGAGCGGTAACATCCGGATGTAAGACTCGAAAACCTCCATAAGCTAGCTCGTCGTACTCACCGTAAGTCATTTTTGGAATTAATATTGGACTCCTTCCGAATTTCTCTAGTATCTTTGGGTCAGCAGAAAAAACACCATCTACCCCTTTAAGATTCTGATATTCGCTTGCATTAATTCCATAAGCAATATATGCGGCAGTAAGATCAGATCCATTCGTGGGTAATAATTTAACTGCTCCATCTCTATCTCGGCCGAAAAAACCAGGAACAACAACTTTAACCCTACTCTTTAACCTCTTTCTTATTGACCCATAAGACCTTTGATCTATTTGACCATTTTCCCTTAATAAAATCATTTCTGTAGGATCTACAAATTCCCAACCTAAAAGCTCTGCCCACATATGTCCGCTAAGCCACTCTCCTCGCGAAACAATCATCTGACCATATTTGCTTATTTCCGATTCCGAATCTAATTTAGAAACCGTATTTATTATCCTCTCAACTTCATCAAGTTCTCTTCCCAAACCATAATAACCTAAAGCGCCTCCCATAGAAGTATACATACGACGAATCTCTGTAAAGATTCTACCAATAGTAGGATAAGTTTCTCGAACCTTCCTATAAATTTCATGATACGGATGGTCTTCACCCCAAAACGGAGTACAACAAGCAACAAGAAGATGTGTAACTTTAGGCGTGCCTCCAATAGCTGAAGGCACCAAAATATCTATATCTGAACCAGATACATAAACCATCCCAGCTCGAAACCCCTCCGAGGTTTCTTGAGATTCACCCCCAATTTTTGCAACAATTAATCTTTCTGTACTCATATTTTTTTCCTTTTTTTTGACATAAAAAAAACCTCCCGCTTGGGAGGTTTCGCTTTTTCTTTTTAAAGAAAAATTACACTACGAAAACTCCCTCCTTTGGAAGGCTGTTTTAGTAGTTTTCTTGGTTATATTACTTAAGTTCCAACTCATAGATAAAGAGTATCATATAATTTTTAATTCTGCAACTACTTCTTTTTGGATCTCTTCAGGAGATTTCATTTGGAAGTTTGACATGCAATCTACAACCACCCAATTTTTTTCTTTTTTGGAAAGTTCCAGGAAAATTTCATTAGCTTTTTGAAGATGGGATAAATTATCTTCATGAATATCAGGATGATTTTTTTCTTGAGAGTTTTTTTGGCCGATTTTGGAATCAACAGATAATAAAATTGTCAAGTCTTCTTTTGGCATCCCATTTTCGTTGTATTCCAATTGATCAATCCATTTAATAAATTCTTCTCTTTTTTCTTCCGCTAAATTAGCTCCCAGATGGGCTTTTGAAGAAGAAACATACCTATTGGCAATAACCAATTTTCCCTCTGTTAACCATTTTTTAATCAAATCCCTGACAGTTTTCCTGTCAGAAGCATAAAGTTTGGCCATTTCATACGGGTCAACCTTCCCCAGTGTTCCAAACTTTCCTGAAAGATAATCAAAGATTTTTTGGGCATACTCATTTTGGCCGTATTGAGGAAAACTTATAACCTCAAAATCAATATTTTTTTCCTTTAAAGTTCGAGCCAGCAAATTAATCTGGGTCGTTTTGCCCGATCCATCAATGCCTTCAAAAACAATAAGTAGTCCTTGCTTTTTATTCATATTGTGTTATTATATTAATATCACGATGAGAGGACTACCAAAGGGTTTCATCCCGCGGGAATGCCTCTCTTTTTTTACCCTCTCTTCACTTTGTCCTTGAATAAATTCACAGAAACAATATACTTTGCAAATCTCCTCAATAATGAGGAGTACTTATCATTAGGAACAATGATTTTAGCAAGTTTGTTCTTTTTATCCAGGTATTCGGCAAGACAGTAAAAATCACCATCGCCTGAAATGATTATTGCTTTGTTATAATTGGGAAATTCAATCATGGAATGTAGTACTAATTCCGCATCCACATTACCTTTAGTTTTACCTAGACCTTTCTTCTTCCCTTTAACTGTAGGTTTGAAAATTATTTTATATCCTGCCTTATTTAAAGAGTCATAAAGAGATTGATTCTTCGGGATATATCCAATAAAGAGAAATGCTTTCTGTACTTTATATTTAGCATCTAGATATTCTCTGAATTTTGCAAAATCTAATATCCATCCACTGGCTCTAACTCCTAAATTCAAATTCTGGCTATCAATAAAAGCATAAACTGTTTCCTTTTTCTTTTTCATATTGTCATTCTGAGTGTAACGAAGAATCTCTTGCAAATGCAAGTGTTAGGGAATATCATTTAGGCACGCAAGGCCAGGCCTTGCGAAGCAATACTTATACCCTAAGGTCGTGATGATTATAGCCAATTGCACGAAGTCTTAGATAAGCAGGAAAAACATATCGAGTCAGTACCATAGGGGCTTCAGGAGAATTCCGAACCCCTCTTACCAATCGTTCTATTTCACTAGGATCTAAACCCTCATCTTCAATTGCTTTATCAATTGCTACAAAGAATTCTCCTGGAGTTTGTGAATTTCTTAAATCGCTAAGAAGTGGGTCTGGTGATTCGTACTTTTCGTCCATAAAACTTGATCTAGCCAGCATATCTCTTGAGAATCCTCCAGGCAAACGACCGGGGAAGTTGTTAAAATATGTACCTGCTCCTATCCCCCACATTAATTTATCATGTAAGCTTTTATCTGGTTCTTTGTCAGCAAAGGCTTGCATTTCAGCTTCTACTTCATGTCTTTTTGCTTCAAGTAATTGTTCAGTTATTTCAAATTCCATAGGGTTATTCTGTTTTACTCGCTGCCTCTATAAAAGCCAAGAAGATAGGATGGGGATTTAGGGGGCGGGATTTGTATTCGGGGTGGCCCTGGGTGCCCAGATAAAAAGGATGTTGATCCGCTGGCAGTTCAATAATTTCCGCCAGATTTTCCTCAACAGACCTGGCAGATATAACCATTCCAGCTTTTTCAAAATCTTTTGCGTATTCATTATTAAACTCATACCTGTGCCTGTGGCGCTCGGAAGTGAGTTCTTTTTGGTAAATCTCAAAAGTTCTGGTGCCTTTTTTAACCATAGCATTCCAACTGCCAAGTCTCATAGTCCCTCCATAAGCCCGTTTTTCCATAAACTCTTCTTGTTTAGGCATTAAATGTATTACCGGATGTTTGGTATTTTTATCATTTTCAGTGGTGTTGGCATCGCTCCATCCCAGCATATCCCGGGCAAATGCAATAACAGATAGCTGCATACCATAACATAAACCTAAATAAGGAATTTTATTTTTGCGGGCGTATGAGGCCGCTGTAATCATTCCCTCCGAACCCCGCTCTCCCCAACCAATAGGCACAATCAACCCGTCAGGCTTACCAATAATTTCCGGGCTTTCTTTCTCTACTTTTTCCGCATCTATCCATTTGGTTTTGACTGAAACTCCCAAAGAAAAACAGGCATGGTCAATAGCATCAAATAAAGCGGCATAAGAATCTTTCAGCTGATAATCACCTGTGCCGAAGTATTTGCCCACAATGGCAATTTCTATATTTTTTTCTTTTTTAGCATTTATTTTTTCCACCAGCTTTTCCCACGAAGAAAGATCAGGTTTTTTGCTCTTTAGCCCTAATTTTTTAAGGATTTTTTCTTCCATTCCCTGTTTGTGCAAAACCAGCGGAATCTCGTAAACCGAGGGTAGATCAGGATTTGAAATAATATCTTCCGGTTTCATATTGCAAAAAAGGGCAAATCTTTCTCTTCTTCGCTGATCCAGATATTTTTCCGAGCGGGTAATCACAAAATCCGGCTGAATCCCCATGGAATTTAAAGTTCTCACAGAAAGTTGAGTAGGTTTTGTTTTGGGTTCACCCAGATGAGGCGGAGTGGGCACATATGACACGTGAATGTGCACCACATCTCCGGGGTTTTGCAAAGTCATTATTCTGGATGCTTCATAGTAAAAAACATTCTGATATTCGCCGGCTGTCCCACCCAGTTCAATAATCACAATGTCTGCTTTTTTTATTCTACCCGCGTTATTAATTCGCTTGGTGATTTCATCGGTAATATAAGGGATGGCTTCCACATCTTCTCCGTTATATTCAAAGCGGCGTTCCCGGTCTATTACTTCTTGATAAATCTGGCCCATGGTGACAAAATTACTCTTGCCCATATCCTCATCAAGGAATTTTTCATAAGTGCCAATGTCCATGTCTGCTTCCGTACCATCTTCACAAAGGAATGGGTCGCCGTGTTCAATGGGGTTAATGGTTCCGGCATCTAAATTTAAATAGTTTTCAAATTTAATAGGGGCAATCTTGTAACCCTGGGATTTTAAGAGGAAAGCAATAGAGGCAGCTGTTGTGCCCTTACCAATTCCACTAATAACACCGCCACTGACAAATATATATTTCATAACTTGGGGGTTCCGTCTAAATATGGAGTATTTTGAAGCCCTCAATATAATACTAAATATAGGCTTACTTTGTCAACGAGGAAAATAGAATTAAGCAAAAAGAATTATGAATTAAGCTTTATTCTTTATTCTTGTTGCTTATAGCTTCTTTGGGTTTTGTCCAGGAAGCAAATTTGCAGACAGGCCAGTTTTTGCAGCCATAAAAAGTTTTCCTTTTTTTAGTATGCCTAACTACAATATCTCCTCCATCATCAGGGCATTTTATATTAATTATTTCTTCCAAATTTTCCGTATGTTTGCAATCGGGAAACCCTGAACAGGCCAAAAATTTGCCAAACCTTCCCACTCTGATTATTAAATCCTTGCCGCACTTGGGGCATTTTTTTCCGGCAAGCTCCACTGCTACTTTTACTTTTTCCGCTGTTTCTCCTGTTTGTTCCAACTTTTTTTCAAAAGGCTCATAAAACTCGCGTATAGTCGGCCTCCACTGCCTCTCACCCCTGGCTATTTCATCCAGCTTATCTTCCATTTGGGCAGTAAACTGGTAATCAAATACATCCGGAAAATATTTGATTAAAAAATCACTGACTGCAAACCCCAAGACAGTGGGGATAAACTTTTTTTCCTGCTTCTCCACATAAAACCGCTCCTGGATGGTTGATAAAATAGGAGCATAAGTACTGGGTCTTCCAATTCCCAGCTCTTCCAGCTTTTTGATTAAAGAAGCTTCGTTATATCTGGGCGGGGCTTCTGTAAAATGCTGGCTCGGCAAAAGTTTAATTAAGGAAAGCGGCATATTTTCTTTCAAAGCGGGCAGGACCTGATTTTTTTCATCTGTTTCCTCTTCTTTACCATACAGTTTTAACCAGCCTTCAAATCGAATCACGCTACCTGTAGCTCTTAATAAATAAATAGATCCTTCGACTCCCTTCGGTCGCTCAGGATGACTGCCTCTGGCAGTCACATCCACTGTTGTTTGATCCATAACTGCCTCGCTCATCTGGCAAGCTACAAACCTTTTCCAAATCAGCTCATATAATCTGGCATGATCCCTGGTTAGTCCCGCATCAGCTCCAACCAATGAAAGCTGTCTTTGCGCATCTGTGGGGCGGATAGCCTCATGAGCTTCTTGGGCATTTTTGGATTTTGATTTATAAATCCTCGCAGCCGCAGGAATATATTTTTTGCCGAAATTTTGGCCAATATAATTCCTGACAGCCGCCACTGCTCCAGTTGATAAATTAACTGAATCCGTTCTCATATAAGTAATAAATCCTCTTTCGTACAAAGCTTGCGAGAGCATCATGGTTTTTTTGGCGGAAAAGCCCAGCCGGTTGGAAGATGCCTGCTGCATGGTGGAAGTGGTAAACGGAGGGTAAGGGTAGCGGCGGATTTCTTTTTGAGTAACTTTAGACACTACATAAGAAGCTTTCTCGAGATTTTTAACATGCTCTTTTGCTTCTTTCTCGTTTTTAATATCTGCCTTAAGGGTGGCTATGAAAACATCCGAATTTTTTAACTCTGCCTCGATCACCCAATACTCCTGGGCCACAAAAGCAGTAACCTCACGTTCTCTCTCTACTATTAAACGCAAAGCAACGCTTTGTACGCGGCCGGCAGATAATCCCCGTTTTACTTTTTGCCATAAAAGAGGAGAGAGTTTGTAACCTACCAAACGGTCCAAAACACGGCGGGCTTGCTGGGCATTAATAAGCTGCATATTTAATTCCCCTGGTTTGGCAAAAGCTTGCTTTATAGCCTCTTCGGTGATTTCATGAAAAACAACGCGTTTGACTTGCGAATTATTAAGCAATTGCTGAATGTGCCATGCTATGGCCTCTCCTTCCCTGTCCGGATCTGTGGCCAACCATAAAGTTTTAGCCAACTTTGCGGTTTTTTTAAGCTGGTTGACCTGTTTTATTTTGGCCCGGGGAATAATATATTGGGGCAAAAAATCATTCTCTATATCAACACCAAGCTCTGACTTTGGCAAATCCCTCACATGCCCCATTGAGGCTTCTATTTGGTATTGATCCCCCAAAAATCTCTGCAGGGTTCTGGCTTTAGTTGGACTTTCCACTACCACTAAATTATTCATTAAAATCAGAGTCTAACACTTCCGGGTTAACAGAGTCCAGTTCTTTTTCCAGATCGGTTGATGCATCAAATTGAAAAGTTTTGGGGGAGGGGCTTGGGGTAGGAGTAGGCTCAACGGTTTGCACTTTGGGATTTGCCAATTTTTTTTCTGCTTTTTCCTGCCTGAAGAATATAATCGTTATAATAATTATAACCGTTATAATAGTTATAAGAATCAAAATTTTCTTATTCATTAAGGGCCTTTCTAACCTCTGTTTTAGCTTTTAAAATTTTGCCTGCCAGAGTTTGCAAAGAATAGCGTACATCAGCTTTTGATGTATATTTTTGGGCTTTTTGGAAAGCCAAGGCTTCGGCAGCATAAGTTATTTGATAATCAGCGCTTTTAATAGGGGTGTCTATCCCTCCAAAAGCCACCCTGGTTTCCGTAATGCCTTTTCTTCTTCGCAGTTCCTCCATAATAGCAGCCATCCTGACCACATCTTCTTCAAACCTGTTACACACTTTTTGATTTATTTGATCAAAATTTACTTGAGCAAAAATTGTAGCCGGGAAAACAAAAAACATCAGACTTATCAAAAACCACTTTTTCATCCCTTTCACCTTCTACTTCTATGGGGTCTTTTCCAAAGGATTGGGGCTAATACAATAACTAAAGCCAAAAAGGCAAATAATATTGTCAGGAAAGAACCTACTGATTCACTCATTCCTTACTCCTTCTTGTCTGTTTCCAAAGAGTTGGAGCCACTATTATCGAAATGGCTAACAAAAAAATTGATGAAATTAGATAAAAAGTTTCCAGATATGTCATTTTATTCTTTTTATTAGGACTAAACTGATTATCAGCGATGCTAAAGCTATTAATATCCCTCTATTTAATTCTACCATATTTGGCATATTAACTCCAAACAGATTTGGTAAAACCAAGGTTGCTATTAGCAGTAATGAGAAATTAGCTAGAAACTCTGACAGTCTGTCTAATTGTTTATTATTTAATTCAGGAAATATATCTATAATTTTCATCACAAAAGTTCCGCTCCGGCCTTGAAAGTTTGACCCTTCACCAGTTTATTTTCCAAAATCAAACGGGAAAGTTTAGATTCAAGAGTGTCTTGGATAAGGCGGCGCAAGGGACGGGCGCCTAACACAGGATCAAAACCTTGCTTTCCCAACTCTGCAATTAAACCGTCATCAAATTCCACCAAAAATCCTTTTTCTTTGAGTTGCTTCTGCAATCCTGCCAGTTTTATTCCCACAATCTTTTGCAAATCCTCCGGAGAAAGAGGCTTAAAAATGACCACTTCGTCAAACCTGTTAACCAATTCCGGCTTGAAAACCTTTAACAGCTCCTCATTAACCTCTTTATCTATTTGTTCCAAATTCTTACCGTTTGATAATCCCTGGGCAATCGAGAGTGATCCGGCATTGGAAGTAACAATGATAATAGTATTTTCAAAATTGACTGTCCTACCTGCCCCGTCTGTTAACCTTCCATCCTCTAAAACCTGCAAAAAGAGTGTTAAGATCTTTGGATCAGCTTTTTCAAATTCATCTAAAAGCAAAAGAGCATAGGGCCTGTTTCTTACTAATTCTGTCAGTTGCCCACCTTCACCGGATGCCCCAATTAACCTTGCCACAGACTCGGGATTTTGATACTCGGACATGTCAAACCTGATAAAAGCTCCCTCTTGCTTGAAGTATACATCTGATAAAGTTTTGGCTAGTTCTGTTTTACCAACCCCTGTTGGGCCAACAAAAAGAAATGATCCAATAGGTCGGTTTTCTTCCCGCAAGCCGGTAACGCTGCGGCGCAGAGTATCTGCCACTGCTTTAACTGCCTGTTCCTGATCAATTAGTCTTCCGTGTATTTCAGCCTCCAGATTCAACAATTTGCTTTTGTCTGCTGTGCCCAAATCAGAGAGCGGAACTTTGACAAATTGAGATACTACTTCCCTGACAATATTTTTGGTCACCCACCCGTTGACAGCTTTGGTTTGAGCCTCTTTTAAAACGCTTATTGCCGAATCCGGCAGTACTCTGTCATGGATCAGTTTTTGAGCCAATTTTACAGCCTCTTTTAAAGCCACAAGGCTTATTTTGATTTTGTTTTTCCTCTCTACAGTAATGGCCCGGTCCACCAGCACCTCCAGGGTTTCCTCTTCTGTGGCCGGGGAAAGCTCAATTTTTCTAAAAAGTCTGGCAAAACTTCCCTGTTTTTCCAATATCCTGCTGTAGTTTTCCGTTTCTGTTGTTGCAATAAATTGAAAGCCGTCTGATTCAAGATAGGGCGACATTAAAGAATATAAATTAAAACTTGTACCTGCCTCGCCTAGTCCTAAATTATGTATTTCTTCAATAACAATAATGACATTTTGGGCATATTCCACCTCCTCAAAAACATTTTTGATCCTTTCTGCCAAATCTCCCTGGGTTTTGATACCGGAGAGTAGCTTGGTGAAATCCAAAAGCACTAATCTTTTGGTGGACAAAGCATCTGGCGCGTCCCCTACCACAATTTTCTGAGCCAGAAATTTAATTAATGCTGATTTGCCGCTTCCCGGCGGCCCTACCACTGCCACATTTCTGCCTGTAGTTTGGGATAAAATATGAGTTATTTCCTCAAAAACACCGCTTTTTCTTATTAGGTCGGGGAAACCATATTTTGCCGCTTCTTTAGTTAAATCCGATCCCACCAGATCCAAAGCAGGGGTAGGCGTTCCCAACCACCCTCGATTTACTCCTTTTAAGTGATGCACGGCAAAGTCATCATCCCAGATAAATACGCTCCGCCAATTTTGCCTTTTTTTCTCCAAATACAAAAGAGCCTGGCTAAAATCTTCCAGACTCAAATCCATTTTAAGCAAAAATTGGTCAATATTGGGAATTTCCTGTATTTGCGCCACAAAAAAATAATAAGGTGTAATATACACTGCGCCGGAAGTTTTAGCCAACTCAAAAGCTTTTTCTTCAAGTTTATCCGCGTCAATAATCTGCAAATCCGGCAAATGACTTACCTCAAGTTCCAGATTTGACAAAAGATTAACCACCTCCGGGTCAAGAAGCAATTTTTTAAACGATAAATCTTCTTTTTTTATGGTTGAGGCAGACCATAAATCCGAAGATTGTTTAATCTGCCAAATTTTTTTGTGGGGGTGGGTTAACACATGGATAATAAAAAGCCCAATACCCGACAAAAACAAGACTCTGCTTAAAAGTTGCAGTATATCTGCTACGGCAAGCATTGGAAGCAGCAACCAATAAATACAGATTACAATCATCAAAGCTGTGGCACAAGCAAAAGCAAAAAGTCCAATTAAGATCCTGCCCATTCTGAAAGCTATGCTTAAACCCCTACCAATAAAACTTGAATCATGAAAAAGGGGGGTGAAAATAAGCTTCCACATAAGTCCTACTGCCAGATCTTCTTCCAAAAATAATATAAGATTTTTCCAGGTCCTAAAAAAAACATCAAAACTCTCCATATACCAGAATTTAATTAAGTGTGTTGGCAGTAATAAATATTTCATTTTGCTCTTATCAAATTTCCCTCAAGATCCAACTCTACAAAATGACGGGCCCGGCCTTCTAAATAAGCCGGACACTGGTTCCCGGGTAAATCATCTATAGTTTCCCGGGGATTGTGGGCAATATCTGCCACCCAATCAGGCATCAAGGCATTGGAAAGACAGGGACCTAAAGACAAATCTTCGGTTTGCTGATTCTGCATCTCGAAAAGATATTTAGCTTGATTTACAGCTATGTCAATGTCGCTTTTTTTTACTCCGCCGGAATTTAGGCCATAAGTTACTAAAGCTGTCAGAATTACTGCTGTTAAGGCCAATGCAACAAATAAAGGTTTGGGCAAGTTCTTCATTAACTCTATTATCTCATGAAAAATTCAGTCCTTACAATAAGTGATTGTATTACTTTGAGTCTTGACAATTTCATCCCATGGGATTAATCTGTCATAATAATATGAGTATTTCAAATATTCCCAAAAAACATAAATTCAACCACAACTTTAAATCAGAAACTCTGTCTATCTCCAGCATTAGCAACCAAACTATAGAAGCAATTTCAAAAACGCTTTTAAGACAAATAGACAAAGAGATTTTTGAAAGGAAATATGCACCCGTAATGACAGTTTTAAAATTGGTGGGGGCGGGAGTTTTTGTGGCAGCGGCTATGGTTGCCCCTGGTTTACCAATGGCCTTAAAACCATTTCTCAATCGTCAAAGACAAAATGAATATAATGCCTGGAAAAGATTTAATATCCCCTATCTTAAAAGAACACTGGAAAGACTGGATAAACAAAAACTGGTGGAGTTTGATGAAAAAGATGGTATGCAGGTTGTTAAAATCACGGATAGAGGCAAGCGAAGAATTTTAAAATTTGCCATAGATGAACTGGCAGTGGAGAAACCCAAAATTTGGGATGATCGGTGGCGTCTTGTCAGTTACGACATCCCCAAAGAGCTTCATAGGGTAAGAGCAACTTTGCGTGAGTACTTGAATGCCTGGGGATTTTATCCTTTGCATGAAAGCGTTTTTCTTCATGCTTGGCCTTGCGAAAAACAGGTAGAGTTTTTAAGAGAATACTTGGGAATTGGCAAATATGTCAGAATGTTTCAAGTTTCGGCCATTGAGCAAGACAAAGAATTTAGAGATTTTTTTGGAGTTTAAATTCTTGGTTTAAATTCTTGACAAAATATTCCCATAGGATTTTCTTGTCAATTACTGGCTAAATAACATTTAGTATGGTGATAATTAAAAGTTTAAGATAAAGAGAAAAGATAATTTTCACAGATCAATCCCATATAGTATAATACTCATATGATCAAAAGGGTTGAAGATGAAAGATCCGAAACAGGTTTTCAGGTTAAGATTGATAATACTTATTCCATATTTCTCTTATTGCAAAATCAAAGACCATTTCTCTCTGACACCGGATTATCAGAAGATTTAAGTAAAACTGATCTAGATGGAGAATTTTTGGATGCTGAATCTACTGAGATCAGCTTATATCCTAATGACGATCCTGATAATCCATTTTATCATTTAAGTAGTAGCCTCTTTCTCGCAAATCCGGAAATCTCCAAACCGCCTCTTGGTTATTATTCTAGTGAAAGATTTCGCAGGATCAAAGAATTGCTAACGAGACAAAAGCTAACGGTGGGAATAAGCATTCTTCCTAGTGGAATTCAAACACTATTGATTGAGGGAGACAGAAATGCTCAAATAGGGGTTGATTTTGGTTTTCCTAGCTTAGAGGCTTATGGAACACATGTGAGAGAGGTGGTTACCAAGGCGAAATCTGCAATGATACGACGCATTTACTTTCAAGCAACAGTACGAAATAGCCAAAAGCCTAATCAAACTATAGAACTCACATTACAAGATAAAAATAGTGGGTCGTTACAGTTACGGGATGAACAAGAATTCACTGAAGATTTAAATTTTTATGCACAAACCTACGAAAGAGTTATTCGGGCTCTTTACCAAGAAAAAGGGTTACCATTACCAAATAGAGCTATTACGCTAAAGTCTCCCTATGACATTAGTAATCCGTTAAAGCTATAGCACACTTTATACTCTATTCTCCTAAAGTCCTCCCTGATTCTGTAGCAGGAATATATATATCCTGTATCAGTTTATTTTTATCAGGAGAAAAAAACCAGCGGAAAGTTTCTTTCACCACCGGAGCTGCCACTGATGACCCTTCTCCACCTCCCTCTATTAAAACAGTCATGGCAATTTTTGGATCATCCGCAGGAGCGTATGCGGTATACCAGGCATGAGTGCGGTTTTTAGGATCACCATATTCTGCTGTTCCTGTTTTACCAGCTGTTTGAATAGGAAAAGTAAAAAACGGCCAGGCAGTCCCCCCTGCTTTGGGCACTTCCGACAACCCCTGCCTAATTGATTTAAGTTGTTCTTTGGAAACAATGTCGGAAAGCACAAGCTCTTTTTTGGACTGTAAGAGTTTGGGCTTGTATAAAATACCGTTATTTGCCACAAATGAAGTCAAACTTAAAATTTGCAAAGGAGTTGTCAAAATAAAACCCTGTCCAATAGATAAATGCAAGGTGTCTCCCGGATACCAAATCTCTCCTATATTTTTCAGTTTCCAGGTTCCATCCGGCACCAAACCCATTCCTTCTCCCGGAATATCTATGCCTGTTTTTTCTCCCAAATGCAGCTTTCTTGCCCAAGAAATTAAAGGATCCAAGCCTAAAATTTGTGCTACTTGATAAAAATAAGTATCTGTAGAACGTTTGAGAGCCTTGACCAAATTAACCGATCCTTCGGTTTTCCCGTATTGATTAAAATACCAGTTGGAAAACCTGAAAGCGCCCAGATAAATTTCACCCGTATCTAAAAATTCCGTTTGCGGGGTAACTTTATTACTGGTGATTGCGGCAATACCGGAGATTATTTTAAAAGTAGACCCCGGAGGATAGGTGCCGGCTATGGCGCGGTTTAAAATTGGAAAATCTGATCTTTGGAAAAGTTCCGAAATTGCCCCCTCGTCGCGATATTTAGTAAAAACATTTGGATCAAATGAAGGTATGGAAACAAGGGAGAGTATCTGGCCGTTTCCCGGGTCCATAGCAATTGCGGCTCCGCAGCAACTGCCTGATTTGATAAGCGCATTTTGCATTTCCGCATAAACCTTTTCTTGCAAAGCAGCATCAATGGTTAAATAAATATTTTTTCCGGGAACCGGCACCACCTGGCGGAGGATCCGCAATTTATTATTTTTGGAATCTGTTTCAATAATCTCACCTCCATCTTTACCTTTAAGAGTGCTCTCATATTGGGCTTCCGCGCCGCTTTGGCCAATTCTGTCTCCGGCTAAATAACCTGCAAATTGGCCTTCTTTAAGCTGATCAGGAGAAATTTCACCCACGAATCCCACTACATGAGCCAATTTTTCGCCATATGGATAAGTACGGACATTATCCACCTCCAAATCCGGCGAAGCCGGATCGTCTTTTACTTCCAATTTTAGCGCTTCTTCGCGGGTAATGAGTTTTGTTTTGTTTATTTCTTTATCAAACAAACGGAAAGCAGGAGAATTAGCAGCTAAAATTTTGTTGTTCCGGTCGAAAATAACACCGCGGGGGGCGTGGATAATCTTAATTTGAACCCGGTTGCCGTCTGCCAGCTCCCTGTTGAGGCTACCTTTAACTATTTGCAAAGAAGTCAGCCGCAAAAAAATCAGGAAAAAGGAAACTAAAGTTAATATCAAAAAAAAAGTTGTTGTCCAGGGATTTTTGTCAAACTCTTTAATATCCGGATTAAAATTTGGAAGCAAACGATCTTTCCACTCGCTTGCCTCCCCAAAATCTAAAAAGCGTTTTTTTCTCATATACGGAGTTTAATTTCTTTTGTTGGAATAAATCTTTCTTCCCACATCTTTAAAGAATAAAAGATAGGGAGTGATACAATGCTTGCCCAAACAGCCGGGAGTAAACCGTTATCAGCTAAAACCAATATAAAAGTTAAGGGTACAACCAAAAACGGGTGTCCGGCCAAGCGCGACTTTGACAAAACCTGAATTATCTGTACAACTATTAAATAAACCATGCTTTTTGCGCCCAATGGGTCAAGAGTTAAATGGGATATTAATAGTCCCAAGAAAAAGGCAAGAAAAAGATTGGATTTTTGCGCCTTAAGATAAGCCCTACTGATAAGAATAACTAGCACCAGATCAAGCGGCCAGATGGTGGTCTGCAAAAAAGAAACAATGATTAAAATAATTATTAATGTTTTCAAGATTCTCCTATCACAAATACCAGATCCAGATCCCTTAAACTAAAAACCGGTTCTACTTTAGCCTGTTTGAAAATTTCATTTTCACGCTCCATCACTTCTTTCACCTTACCCAAAATTAAACCTCTAGGTAAATATCCTTCTGTCCCTTCCGAATAAACCAAATCTCCTGCTTTAATTTGTTCCTCATGCAGGATTTTATCAAACAGAAAATCCGTGCCGAATTGGCCTGATAAAACTCCTCTTGCTTTTCCGGAAAGCCCCTGGGAAAAAGCAGCCACTTTAGAATCAGGATCGGATAAAAGCCGGACATTGGCGGCTTGGGCTGAAATCTCTATTACTTTGCCAATAAAATTATCCTTAAATACAACAACTTGCCCTATCTTAATATTGCTACTTTCCCCTTTATCAATTCTTAAATTTCTGGAAAGCCCAATTGGACGGGCAGGTATTAAATTATAAATTCTGGGGTCAAGATATTGCTCCTGGGCAACAAGAGCTTCTGTTTCAGCCAGTTTTTTCCGCAAACCGGCATTTTCCGATAAAAGATCACCCATTTGTTCTTTTAAAGCCTTATTTTCCCGGGCCGCTCGGCGCGCTTCAAAAATAAAATTAAATTGCCGCTTGATTTGCTGGTTGGTTGAATAAAGCCCAAAAGATATAGGATTGGTCAGATAAAATGCCCCTCTTTTGAAAAAGTCCATAAAATGAACACTATCTGCCAAAAAGATTACTAAACTTAAAAATATCAGGAGAAGAAAAAGTTTTAAATTGGGGATGGCTTTAATCACGCCTCACAATATACCAAATTTCGCCGTATAATCCTAGTAATCGGTACAAACTTGCAAAGATATCTGCAACAGGTTCAATTCTACAGGCTGTCTCTTAAAGGAGTTCCAAGTCTTTAATGCCGGCAAAATCTTTTTTATTAAGAGTAAAAAACCGGGCGCCATTGATAATGACTGTAGAAGCAATGGCCGCATCAGCCAGATCAACCCGGCGATCCAAATCTCTGGCAATTTCTCCTGCTTTTTGGGCAATTTCAAAAGTGTAAGGCAAAACTTTCAGGGGACCAAGCGTAGCCAGTAAAAATTCTTCTTCTTGCCTCTCCCTGGTACTTTTACCCTCAAATAGCTCCTGAATACTTATAATAGATAAGGCAAATAGTTCATTGGGGAATTTCTTACCCAGAGAAAGCAGTGGAGAGTTCTTGCCATGCCGGCGTAAATGTTCAATAATGATATTGGTATCGAGTACTACCACGCCTTTTTCCTTTTTGCCGAGGCTTCAAGTTCTATTTTTCTTCTCCTTTTCAGCATCCTGTCCAACTCTCTGGAATCTTTACTCCATGCGCCGGCGGTTTTTTCCCAGATCTTCAGGCGAAAATCAGTTCCATCAACTGCTGTTATCACATCATCAATAGGATAAAGGTGAATTCCCCCTGCTCCAACAATGAGATTTAATGCAACACCCAATCTAATTCCCAGTTGATCTCTGACCTCCTTGGGTATCACGATTTGGCCTTTGGCATTTGGCTCCACAATATTTCCTACTTTCATACTGGTAATATTTTACTACTTTTTAGGGAATTTGTCAAATAAAAAATTAATAAGGTAATTAAACTAGCACATTACTGACTAATTCTTCTGTTCTTGCTACTGCTAATCGATTATCCATGATCCGGTAAATCAGCCCGTTACGATCATAGCGGCTATAAACTATGCAGTCTCCCAGCCATCCCTCACTACCTTTTGGCCTTTTATCATGAAAAATAATGGCTTGTCTTGCCATATTTGCACCAACAACTAACACCTTGTGATCATTTGTTTCCTCACTGGAAACCGGTTCATGTATTTCTGGAATTGCTTGCACATAAAAGGTATGGCCTTCAACAGAAAAGCGACCTCTCACCCTGGCTAAAAGTACACCAACTTTACGACTGATTTCTTCGGGAGGTAATGGTGACAGGTACTCTTCCACAACTGCGCGTGGCACCTTTTTGACTGGCCGCAGTCCGGCTTCTTGTCTAGTCTGGTTAAGACGGGCCAAAGCTACACGTCTGGCAGTCTCCAAATCGGCATCGATTAAAGGCGAATGATATCCCCCCCCCATTAGTTCCATTATCATTAACTAAAATTATATCATGTTCACAAAAAACTTGCAAAGTGGGGTTTAAGAGGCTATAGTAGAATGAATTTATGGCTAAAAGTTTTTTGGATAAATTAAGGGCAAAATGGGATGAGAAGAAATTTGTTTGTGTGGGTTTGGATCAGGGCAGTTTTGAATTTGACAAAAAAATCATTGATGTTACTTTTGATTTAGTCTGCGCTTATAAACCCAATGCGGCTTTTTATGAAGAAGAACAGTTACAAAAAACTGTCAGCTACATAAAAAATACCCACCCTGATATTCCAATAATTTTAGATGCCAAGCGAGGAGATGTGGAAAATACCAACATAGCTTATGCAAAAGCTATTTTTGATGATTTGGGAGCAGATGCGGTTACAGTAAGCCCTTATCTGGGAGGAGACAGCCTGCAGCCTTTTTTTGAAAGAAAAGATAGAGGCATTTTTGTTTTGGTTAAAACTTCCAATCCGGGAGCAGGAGAATTCCAGGATCTTATTTTTAAGGTTATTGCAGAACATGTTGTTACCTGGAATACAAATGGCAATTTAGGAGTGGTTGTAGGCGCAACTTATCCTGAAGAACTTAAGGCAGTCAGGGAAATTGTAGGCGATATGCCTATTCTGGTTCCGGGAATAGGGGCCCAAAGCGGAGATTTAGAGACAACTCTGAAAAACGGCTTAAATTCTAACAAACAAGGCTTAATAATTTCCTCTTCCCGAAGCATTATTTTTGCCCCAAACCCAAGAGAAGCTACTTTAAGTTTGGATCATAAGATAAAGGAGGCATTAAAATGAGTATCGCAGAACAAGTTGCCAAAATGCTTTTAGAAATAAAAGCAGTCACTTTATCCCCCCAAACCCCATATAAATTTGTTTCAGGCATGTACTCTCCGATTTATACTGACAACAGGCTCTTGATGGGCTACCCTGTTAAAAGAAAGGAAATCACAGGTTATATGGCCAATTTAATGAAAGAGAAAATGCTTGCTCCGGAAATAATTGCCGGCACTTCCACAGCCGGAATTCCCCCCGCAGCCTGGCTGGCAGAACTGCTTGAACTACCCATGGTTTATGTCCGGGGCAACTTAAAAGACCATGGCAAAGGAAAACAAGTGGAGGGGGTAATGA
>DOWS01000053.1:0-6911 GCA_003519445.1 Candidatus Daviesbacteria bacterium
ATCACCTGCATCTGCCCCGCTTTTGTCTTTTTTTCCACCTGCCTCCCCATTTTGGGCAACTAAAACTTTTTTGGAAACATATCTGTTTAATCCGTATAGATCAGAGGTTACTTCTACGAAGACATCCCCGCCTTTTCCGCCATTACCGCCGTCAGGACCTGCCCCTTTTTTATTGTGAAAAGAAACGCGACCCGTACCCCCATGCCCTGCTTTAATAACAATATCCACATCATCAACTAACATAAAGGGAATGGTAGCATATTATTTTCAACTGTGTTATACTAAATTTGTGCAAACCTCATTTTACGCCAGCGGGTTTCTTTACAGTATAAAAACCCACAGAATTCTCCTTGTCCAATCCCAACAAAAAGACAGTCCGGATTTTTTATGGTCTACTATTGGAGGAGAAAGCAGTGCAGGGGAAGAAGCCCAAACAGCTTTTGCCCGGATTATAAATGAATTACTGGATATAAATTTAAAGACAAAAAACATTTATCCGGTTTATGATTATTTCCATGATGGACGGGATAAAATTAATTATGTATTTTATGCCGCGGTAAATAGTCCCCGGGTTAACCGCCTTAAAAAAGGCACTTTTTCATGGGTGGGTTTTCATGAAACATCCAAGCTTCCTTTTACTGCCCATTCCAAACAGGATGTGATAGTTGGAGAACGGGTTATCAATGCCAAATGGCGGGCTGATGAGGCTAAAAAAGCGCTTACAGCCTAGCTGTTAAATCAATTTTACGGATTCTGATATTTTTGGGGGTAACTTCCACAAACTCCTCGTCATTTATGTATTCAACCGCCTCCTCTAATCCCATTATTCTGGGAGCATCAAAATGCTCTGAGGTCCCCTCTCCGCTTGAGCGGTGATTTGTTTGGGCTTTTTCTTTGCAGGCATTTACGGATATGTCCCCTGCCCGAGAGCTTTTTCCAATAACTTGACCCTTATAAACAGATATTCCGGGACCTATGAATAAAGTCCCCCTTTCTTGTATGCCTGTTAAGGCGTAAAGCTTGGTGATACCGTTTTCGTGGGCTACCAAAGAACCACTGTCCCTGTCAAATGACTTTTGTATATCAGTACCAAATTCATGAAAACTTGTATTAAAAATTCCAAGGCCTTTTGTATCGGTTATAAACTCACTTCTGTAGCCAAAAAGTTCTTTGGTGGTAGCTATAAACTCCATGGTAACAATTCCTTCAGTGCTTGTCATATCTTGAAGCTTTGCATGCCGAAGCCCCATTTTTTGCATCACCATTCCGGAAAATTGTTCAGGTACTTCAATATACACTTTTTCATACGGAGTCATAATTTTACCTTCCACGATTTTTTCTATTACCTGTGGGCGGGAAACCTGGAATTCATATCCTTCCCTGCGCAATCTCTCGATTAAAATGGAAAGATGCAGTTCTCCGCGTCCTGCTATAGTCCATCCTGAACCTGTCGAAGGATCCATTCGCAGCGCCACATCTTCTTCAACAGCCTTAAATAATCTTTCCTGAATTTGGCGGGAAGTTTTAAACTCTCCTTCGCGTCCGGCAAAAGGGGAAGTGTTAACCCCAAAAGTCATCCTGACAGTGGGCTCTTCTATAAAAAGCAAAGGCAGGGCAGGAGTATTCATATTATCCACAATTGTTTCTCCGATTGTAATATTTGGTATGCCTGAAATAGCCACAATATCTCCGGCAAAAGCCTCTTTGCAGTCAACTTTTTCCAGTCCTTCAAAAGTCATTAAAGAAGTCAATTTATATTTAGATTTTACTCCGTCTGCGGAAATGTGGATTATTTCCTGGTTTTGAGAAAGTTTACCCTCAAAAATTCTGCCTGTGGCAATTCTTCCCTTAAAATTATCCGGCGAGGTGGAAGTTATCAGCATTTGCAAAGGTTTAGCGCTATCCCCTTTTGGTTCCGGCACATATTTTAGGATTGCCTCAAAAACAGGGGTGATGTCTGACATTTCTGCCAGACTTGCTTTGTCGCCAGCCAGTCCTTTTTTACCCGAGGCGTAAACAATTGGAAAATAGGCTGCAGCCTCGTTTGCCCCCAGTTCTATAAACAAATCAAAAGTTTTATTTACTACAAAGCTAGTCCTGCTGTCGGCCCTGTCGATTTTATTAATCACCACAATAATTTTTAACCCCATTTTTAAAGCCTGTTTTAGCACAAACCTGGTTTGGGGCATGGGGCCTTCTTTAGCATCAACAAGCAGTAAACAGCCGTCTGCCAGTTTTAAAACCCTTTCCACTTCCCCTCCAAAATCCGCATGTCCCGGAGTATCAATGATGTTAATTTTTACTCCTTTGTAAGAAACAGAGGCGTTTTTGGAGAAAATAGTGATGCCCCTTTCTTTTTCCAGCTCGTTGCTGTCCATGATTAAAGAGGTATCTGCCACATCTTTGTTAAGTTTGGTTTTGGTCTGCTTTAGCAGGGCATCCACCAAAGTGGTTTTTCCATGGTCAACATGGGCAATAATGGCAATGTTCCGTACTCGTAGAGTCGTGCTTATATTTTTCATGACATATGATTATACGCTAAATTGGAAGATTATGCTAATTTACTCCTCCCGCCTGTTGGGATAGGCGTGTCAATGAGGGATTGAGGTTTTTAATTCAACCTCACCATACATCGCTCCGTATAGATTAAAAGCACTCTTGGGATAAACAATTGAAGATCTTTGTGCAGTTAATGTTGCATTAGAGGTATTACAACAGATAATTATCAGGACTGAAGCTGTCCCATCCATTCTATCTACCCACCCTTGTACGGAAAACTCTATGCCATCATCTGCAAATAACCACTGACTATTCGGGACACTTTCATGCGCATGGAGTATCTTTAATCTATCTCTGAACCCCAAAGGAACCTGTGCTGCAAGAGCAAGTTCTTCAAGATCTCCTCCTAGATAGCCTACAATTTCCCGCTGAAACCTCCCTCCTTCTTCAAGAGTTTTGCCGTCGTAAAATTGATTAAATACCTCTTCTGATATAAAGAATGTAGCGGATCCTAAATTAACCTCTTTCATTTGAGCCGTATTATATCATTGCACTGTCTCTTGAATGATTTTTGCTTCCCCATAATAAGTGTTAGAATGTAAATATGGCTAAATATACTTTGTGGGTTGTGCCCACTCCTCAAATTAAATCCATTCTGGAAAAAATTATTCTGGATTTAAGTGAAAAATACCAGGGGCCAAAATTTGAACCCCACATGACTTTGTTGGGAGATATTGAAACAAGCGAAGAAGAAATTCTTAAAAAATCAAAAGAGCTTGCCTCTATTGTCAAGCCTTTCACTTGTGTTTTGGGTGAGATTTCCTTTTCCACAACTTATTTTCAAAATGTTTTTGTGAGGGTTAAATCAAGCGCTAATTTAATGGAAGCAAATCTGGCTGCAAAGCAAATTTTTAATGTGGGAAATAACCTGTTTATGCCCCATATCAGCCTTTTGTATGGAGAGCATGACATATCCACCCGGGAAAAAATAGCCTCAAAAATACAGTTGCCGTCGGATATGTCATTTCAAGCGGAAAAAATTTCTGTGGTTACTTCCTTTTCCAAGAATCCACGGGATTGGCAGCATGTGGTAGAATTCTCATTTAATGCGCGCCACAGTTGAAGATTTGAGAGATGAAATCAAAATAGTGCGAGAAGTTGCTTTTTCAGAAGAGCAACAACCCAAAGATTATGTCATTTCCCGGGGAGTTGAGCCTTCTGCAACAGACAGGCCGCCCTGGACAACTTACGGATACAGGCAGGCTTTACCTAGACTGCTGGGACTTGATGTCATGGAATTTATCCAGCAGGTGATCGACAGGAAAGGCAGGGCCAGAATTTTGGATGTCGGGTGTGGCAGCGGCAGATTTTTAGATCAATGCAAAAGAGGATATAGAAGGTATGCTGATGGTCTTATCGCGCCGGGATGGAATGATAGAGTTGATTGCTTCGGGCTGACAGCCTGTTTGTACGGATTTGCAGAATCAAATAGCGTTTCTGCAGGCGTTAATTTCAAAATTGGGGACGCTCAAAATCTGACGCGGCTCTACCATGGACAATCATTTGATGTAATTACTGCTGTTCATGTAGCTCATCATGCGGCAGATCCTTGGGCGCTTTTTTCCGGGATGTATGAAAAACTGGCAGAAGAAGGCGGTTGTTTTGTCAGAGGTATACCTTTTAATTTGGTTGACGGAACAGACACGGCCTTGGCAAATTATTTAAGAGCAAAGTATAGCGCAACATTAAATGAACCTTACTTTGACGGAAGAAATCCGGAGAGATGTGGTGACATATCCATGATCAGAAAAATGGAAGTCCCCCTCGTGCTACCTCTTGAGTATGCAGGCATAAATGATAGACCTCTGGTTTCGAGGGTTCTTTATCGTTTTGATCCTGCGGTTGCTTTTAAACCTGTATTCGCTTAAATTAGAATAATGAGTAATATACCTTATGTTAAGAAAGTGGAAAAGCCGTGGGGGTATGAACTGATTTTTACGACAGATGACCTGCCTTACACCGGAAAACTGATGCACCTTAAAGCAGGTACCAGGCAATCTTTGCAAATCCATGACCAAAAAATTGAAACATATTATTTGGGTTCCGGCAAAGGCGGGGTTTTAATGGAAAATGATAAAGGTGAGCTGGAAAGCATTGAATTTGAAAAGAATAAAGGTTATACCACTAAAATTAACCAAAAACACAGGATATTTGCCATAACCGATTGTGATATTCTGGAATTTTCCACCCCGGAAAAGGGGAATACTTTTAGGCTGGAAGATGATTATTCAAGACCTACGGAAACAGAGGAAATGAGAAAAGAACCAAACAGGGGTTGGAAATGACGGAATCTGAAGCAGCCAGACGAGGACCCACATTGCCCCTGATCATCCAGGGAGGTATGGGGGTTGGAGTATCAAATTGGGAACTTGCACGGGCAGTTGCGCTAGCAGGCCTAGATCTTCATGTCCCTGTTTTGGGAGTTGTGTCAGGAACCGGAGTAGAAGTGTTACTGGTAAGACGCCTGCAGGATGGGGATCCCGGCGGTCACATGCGCAGGGCTCTTGCTGCTTTTCCTGCACCTGAAATTGCGGAGAGTATTTTAGGAAAATATTATGGAAATGTTAAAAAACCAGAGTCCGCCCGCTACAAAAACGCACCCCCTTTAAATGATTTATTAAGCAGTATTCCCGAACGGGTAAGAGCAATGTATGAATTAAGTATTGCTGCTAATTATGTGGAAGTTTGGCTGGCCAGAGAGGGCCATGATGGACCTATTGGCATCAATCACCTTGAAAAAATTCAACTGCTTCATCTGGCAAGATTATATGGAGCAATGCTGGCAGGAGTTGATTATGTACTTGAAGGAGCCGGCATTCCTGACCAAGTACCCGGGGTATTAGATAAATATGCCAATCAAGAACCAGCTCAATATAAGATTGATTTTACAGGATCAAGGGAAAAACTCGAAATGAGATTTGATCCATCAACATTTAGCCATGAATTATCTACTTTAAAACTTATGCGTCCTCAATTTTTAGCTATTATTGCATCTAACCTGCTGGCAAAAGTACTGCTAGATTCTCGAAGAGTTTCAGGAAGAGTTGATGGTTTTGTTGTTGAGGGTCCAACGGCAGGAGGACACAATGCTCCACCAAGACATAATAAAAAAGAATATAACGAAGAGGATTTTGTAGATCTTGATCAAATAAGAAAATTGGGATTACCTTTCTGGTTGGCAGGTTCTTACGGAAGTCCGGAAAAACTTGCTTTCGCGCTTGAATGCGGAGCCACAGGTATTCAAGTTGGAACTCCTTTTGCTTTATGTGATGAATCCGGAATGAGACCTGATTTAAAAAGTAAATTACGTCAAATGATAGATGAAGGAACATTGATAATAGGTACATCTTTTACTGCTTCTCCAACAGGGTTTCCAATCAAAATTGCCGAAGTGGAAGAAACGCTTTCAAAACAAGAGATTTATGAGGGAAGAAGAAGAAGATGTAATATAGTCCATCTTGTTAAACCATACAGAACATTATCAGGAAAGATTGGTTTTCGTTGTCCTGCAGAGCCGGTCAAGGCATTTGTTCAAAAAGGTGGAGATCCTGATGAAGCAAAAGGCAGTATGTGCATTTGCAACGGGCTTGCCTCTACAGCAGGTTATCCTCAACATGACAAGCTTGGGCTGGAACCTCCTGTAATTACTTTGGGTGATGATGTTGGCTCTGTTCTTAGAGTACCAAGAAGACCAGATGGCTCATATACTGCCAGAGATGCGCTTGCGTACTTGCTAGGGAAATAAATTTGCATTTAGCTCATAGTATGATAGAATACTAATATGAGCTTGGAAATAATGCAACTTGGACAGGTTATAAGAGCCAAAAGAGAGGATTTAATTCCCGGGACAGTCATTGATGGTTTTACAGATTATGGAGATGCCATGATGTTTATATTGAATCTTAGTTCCAAGATGAAACAACCGGGCGAGCCATCTTCTCGTATTCACTTTTCATCAATCATTGCAGAAAGAGCCTATTATATAGATAATGATGATTTCAGAATCAGGCATAGATTTTACGGTCGGGAGATTAAACCAGAAAGGGCTTTGATTATTCCTACTGATGTTTCTTTTGTACCAAGGCCAAGTTTAGCAAGACTGCAAATAGATGGCGGTATGTCTTTTCTATTAAGGTATATTCTAAAATCAACAGGGAAAGACAGATACCATGTGGTTGAGTGTTCTCTTTTCCGCGAATTGGGAAGGTTTTCTGTGGAAGCCTTTGCCAGAGAATATGGCGCAAAAGGAGGCAAAAGGAAAGTAGATCGTCTGATTGAACAAACCCAGGAGCCTTTTGCCCAAAGAGTTAGGGAAGGTTTAGCAATGCTTGTTTTACCGCCAAGGTAAGCTC
>DOWS01000053.1:7041-14680 GCA_003519445.1 Candidatus Daviesbacteria bacterium
GTAATGGAATGGACCAGAAATACGGAGTATTTTTCCGCCGGATCAATTTGAGTCTGTAGAGGAAAAACCCGCTCCACTGTCCCCCACCCTTTTGTAGGAGTTCCCACTACAACTCCGGTATGGTATTTTTTCAAAGAGGCAGCCATCATTTCTGCAGAAGATTGCGTATTATTATCAACTAAAATGACCATCTGTTTAAATTTATTTACCACAGCTAATTTGTCTGTCTGGGTTTTAAAAGGCAAATACTCGCCTTTTTTATAAAAATCAAAGCCGTATTGGCCTTTGCCCAGAAAAAATCCCAGAAAATAAGCAGTGGCATCAATGGCCCCGCCGACATTGCCCCTTAAATCAAGGATCAAAGCTTGCAAATTGGAACTGCCTTGGTAAGCTTCCAGGGCTTTTTGAAATTCATCAAGCGATGTAGGCGTGAATTTCTTAAACTGCAGGTATAAAATTTCCGGGGTTGCCAGTTTGGTAAAAACAGCCGGCTCCACCCCTTTTTCATCATACCGCTTTTTTTGATCTTCTTTGCTCAAAACATCCTTGGCATAAATAATTGTTTTATCCTTTTTAAGCTCTTCCGGCATCTTTTCATAAGCTTTTTTTACTGCCTCTTCTGATGCGCCTTTGGCCAGCCCCAAGTCTTTATATAAATCTTTTTCCGGATTAATATTTTCCACCGTATTTTTCAAAGCAATTTCCTGTTTTTGGGTAAAAAGCCCGCTTCTGCCGGCCGGGGCTAAACTGGCGAGCACCTCTTTCGAAACAGTAACTGCCTGTTCTTTGCTGATTTTTGCTGCTATCTTGGCCAGATCCTCTCTGGTCTGGATTTTATCTGCTTTGAGGGATAACCTGAAAAGCTCTAGGATTTGTGCATCAGAGAGATTTTCCCAGTAGTTTTCTTTGATCTTGTCATAAATTTCCAAAACAAAAATCTGGTTGAAGTTTTGAGGGGCATTCTTAAAAAAGAAATAACCCGCTCCTGCGCTAAGAGCAAAAATCAACAAAATAACAAGAAGTACCTTTTTGAACATAGAGTATTCTAGTATAATAGACTGATGGATATTTTATCAATCATCTTGATTGTGGCAGGACTGATACTTTTTGAAACAATTACTTCTATTGATAATGCCATTATTAATGCCGATGTACTTTCCACTATGGGCAAGAAAGCCAGAAAATGGTTTTTGCTCTGGGGGATTATCATTGCTGTTTTCTTAATCAGGGGAGCTCTGCCCTGGGTTATAGTCTGGGTTACTAATCCCTCCCTTGGTCCTCTGGGAGCCCTTACAGCAGCCTTAAGCTCTGATCCGGCAGTGGTGGCGGCTATTGAGCACTCGGCGCCTATGCTTTTATCCGGGGGAGGAGTATTTTTGATCTTTTTATTTTTTCACTGGCTTTTTTTAGAGCCCAAAAGTTACGGCTTGCGGGGTGAGAGATTTTTCCATACCCACGGGGTCTGGTTTTATGCTACAGTTTCTATAATTTTGTCGCTGGTTGTCTATTTGGCCATAGGTATAAATCCCTGGATGGCTTTTGGGGCGGTGGTAGGTTCAACTGCTTTTTTTATCACTCACGGGTTTAAGGAAAATGCCAAGCAAAATGAGGAAAAGTTACTGTCAAGCACCCAGTCGGATGTGGCCAAGATTTTTTATCTGGAAGTGATAGACGCCACTTTTTCCATAGACGGGGTTATTGGGGCTTTTGCCTTTACCCTGTCTGTCCCCTTGATTTTGCTGGGCAACGGGATTGGGGCAATAGTGGTCAGGCAGTTAACGGTTTCCAATATAGACAGGATTAAAAAATATGTTTTCTTAAAAAACGGAGCCATGTATTCTATTTTGGTTTTGGGGACTATTATGTTGCTGGATTCTTTTGGTTTTCATATCCCCTCCTGGTTTTCCCCCCTTGCCACGGCCTCCATTGTGGGTTATTTCTTCCTAAAATCCAGAAGGGTTTTACCACATTGACAAAAAGCTATTTTGTGCTAGAATTTCGTTATGTCAGAAGTAGAAACACAACCTGATCCGTCTCTAGTTAGAAGTTTGATGGATACCCATGTGGACGAGGAACACGGGGTGGTTGATTTGAGAGCGGTTATGGCTGATTTGGTTGGGCAAAGAAGGAATCCCCTAGATGAGTTTAGAGCTTTATTGCAGAAACCGGGAGTGCCTGGTGGGCACCATTACTATGCTGTGCAGGGATTGAGGTCCTTGGCATTAGCAGAAGGATTGTCACTGGAAGATAGCCGGTTTTTACTTGTGCAAACAAGAAGACTAACAGAAAGCCCGGTAGCTATCTTTGATGATGGTTATTACGATACTCTGGGAGTTTTGAGTGCATGGTCCAATAGTGCTCCTGCGCTAGTGGAGTGGGCAGAGGAGACATTAACAAAAAAAGATATTTACAACTGGAGATGGTTAGCGGGTTTTGCACTAGGCAGGTATTGGAATGGAGGAAAAAGACCGTTATCTGGTAGGATTATAGATAGGTTTCAAGCAGAGATTGTGGGTGAGGAAGATCTGCATAGAAAAGGGCAAATGGAAGAAATGGCAGCAAATTTTAGGCGATCGTGTCAACCTAGTCCAACTTCTTAATTTTTACCAGAAAATTAGGTTTTTGGAGTTTTGCTGGTATTTTTGCACAAAAGGATTAATTTGGGCCATTAACAAATTGGCAGTTGGAGAACCGGGAAAAACTGCCAAGGCTTTTTCAATAAATTTTCTACCGTTTTCCGTTTGACCGATATTTAACAAAAACATCCCCATCCTGATATATGACAAATGATTGTCAAATGAATAAGCTTCCGTGGTAATTTTTTCAGGGGTGATTTCATAGAGCCTTTGGTCTTCCAAAACGGTTTCTTTAACATAAACCACCATATAATCATCAATATAGGCCAGTTTCCAGGTTGGATCTTTTGAAAGCGATTGTAAAAAGCTTCTTCCCCAAGGTGTTTGATCCGTATGCGAGAAAATGACTGTTTCAAGGGTCAAATTTTGTTCTAGCGCTTTAAATTTGGAAAAGTCGGATTGACTTGGGATGTATACTTCCTGAAAAAACTTTTTGGGATAAGCTTCAGGCCTGCCGTCCACAAAAACTTTGTAAACAGGAAAGCCGCGGTAAATCAAATAACTGCCAATGTCAAAATTATTATAAAAAGGCTGGGGTAGATTATTATCCAAAGCAAAATCCACTGCTTCTTTGGCACTTTCAATCAGTTTTAAACCCGGCCGGTAAGGTGAGTCCGTATATCTATAATAATTGCCACTTAGATAAAGATAGCTTTCCCCCAAAAGCAGCACAACAAACCCCAAAAAAAGATATTTGGATATTTTGATTGGACCAATCATTTGTATAATAGCCGGAAGAGTTAAAAAAACCAAATATGGGAAGCTGCGGACATTCAGCAGGGCTAAAGATACCCCCAAAGATGCCAGCAGGATATTTTTTACATCAAACTTTTTTTTAAGTAATCCAAGCAAAAGTATAAAGGAGGCCAGCCCAATTGATAATTTAACAAACAGGAAATTCCTGTCTGCAAAATTAATGCTTTCCAGTAAAAACATGGTCTGGTTTTCCACAATGCTATAACCATAGTTACTGGTAACATTTAACGGATAAAGAAGACCTGTCAAGCCATTGGGATTAATAAAACTGACCCCACCCGATAGTAAGAAAATAAAAACAAGTAATTTTATGTTTACACCCTTGGGGTGGAAGCGTAAATACTGAATGCCAAAATAAAGGATATAAATACCCTGTAGAAGTAGGCCTACAAAAAAGTAAATGTGGGTGTTTATCCAAAGAAGCTGAATAAGGGGAAGAAGAAAAATCAGTTTTGTTCTGCTTTTTGAAAATCTATCCAGAATATAAAGAGTGAGCGCGGTAAAAAGAAAGCTGAAAATCTCAGGGCGTAGCTCCAGACGCTCCCGCAAAACATGAAAAAAAATAAAACCCAAAGGCAAAAGAAAAAACGCTTTTTCTTTGGGCACTGTTTTTAAAACCAGAAAAACAGACAGCAGGATTACCAGCATTTTAAGAATCAGTAAGGCTTGTAAGCCAAAAGCTTGAGAGAAAAAATAGGCCATTACTCCAAAAAGCCAATGTGTATTAACATATTTAAAATCCGGGTTGGTATAGGAAAAAAGATTGGTTTTGGGAATTGATCCTACCTGTAGGATAATCTCCCCTATTTTCAAGTGCCTACCCAAATCCTGATCAAAAGAAAAGTCTGTTCTAAATAAAAAGGAAAAGACAAAAATAAGCAGTAAAATTTTTTGCCACATAATTTAGTATCCTGTAAAATTCTCAATGTTAATGTTACTTATGTCAACCCCTGCTTTCAGTAAAGCCTTTTGGACTGCTTCTACCATAACCGGAGGGCCAACCACAAAATAAAGATTTTCATTTAAGGCGGGAAAGTATTCTTTGATAAATCCCGCATCTATTTTTCTTTTTTCCCCTGTCCAAGCCTGATCTTCAGTCATGGTAAGGATTAATTTAAGATTTGGGATATTTTTTAGTTCTTGCAGATAAGCGCTGGAATTTTGATCTCTGTTTGAATATAAAAGAGTTATTTTGTATGGCAGCTTTTGTTCTGTGACATATCTTAACATGCTTATATATGGAGTTATGCCTATGCCTCCGGCAATAAAAACTAAAGGTTTGGAAATATCTTGCGGTAAAATAAATGATCCGGAAATGGGACCCAGCTCTATTTGTGCGCCAATTGCTAACTTTTGTAGAGAGTTTTTAAAATCGCTGTCACGAAGTCTGGTGGCAATAGAAATAATCCCTTTTTCATCAGGAGAATTAACAATAGAGAAATGCTTTGTGGAATTTGCTATTCTAACAGAAGTATATTGTCCGGGTTTAAAAGTAAAGGGTTCGGAGGTTGTAAAAGTTACTTGCAGGGTTCCCTCGGCTATTTCTTTTTTATCAATGATTTTAGCATTCATGCGCGATAGAATGCGCGATTATTGCGCTATTGTATGATATAATGCTATCATAAACTTATGTTTGAACCAAGGTATCAAATCAGCCCCAAAACCCTATCCAATATGACGGAAATCGCTGAGATCAAGGCCGTGGTAGAGCGTTCACGGGTGCTTCCCTTAAACGAGGCCCAGCTGCGAAGACAAGCCATTTTACGCATGGCTCATACCTCCACCTCAATTGAAGGCAATAAACTGGCTCAATTTGAAGTGGGTAAAATAATCGAGGGTAAGCCTGTCAGGGGCGCTCAAAAAGACATCCTGGAGGTGGAAAATTATTACAAAGCCTTAAGGATTTTAGAGGACATGGCTAAAACGAAAAAAGATATTACAGAAGATGAGGTTTTAAAACTGCATGGAATAGTTATTGCAGGTTTGGTGGAAAAAGAAAAAATAGCTAAATTCAGACACGGAGATGTATATGTTTTGGATGATTTAGGAGACGGACGGGAAATGCTACGGTTTAAAGCTCCTTCTGTATCAAAGGTGGCTAAACTAATTGAAGATCTTTTTGTTTGGCTTAAACAATCAAAAAAAACAGGAACTCATCCTATTGTGAGAGCTGCTATCCTGCATTTGCAGTTTGTGACTATTCACCCATTTACCGATGGAAACGGCCGTGTGGCAAGACTCTTGACCCAGCTTCAGCTTTACAGGGACAGTTGGGATTTTAGGAAAATCCTGGTTTTGGAGGATTATTATAACCGCGACCGGATGTCTTATTATAATGCTGAAAATAAGGCCCAAGGAAAAAATTATTCACAGGACATGGATTTTACAGTCTGGCTTGAGTATTTTACCAACGGCTTTTTAATCGAAGCAAGAAAAGCTTTGGAACAAATTCAGTCAATAGGCTTTGGTAAGGTTTCCAAAAAAAGCGAACAGATTTTCCTGAATAAAGATGACATTCAAATTATGGATTTTCTGTCTACTACCGGCAGAATAACATCCGGAGATGTGGTTGATATTTTAAAAGTGGCCAAGCGGACTGCCCAGCTTAAGCTTAAAAACCTAACTGATAAGGGTTTACTTAAATTAAACGGTAAAGGTCCATCCAGTTATTATACAATTGCGCAATAGCTTGCGCGATTATTGCGGGGTAAATTGCCACTTGATTTTTAGTCAGAGGAATGAGATAATTATATGATTGTGTTGAGTGTAATTATTTAATTCACCTCACGCGAAGAAAAGAAAGTGAGGTGATTTTTTTTGAATAACAAAAAATTGTTTGTTGGCTCCCTACCATGGGAAGTCGATGATGCAAAACTGGCTCAAATTTTTGCCCAGGCAGGAACAGTTGTTTCAGCTCAAGTGGTAAAAGATAGAGACACCGGTAGATCCCGCGGCTTTGGTTTTGTGGAAATGTCCACAGATGAAGAAGCACAAAATGCGGTAAATAATCTAAACGGAACAGATGTTGACGGCAGAAAAATTGTGGTCAATATTGCCCGTCCCCGGGAAGACCGTTAATTTTTGGATGTTACAGGTTGAAAATTTCCTGACTTGCCTGTAGTTTTTAAGTGGGATTTAAAGTCTTTTGGCAAAATCTAAAAGAGATAACCCACCGGGAATTTTGATTCTAGGCATGTTGTAAATAGTGCCCTCGCTTTGCGTGGTTGAAAACCAAGTACCAATACCCCCGATATAACCTGCTGTTTTAACTGCCTCCTGTACCTGTTCACTGGAAATACCGTTAGGATAAGCAATAAAATTTATTGGCACACCAAATCTGGCTTCCAGGGTCTTTTTACTTTCTGCAAGTTCACTTACTAGCCTGTCTTTTGTTAAAGAAGGCAAATTGGCATGGGAAACAGAGTGTGATTCAAATGATAAAAGACCCGAGGCTTGCATTTCGGAAAGCTGTTCCCAGCTGGCATAATACTTAGTACCTATTAAACCTGTTGGTATAAAAGCTACAGCTCGGAAGCCATATTTTCTCAAGATTCCAAAGGCATTTATATAAAGATCAACATACCCGTCGTCAAAGGTAATCACCACTGGCTTTGAAGGAAGCGAAGCGATGCCCCTCAATCCTGCCACCATAGTATCCAAAGTAATAGGGTCGTACCCGTTTTGGGAAAGATACCCCATTTGCTCATCAAATTTTTCAGGCGAAACAGATAGATTATCCCTAGCACTGTCATCAGGATTGGGGTTACCTCCTATGTAATGATATAAAAGAATAGGTATATGAGCTTGCCTGCCGGAGTGTACAGGTACAACCGGTTTAGGAGAATTTGAAGGTATGAGAGAGAATGAAGATGTTAATGGTGAGAATGATGGTACTGGTACTGGTTGATTATTAACAAGCGCTTCATTTTTAGCAGGTTTTATCACTATTGCCAAAATAATCAAAAAAAAGGCCAATAAAATTATCCCCCAAAGAATTTTTACCATATCTAATAATCATTATAGCAATTCCCCTTTTGATATTAATCTGCTAAAATAAGCATAGATTTATTTGCCGCGGTGGTGGAATGGCATACACGCTCGCCTTAAGAGCGAGTCCCCAAAAGGGATGTGGGTTCGACTCCCACTCGCGGCACTTCGACGGGCCTGCCCGCGTGCCGTCGGCAAAGCCTATGGCGGCGTACGACCGAAGCCTTGGCGAAGGCGGGGTGTAGTTCATCGGTAGAACG
>DOWS01000053.1:14788-17056 GCA_003519445.1 Candidatus Daviesbacteria bacterium
ATCGGTAGAACGCTCGGTTTGGGACCGAGAAGCAGGAGGTCCAATTCCTCTCACCCCGACTGAAAGTGAATCCGCAAAGTTGAGTCTGGATTGGCTCTGCGCGGGAGGGGGCGCGCAGAGTTCTGCAAAGCCCTTTCTATACGAGACTGCAAGTTGCCGATTAGTTAAAAAGAAGTTCGAGCCGACAGTTTTTCCGAAGAAAGCAATTTCTTCGGATGTATTTTTTGCGCGCGCGATTTTTGCGCACAATAGTGCGCTACCAATGAAGTTTCTGAAAGGTTCGAGCCAACTCGAACCATTTTGTTTTATTTGTTCTAATTCTTCAGTAATTTTAAGTTTTTGTTCAAAAACTTCGTTCTTTTTAGTTTTGTAAACTTCAGATTCAATAACTCCATCTAAGTAACCATCAAGAAGTTTATTTAATTTTTCATCTAATGCTCTCAATTCTTGCTCTAACTTTTCTATGTTCTCGTGAATGGATATAATGTCTAGTTTTTCATCTTCTTCTAGCCACTTGCACCAATCATTAGCCCAAGTTTCAGAAAGTGCTACATTGTTAATGGCTTTTCTAAATTGTTGTTCAAGTTCTGGTTCGGATATATAAGGTTGGTTACAAGGTTTTATTTTTTTAGTGCAACGATAGTAAACATACTCAACTGTTCTGTTAGTTCCTTTATAGAATTTTTTGTGAGATTCAGCAGTGATGGTGGCTCCGCACTCTCCGCATTTCATCAATCCCATAAAGGCAAAGTTATATCTTCTCTTTTTATGTCTGTCTTTAAACTCAAGTTGTCTCTGGACTTGCTGAAAAAGCTCTTTAGAGATTATTACTTTATGAGTACCTTCATAGTATTCTCCGTTATATTCCATAATGCCAACGTAGAATCTATTTGCTAAAATTCTACGGATTTCGTTTATATGAAGTGGTTTTTGATTTTTTCTTCTAAGACCGAATTTATGGAGAAAAATAGCGATATCGGTAAATGTTTTATTTCCCTCTGCAAATAATTCAAAAGCCTTTTTAATTGCTTTTAACTTCTCTGGTTCAACATCTATCCCTCTAGTTTTTGGATTATTGATATATCCAAAAGGTGCTTTACCAGGGTAAACACCAATTCGGAGTTTTTGACGTAACCCTCTCTTAACATTCTCTGATAAATTATCTACATAATACTTACTCTGACCAAAAGCTATATTTAACATAAACTTACCCTGAGGAGTATTTTCAAACCAAGAGGTCGGAAATTTTAAGTCTTTCAATTTTCCAGTATCTAAAAGGTAAATTATTTTTCCACCATCAATACTATTTCTTGCTAATCGGTCAGGATGCCACGCAATAATTCCACTTGCTTGTCCTTTTTCTATTTTCTTCAAAACCTCAGCAAACTTTTCTCTGCCTGGAATTTTAGCCGTCTTTTCTTCTTCAATAAATTCGGTAATCTCTAAATGTTCTCTTTTAGCGTATTCTTTTAGCTCGGCAATTTGAGCCTGTATGGACAGAATTTGTTTATCTTTTTCTTCCCTGGATTTTCTACAGTACGCAATATATTTCATAAAATTATTTTCTTTCTCTTAAAAGTTCTTTAAGCGAGCTTGCGAGCAGGGATTTCTTCAAAAGAAATCCCAAAAATTTTCGCGTCCTTCCGTTTTTTGTTCTTTTTAACTAATCGGCAACTTGCAGTCTCGTATAAAAAGGGCTTTGCAGAGCTCTGCGCGCCCCTTCCCACGCAGAGCCAATCCAGACTCAACTTTGCGGATTCACTTTCAGTCGACCTTTTTAAAAAAATCCGAACTCGCTTCAAGTCGAATCGGTAGGCGCGCTATGCGCGCCATCTTATCCGCTCGGCCTTCGGCCGAAGCTCTTAAACTGTCGGCTCGAACTCCGCCAAAGGCGGACAAAAAACGCAAAAATTTTAAAGAACATTTACACTTATCAACTTTTTAGCCAACCTTCTTTTTGACATTCTTTAAGAATACTTTGATAACGTGTTAATTTGGAGTATCTTCTCAAACCGTCAAATATTTCTTGCAACATGCCTTTATAATTTAGTATTCCAGAATTCTTTATAGTTCCTTTTACCCAATTAAGTTCTTTCTTCCCATCCAAAAAAGCTTCCAGGGAACCTCTAACATATCTCATGGTAGCTATTTCTAGAGTTTTTATTTTTACCATTTAATGCACCTATGGGGATAACCCCATATATCCATATAAACAGGTCATTACATCTTTTGTCAATAAGGAAGACTTTGGAATACAAGAAGACGAGA
>DOWS01000033.1 GCA_003519445.1 Candidatus Daviesbacteria bacterium
TAATGGAGTTTTGAAACGGGTTCGGTGTATAATGTATATATGATTAGACATCAAATTTATTTTACACCACAACTTAAAAGAGAAATTCAAGTCCAAGCCAAAAAAAATGGGAAGAGCCAATCTGAAATTATTAGAGAAACCTTGGAGGAAAAATTTAAAATAAAAAATAAGAAATTATCCGGAGGAGAGGTGCTTCTCAAAATAGCTGCCAGAGCTGTAAAGGGACCCAGTGACTTATCCACCAATCTTTTTGATTACCTTTACGGAAACAAATCCCCTAATTATGGACGCAAATAAAAAACTATTCGTTGATGCCGATGCATTTGTAGCGCTTAATTATTTAGATGATTCGTCTCACAATAAAGCAGTTGTTTTAAGCCAAGAAGTTAAAGATTTGAATATTTCGCTGATCACCTCTGATCCGGCGTTTGGTGAAGCTGTTACAGTAATCAGTCAACGTGGTGGGTTAGATTTAGCCGTAGCATTTGCTGAAGATATTTTAGGCGGGGAAATTGAAATTATTGAAGTAGATGCCAGTTTAAGAAGGAAAGGTTTGGACATTTTTTAAAAAACAAACTTCCAAAAATTCCAGATTTACGGATTGCGTTAATATGGCTATTATGAAAGAGAGGGGCTTAAATACAATTTTTAGCTTTGATATCCAATATAAAAAAAATAAATTCAAAAGATTCGGGATTGATAAATAAACCCCAAGAAGCATTTTTGAGTATACTTAAATCATGATCAAAAGAAATATCAAGCTTTTGGCTTGGTTTAATTTTTTTACAGACTTTAAGCTGTATGGCCCTTTGGCCATAATTTATTTTTCCCAGGTGACCGGTTCCTACGCTCTGGGAGCCAGCATTTTTTCTACAGTTATGCTCTCCTCTGCGTTATTTGAGATACCTACGGGTATTTTGTCTGATTTTTTAGGACGCAAAAAAACACTTGCTCTGGGAGCTTTGGCCAGTATGATTTCCATAATATTTTACGCAGCAGGTTTTACCTATTTTTTACTTTTGTTTGGTGCGGTGATAGAGGGATTATCACGATCACTGTATAGCGGTAACAACGAGGCGTTTCTTCATGACACATTAAAACAGTCGGGATCGGAGAAAAACTACCATCATTTTTTGGGTAAATTAACCTCCTTTCTTCATGTGGCTTTAGCCATTTCTGCCCTTCTGGGCGGTATTGTAGCCCAATTTAATTTTGCCCTGGTATTTTGGATTTCAGTCATACCGCAGATTATTTGCTTTAGCCTTTCATTGCAGATTATTGAGCCCAAAATTTATGTCAAAGACCAAAGTAGCAATGTCTACAAACACCTGAAAGAATCGATTGTTTTATTTTTTAAAAACCCCAAATTAAGGCTGGTTAGTTTATCCAGTATTTTAGCCTATGGTATGGGTGAGGCCTCGTACCAGTTTCGGGGAGCCTTTTTTGTTAGCATTTGGCCTTTATGGGCTATTGGCATTGCAGGTATGTTATCGCAACTGGGGGCTACTGTAGGGTTTTATTTTAGCGGCAAAGTAATTGATAAATTCGGGGCATTTAAGAGTTTGTTCTGGGGTAGTATTTACAATAGATTTATTGATTTTGTTTCGTTAATTTTTCCCTCCCCATTTTCTCCTGTTTTAATGTCTACTACTTCGCTTCATCACGGAGTATCCATTGTGGCAAAATCCGCTTTGATGCAAAAAGAGTTTACCGACCGTCAGCGCGCGACCATGGGTTCCTTAAATTCTTTTGCAGGCAGCATCTTTTTTGCCATAATTGCATTTGCACTGGGACTATTGGCAGATAAACTTAATCCCGTCCAAGCCTTGATCCTGCTTGAAATTTTAATGATGGTTAATGTTTATATTTACTGGAGATTATTTAAATCACTATCTTGATTAAACTTTTCTTTTATGAGTACACTGGAATAGATCCGCCTACGCTAAAAGCTACGGCGAGACAAGGGAAGGGGGTGAGAAAATGAAAATACTTCATATGGTAACTTTTGGCCTTCTTTTGGTTGGTGGTTTAAACTTAGGATTAGCGGTTTTGGGTTTTGATGTAGTGAAAATGGTGTTGGACGGTTTGGGCCTGGTATCAATCTTTAATCTTTTGGTTGGAGCTTCCGCAGTTTATGTTGTGGCTACCCACAAAGGTGATTGTAAAGCTTGTGGAAAGTAATTATTAAAATCCCGCTCTTTTTGGGCGGGATTTTTTGTATAATGAGTGAGTGAATATTAAGAAACCTCCAAAATTAAATATGGGAGACACAATTGGCATTGTTGCCTCATCTTTGCCTGTTTTACCTTCATTTAAAGAAAATTACGAGAGGGGTAAGAAAATGATTGATGATTTAGGTTTTAAGATTAAAGAGGGTAAGACTATTGGGAAAGTAAGATGGTGGATGAGCGGTACTCCAAAAGAAGTGGCAGAGGATATCAATTCAATGTTTGCTGAAAAGAAAGTGAAAGCAATTATGGCCCATACGGGTGGTTATTCTGCTATTTCAGTTTTGGAGTATCTTGACTATAAACTCATAACTAATAACCCAAAACCCTTTATTGGCATGTCTGATATGACGATATATCATCTGGCAATTTTTGCCAAGACCGGTATGGTTGGATTTCATATGGATGATTTATCCTATGGTTTTGGGAGAGAGTTAAAAGAAGGCCAGCAGGATTGGCCCAAGCTGGATCAGGAATTTTTCTTAAAATTTTTAACAAAAACAGAAGCACCTGGGATAATAAAACCTTTATCTCAGTGGGAGCAGTGGAAAAAAGGAAAAGCAGAGGGGCATTTAATAGGCGGAATTTTAGAAAGAATTTCAGCGCTGGCCGGCACTAAATATTTCCCGTCTTTGGATAAATTTTCCGGAAGCATACTATTTTGGGAAGAAATAGGACGGGATTTAACGGAAATTTATCAGCATCTTTACCAGTTAAAGCATATGGGGATTTTTGAAAGAATAAACGGGATGCTGATTGGAAAAATTAAATTTATAAAACCTTTAAGGCAAAATGAAGTTATTGCCCCATCAACCAAAGAAATGATTTTAGATATCTTAAAAGATTATAATTTCCCCATCATGGCCAATATGGATTTTGGGCATTTTACAGTCAACATCCCCATGCCAATTGGAATCAAAGTTTCCTTTGATACAACTAAAAAAGAGTTAAATTTTTTGGAGGGGGCTGTTGTATGAAAATTTTTATTACAGGAGATAAAGGATATTTGGGAAGTGAATTTGTTAAAAGGTTTGGTGATGATTATGAAATAATTGGTTTTAATAAACGAGATGGGGAAGATATTACAGATTACGAATCTCTTAAAACTAAAATGCGAAGCTGTAAACAGGTGGTTCACCTGGCTGCCATACCCAAACCGGTAGAAGGTATCCCGTTTGAAGAATATGTTGCCACTAATGTGGGAGGTACACTGAATGTAGTGAAGGCGGCTGTTGAAAATGGAGTGAGACGAGTTATTTATGCTTCGTCAACAACCATCTACGGGATAGAACGAGGTATTCCTTTTAAAACAACAATCAAAGAAGATCAACCTTTTGTTTCTCAATATCTTTCCGCAGAGGATCTTTCTTGTAGAGATGTTGATCTCTCATATCATATAAGTAAAGTTATGGCAGAGCAGATTTTGGCATGGTATGGGTTAAACAAAAAAATTCAAACAGTTGCTTTGAGGTTTGGCCCTATTAACAAAGTATTTTTAGGAACAAGTGTAACTATTAATAATGCAACTCAAGCTATTAAATTAGTTTTAGATTACCTAGGGGAGTGTTGGTATGAAGCGTTTAGTATTGTAGATGAACTTCCTCATATTGATATTTCAAAGGCCAAAAATATTTTAGGCTACAACCCGGAGAAACCAAATTATTCACCAGAACAAATTCACTAACCTCTGATTACCTGACAATTAGGACAGCGGAGGGAAGATTCGTAGATTTTGGCAACTTTATCTGACAGATCAAAAGAAACCTCTGTACTCTCTGCTATATTGAAAATATCAGGATTATTGTCAAAACTTAAATTGGCTTTGCCTCTCACCAGTTGAAATTTCACATTCCCGTTTTTCTTAAAATAAACAGGATTTTGTTTTTCAGTAGTGTTATTAAAGGCCAGTCCAAAGCCTTCGTCAAAAGATTCACCTGTAATTGATTTAAAATAACCTGTTGAACCAAAAGGAGTTGCTATAACTATCCCATCCCCAATAAAAAATTTACCATTAACATTGAAACGGATAGTATGTATTGGATGCTGGTTTCTGATAACAAAATCATTTAAGGCATAAAAATCTTTTCCGCCCAAGCTAACATGCAATTTTTTATATTCATTAAGCTTTAATTTTCCTGCCAAAAGATCTGCCAGTACTTTTTTATCGCCGTGACGGAGGCATTTGTGGCAAAATTGACTGTCTCTGATAGGCAGCTTGGGAATGCCGGGATATTTTCTTTCCGCAGAAAGAAGCGTGCCATCCCCTCCGTAGCTTATGACCGCATCGGGACTTTGGTCAACAATTATTAGGCCTGATTTTTCAACCAGATCTTTGATATTTTGGGCATTCTGTCCGAACAACAATACTTTCATCTAGCTAATTTTACTACAAATTGGTTATACTTAAAGATTAATCCCAAATGAAACCTTTTTTAACGCTTAAAATCCCTAATTTTAGAAACTATTTGCTGGGAGCATTTTTATCCGAAATCGGCAACCAGATGCAGGTGGTGGCTGTGGCTTGGCAAGTTTATGAAATGACCAGAAATCCTGTTTCTCTGGGTTTGATTGGCGTGGCTAATTTTTTGCCAATTATTCTGTTTTCTTTAATCGGAGGGTTGGTGGTGGATAAAGTAGATAGAAGAAATCTTTTGATACTTGTTCAAGGCCTTCAGGCTATTTTAGCTTTGAGCCTTTTTGGTTTGACAATGTTTCATCTGATCAACCCTTTGATGATTTATGTTATTTTATTTTTAATTTCCACTTCCCAATCTTTTTCTATTCCTGCCAGGCAATCTGTTGTGCCGCACCTGGTCCCTAAAAAATTATTCATGAATGCGGTTTCCTTAAACACCCTGCAGTATCAGTCGGCCATTATGATTGGCCCGGCCATTGCGGGATTTTTGATTGCCGGAGTGGGTGTGCAAGCTATTTATTTGGTTAATGCTTTGTCTTTTATATTTTTCATCATGGCAATTTTTTCCATCAAGGTTCCTTTGCAAAGCCATGACAGGGAAGCAGTGGAGTTTAGTTTAGGATCTATCATGGAGGGCATCAGGTTTGTGGTTAAAACCCCTATTCTTTTAACTACCATGGTTTTGGATTTTCTGGTTACTTTTTTCGGCACAGCCACTATTCTGATGCCTGTTTTTGCCCAGGATGTATTGCAGGTTGGGCCCAAAGGATTGGGGCTTTTATATTCTGCACCGGCCATTGGAGGAGTATTGGCAGGGCTTTTTATTTCTTTAATGCATCATAAAATTAAACATCAGGGCAAGGCGATTATTGCATCTATTATTCTTTATGGACTGGCTACCATTGGTTTTGGGTTTTCGAAAATTTTTCCCTTGTCAATATTATTTTTGGTTTTAGTAGGATTTGGGGATATGTTTTCTACCATTATCAGAAATACCATTAGACAACTGATCACTCCGGATTATTTAAGAGGCAGGATGGCCTCGGTGATGAGGATTTTTTTCCAAGGCGGGCCACAATTGGGAGACATGGAAGCCGGCTTTTTGGCTAAAGTCATAGGAGGGCCGGTATCAGTAGTAGTAGGAGGAGTAGGGACTGTGATAATTACAGTATTGATTATCTGGAAAAATAAAAGCTTAAGAAATTACACCCTTGACAAAGATTAGCAGTCGTGGTAGGATAGTGCCAATGGATTTGACAGATCGGCAAAAAGCACTTTTAAAAGCTATTATTGAAGAATACATTGAATTGGCTGAACCAGTTGGTTCAGAAGTAATTGAAAGAAAATATAATTTAGGGGTGTCCCCTGCCACCATCAGAAACGAGATGGTACATTTAACCAAAGAAGGGTATTTAAAACAACCCCATACTTCTGCCGGCCGGGTGCCCACATCCATGGGGTTTAGACTTTTTATTCAGGAACTGATGAAAGAAAAGCAACTGCCTGTGGCTGCAGAAGTTTCTATAAAAGAAAAAATGTGGGAGCAAAGATTGCAGCAGGAAAGACTTTTAAAAGAAGCGGTTAAAGCTTTAGCTCAGAGATGTGATATGTTGGGTTTGGCCTTGGATGATGAGGGGCAGATTTTTTACGCGGGAGCAGCCAATATTTTGGACTGGCCGGAGTTTTACGACATTGATGTGACCAGATTTGTTTTAGGATTATTTGATGAACTGCCAACTTTGCAGGAAATTTTGGGAAAAGCCAAAGGGCTTGACCCCATGCATATATTATTTGGGGATGAGCTGGAATTTGAGAATTTAAGACCAACAGGGTTTGTTTTTACAAGGTATGAAATGGGGACAAAAGAAGGGGTAATTGGGGTAATTGGGCCGGCGCGGATGAATTTTCCGCTGGTCATACCATATGTCAGATATGTTAAAAATTTGCTTTATGAAGCAGGAAGGATATAATGGCTAAGAAACAAGATAGCAAGATACAAGAATTGGAAAATCAGTTAAAAAGAGCTGTGGCTGATTATCAGAATTTGGAGAAAAGAATTAGTGAGGGTAGATCAGAACTGACTAATTTTATGGGAGCAGAACTCATAAAAAGATTATTGCCTGTTTTGGATCATTTAGATAAAGCGTTACAAGGAGTCAAAGAGTCAGAGAGTCAAAGTGGCTGGTCACAAGGCGTAGAAATGGCTATAAAAGAGTTTAAACAAGTGTTACAATCTGAAGGTTTGGAAGAGATAAGTTGTGAAGGGGAGTTTAATCCGGCTCTTCATGAAGCTGTTGACACAAGAGACGGTAATGATAATATGATTTTAGAAATTGTCAAAAAAGGTTATAATTTAAATGGTAAGGTCATAAGACCCGCGCAAGTGGTTGTTGGACAAAGTACCAACAACAATCCTGAGCGAAGTCTCGCCGAAGGCGGACGAGTCGAAGGATCTAATTAAAGGAGAAAATATGACAGCAGAAAAGAGACCAAGTTTTAACACACAAGCAATTGAATTTATTAAAGGTTTAGGATTAGTAGCACAAGCGGCTTTTGATCCTAGAACAGATCCATTGTATGAGAAGTTTATGAGCAAATGGAATTCTTCTCCTGATAAACCAGAAACGCTTGTAGGTAGACTTAGAAAGATTTTAAGTATTATGAGAGGAACACAATAATATGGCAAAGATAGTTGGAATTGATTTGGGGACAACTAATAGTGTGGTGGCAGTGATGGAGGGTGGCAAACCCAAAGTCATCCACTCCAGTGAGGGGGAAAACATCATCCCCTCTGTTGTAAACCCTTTAAAAAATGTGGTGGGAAGGGTGGCCAAACGCCAGTCCGTGGTTAATCCCAAAGAAACTATTTTTAGTATTAAGCGCCTAATGGGTCGTAAATTTAAAGACAGTGAGGTTCAGCGCGACATCAAATGGCTGCCTTATGAAATTAAAGAAGGCAAAAACGGCATGGCTGTGGTGGAAGTGGAAGGCCATGAATACACCCCACAGGAGATTTCCGCCCAGATTTTACAAAAAATCAAAGTTGACGCCGAGTCTTATTTGGGAGAAAAAGTAACTGACGCGGTTATTACCGTGCCTGCTTATTTTGACGATTCCCAGAGACAAGCCACTAAACAGGCCGGGGAAATTGCTGGTTTTAATGTTTCTCGAATTATTAATGAGCCAACTGCCGCTGCCCTAGCTTATGGCCTTGATAAAACCCATGCCCACACCATTGCTGTTTATGATCTCGGGGGAGGCACTTTTGACATTTCCATTTTGGAACTGGGTGACGGGGTAATTGAGGTTAAAAGTACCAATGGTGATACTCATTTGGGCGGAGATGATTTTGATGCTGTGATTTTAGATCATCTGGCAGACGAATTTAAAAAAGAACAGGGCATTGATTTAAAAACAGACAGGCAAGCCTTGCAACGGCTTCGTGACGCAGCAGAAAAAGCCAAGGTTGAACTGTCCTCAACCCAAGAAGCGGAAATTAGTATTCCTTTTGTCACGGCAGATTCTTCCGGCCCCAAGCATTTGGAAGTAAAAATGTCCCGGGCAAAACTTGAGGGCATGGTTAAGCCCTTAATCGACAAGAGCTTTGATGCTCTTAAATCTGCCTTGAAAGACGCTAAATTAGAATCAAAAGACATTGATGAAGTGGTTTTGGTAGGAGGTATGACCCGCATGTCGGCAGTACAGAAGGCAGTTAGTGAGTTTTTTGGCAAAGAACCACACAAAGGCATTAATCCGGATGAGGTGGTGGCAGTTGGGGCTGCTATTCAGGGTGGGGTTTTGGGAGGGGAAGTTAAAGATGTTTTACTGCTTGATGTAACTCCTTTAACTTTGGGTATTGAAACTTTGGGTAGCGTTCGAACAGCTTTAATTACCAGAAATACCACTATCCCTTCTTCCAAATCAGAAATTTTCTCAACTGCTGCTGATAACCAGACATCAGTGGAAATTAATGTTTTGCAAGGAGAGAGGGAAATGGCTGCTGATAATAAGTCTTTGGGCAGGTTTATTTTAGATGGTATTCCGCCGGCTCCCCGCGGTGTCCCTCAAGTGGAGGTGACTTTTGATATTGATGCCAATGGCATTTTAAATGTAACAGCTCATGATAAAGCCACCGGTAAAAAACAAAATATCACTATTACCGGCTCAACAGGACTTGATAAAGATGAAGTGGAAAAAATGACTAAAGAGGCAGAAGCCCATGCCGAGGAAGATAAAAAAAGAAAAGAAGAAATTGATATTAAAAATCAGGCAGACACACTGGTTTATACGGCCGAGAGAAGCTTGAAAGATGCCGGGGATAAAGTTAGTCAAGAGGTGAGAACTGATGTGGAGCAAAAATTATCTGATCTAAAAGGAGTAATTCAAACAGCCTCGGCAGAGGATTTAAAACCCAAAATGGAGGCTTTATCAGAAGCCTTACAAAAAGTAGGAGCAGCAATGTACAAGGATCAGAAAACTCAGAATAACTCAGAGCAACCAGAGGGTCAGACAGCCGGCGAACCAGAAAAAACAGAAGAAACTCCGAAAACTGAAGAGGCTGTCGAGGGTGAAGTAGTTGAGGAAAGTGGAGATAAAAATGGCTGATGCAAGTAGTCCTGATGTTCAATTATCGTTAAGTGAAGCACTAGCTGAGAATAAGGAAGTAAAAGGACGGGAAACAAGGGCAGCAAGAGAAAAGGCAGAAGAAGCAGGCACCGTTTTTGACATAGCAGGAACAATGACTACTAGTACATCAATTCCTGAAGCTCAAAGAGCAGCAAGAGAGGCAGAGATTAAGGCGCGAGCGTTAGAAGCAGAATTACGAGGGCTTGATCAGGATTGGAAAATATTAAATGTGTCTCCCTCAACAGGGCATACAAGAAAACCTGGAGGTCATAAATCTGGTAGACCTTCAAGTGTTCCACTCAATTTATTAAAACCTTTTCCCGGAATGGAACCTCCAGCAGTACATGTAGGAAAAAGATCCAGATAATTTTGATCTTAAAAAAATGAAATGGCTAAACGAGATTACTATGAAATTCTAGGTGTTTCTAAAAATGCTTCAGATGCGGAGATAAAATCTGCGTACAGAAAGTTGGCCAGACAGCATCATCCTGATATAGACAAATCTGCTGGAGCAGGAGAAAAATTTAAGGAACTTTCCGAGGCATACCAGGTTTTATCAGATCCTCAGAAAAAATCTTCTTATGACCAATTTGGCCACGCTGCTCCTAATCCCTTTGGTGGTGGCGGTGGTGGAAGTCAGCAATATAGTTGGTCATCCGGTGGCAATAATCCCAATATACAGTTTGACTTTGGCGGATTTGAAGACCCATTTGAACTTTTTGAGCAGATTTTTGGGGGAGCAGGATTTGGAGGGTTTAGCAGGAGAAGGCCAACCTACCAGCTTAATTTAACTTTTGATGAAGCAATAAATGGGGTGACAAAAGAGGTTGAAATAGAATCAAGAAATCAATCAGGCAGATTAGAGAGGAAAAGAATGAAAATTAAAGTTCCGGCAGGAGTGGACAGTGGTACTAAAATGAGATTTGGAGATATGGATATTGCGTTTAATGTTGGAAGAAGCGGGGAGTTTTTAAGAGAAGGGGCTGATATTTTCTCGGAAATTAAAGTTTCCATTCCCCAACTTGTTTTGGGAGATGTATTTGAGGTTTTGACTGTTACCGGAAAAGTCAAAGTTAAAGTTCCTCCCGGTACTCAACCCGGATCCTTGGTTAAACTAAAAGGAAAAGGAGTTGTCAGATTAAATGGTGGCCACGGGGATCACTATGTGAGAGTTAACTTGGATGTCCCCCAACACCCTTCTTCTGAAGAAAAAAGATTATATGAGGAGTTAAAAAACTTATCTGCGAAGAAAAAAGGCTGGTTTTAAGGTATAATAAGTGCATGATTAATTGGAGTACTGATGAGAAGCTTTTCAAGAAAAAATATCCAGAGGAATATAAATTGTGGAGATTGACACAGCTTATAAATTATGGTTTAGACGGGGAAAAGCTTGAAGAAAAAGAACTTAAAGCGGCTTGGCCAAAAATTAAAGATAGACTCGACCCGGATTTAAGAGATTACATGCATTTTTTATTATGGCCAAAACAATCTTAACCACTTTCCAGCAAAAACTCCTAGATATTTTGGCAAATGATCCGTATATCACCAGGCGTTTTTACTTTACAGGTGGTACTGTGCTTTCGCAGTTTTATTTACACCACCGTTTATCAGAAGATTTTGATTTATTTTCAGAAAAAGAGGTTTATCTGTCTTCTGTTGCAGCTTTTCTGACTAAGATTGCCCCGGAATTAGGTATTGATACAATGGAGCATCGTCCATTCTTGGGACTGCATAGTTTTATACTGCGTTTGAAAAATAACACTCAATTTAAAATTGATTTTAATTATTATCCTTTTCCAAGAATTGAAAAGAGTAAAAAATATAAAAAATTAGATATAGATAGTCTTTATGATATTGCAGTTAATAAAGTGCACACTTTATTTATGAATCCAAGAACAAGAGATTATGTTGACCTTTATTTTATTTTTCAAGAGGATGATATGAATTTAGATAGGCTTATATCTGATGCCAAAGCAAAATTTGATTGGCATATAGACCTGCTTTTATTGGGGGCTAAACTAAAGAAAGTGACTCAAATTAAGGATTTACCAAGAATGCTGGTGCCATTTGATATAAAAAAAATGGAAAAGTTTTTCTTAAATGAAGCAAAAAAATTAAAAAAGGAAATTCTAAAGTGAAAAAAGGCTGGTTTTAAGTGAATTTAAGAAAATTAATTGAAGATTATTTAAAGGAAGCCAAGTTGATGCAGTTGGCAACTTCTGTTGGTAACCAACCTTGGGTTTGTTCTGTCTGGTTTGCAGCAGATGCTGACCTCAATGTCTACTATTTTTCTGCAATCACCAGAAGACACTCCGAAGAAGTTGTAAAGAACAATAAAGTGGCCGGAGCAATTGTTTTACCACAAAGTCCAAAAGATCCTCCAAGAGGTTTGTATTTTCAGGGGGCTGCTGAAATTTTGAATAATCAGGAGGATATTGATGGAGCAATTTCAGTTTATGCCGACAGGATATTCCCAAAAGAAAAAATTAAAGAGTTTATGAATAATAAAGACAAACCGCACAAATTCTATAAAATCAAACCAACTTCATTTGTCCTGTTTGATGCAGTTAACTTCCCCAATAACCCCAGACAAGAATTAAATCTATGAACATGCTTGATGGTAAAGTCATTTTAATTACCGGTTCGTCAAGAGGAATTGGCGCTGCAACTGCCAGATTAGCTGTAGATTATGGAGCCAAAGTAATTTTGCACGGCAGGAGTAAAAGTAAGGAACTTACAGATTTAGCCAGTAAGCTGGATGCAGATTATATTGTTTGCAACGCGGAGGATAAAAAAGCTGTTTATAAAGAAATTGAAAGAATGATAAAAGCAACAGGAAAAATTGACGG
>DOWS01000035.1:0-13361 GCA_003519445.1 Candidatus Daviesbacteria bacterium
CATATTGACACGGATTTTAATAATTTTGAAGTCTTAAACATTCCCCAAAACCATCCGGCTCGCGACCTTTGGGACACTTTTTATATAAATAAAAATTTATTACTGCGGACTCATACCTCAAATGCCCAGATTAGAATTTTAAAGCAAAATAAACCTCCTGTCAGAATGATGAGTATTGGCCGCTGTTTCCGCTATGAAGCAGTGGATGCCAGACACGAGCATACTTTTGAACAGTTTGAACTGGTTTATGTAGACAAAAATGTCAGCATGGCCAATCTGCAATATTTATCCGAGTATCTTTTGCAGGCTATTTTCGGCCCCGAAATTAAAGTTAGACTTAAACCAAAATATTACCCCTTTGTGGAACCGGGAGTAGGGGTGGATGGACTGTGTATTTTCTGCAAGGGGAAAGGTTGCAAGGTTTGCGGAGGCATTGGCTGGCTGGAGCTGGCCGGGGCCGGCATGATCCATCCCAAAGTCCTTAAAGCCGGCGGAATTGACCCTAATATCTATTCGGGCATAGCTTGGGGCTTTGGACCGCCCCGTATGGCCATGCTTAAATTTGGCATTGAAGATATCCGGTTGTTTAACAGTGGGGATTTGCGCTTTTTACAACAATGAAAGTGACCAAGGGTCATCCTGAGCGAGCGAAGCGAGTCGAAGGATCTATATTATGAAAGTTTCTATAAATTGGTTACAAGAACTGGTTGATTTAAAAATTTCCCTTGATGAGCTAATTAATTTATTGCCCCTCCGATCAATTAGTATTAAAGAAGTTACTGATGATTTATTTGAACTGGACATGAAAGGTTATAACCGGGCAGATTTACTTTCGCTTCGTGGTGTGGCCAGAGAAGTTGCAGCCATCACAAATTCTCAAATAAAATTTTCTGAAGAAAAAAATGAATTCCCAGATTTACCAAAAGTAGAAGTTGTAATAGATAATGAAAAACTTTGTCCTGTTTACTGCGTTGCAAAAATAGAAAACCTGAAAGTTGAACACTCAAATGGCACATGGGTAAAAAAGTTATTCGACAGCGGAATAAGAAGTATTAACAATGCGGCAGATGTGACTAATTTAATAATGCTGGAATATGGCCAGCCTATGCATGCTTTTGACGCGAAAAAAGTAAGAGGAAGTGTGAGAGTAAGAATGGCAGAAAAAAGAGAAAAGATAAATACGCTGGACGGGAAAATCCGGGAATTAAGCGGCGAAGATTTATTGATTGCAGATGAGAGTGTTCCGATTGGTATTGCCGGAGTGATGGGAGGAAAAGATAGCGAAGTATCAGAATCTACAACCTCCATATTTCTGGAAGCAGCTATTTTTGATCCGGTTTCAATTAGAAAAACCGCGCAAAGGCATAATCTGCCGTCAGAGGCTTCCAAAAGATTTCAGTATGGGTTAACCAAAACAAACTTACTACAAGCGCTGTCAGCTGCCATCAGAATGTATGAGGGGTTGGGAGGCAAATTAACTGCCATAACATTGATAGGTGATTTAGAAGATCAGCCCAAAATAATAGAGTTAACTCGAGAAAAAGTTAATTCATTAATTGGAATAAATATTCCCAAAAATCAAATTGAAAAATCTTTACAAAGTTTAGGCTGCCACCTTAGAGGTGTACGTACAAATTTATGGGAAGTCGAAATACCTTATTGGAGACTGGATATAAATACAGAGGAAGATTTAATAGAGGAGGTGGCCAGGATGTATGGATATGAAAATATTCCGGCCAAAGCTCTCCCTGATTTTAAATTAACAAAGTTTCAGGATCCGCTGATTTATAATCTCAAAAAAACTTTGGCAGATTTGGGCCTTACAGAAGTCCAAACATATTCTTTTTACTCATCCAAAACGATTAATGATTTACGATTAACGATTTACGATTTAGTCAAAATAGCTAACCCCATCTCAACAGAAACAGAATACATGAGGGATAATTTATGGCCAAATCTTTTGGAAGTTGCGGCCAAAAATGTTAAAAACGGCTTTAAAGATGTGGCTATTTTTGAAATAGGAAAAGTATATGAACCTCCCCAAAAAGAAACATACAGATTATCTATTGCTTTAATGAACGGCACTGATAATCCACTACAAGAATTAAATCAAATTTTCCAACAATTATTAAAAAATATCAAAATATCCCTAGGTGCAGGCGTAATACACCCCCCAGGTGAACAACAACAATTTCATCCTACCAGATTTACAGATAATATGGCCGAGGTTCACCCCAGAATTGTTAATAAATTTGGGATTGACAATAGGGTAGCTGTTTTGGAAGTGGAAATAGATACTCTTATCCGAAAAGAACCCTTCCTTTTCTAATCCCCGCAACGACACCTAGTGTTATTTCATCTAATTCTGGCATATACTCATGAGCGACTTGCTGGAGATATAATTCATCAAAAAGATGTAAATGAACCTCTCCTGCTCCAGGGCCAACAGTAATCCTATTTACAACCAAGTGTTCTCTTAACCTTTCCATAAGTAATCCTTCCTCCAGATCTTGCCACTTGGGTACTACTACACAAAGATCAATATCCGATTCAGGTCTAGCTTGTCCTCTGGCTACGGAACCGAAAAGAATAACCTGTCTTACTTGAGGCCTAGAGTAAGTAACTATTAAATCCGTAGCTTGCCTTGCAAGATCAATTCTTGATTCCGTCTCTGCGCCCATATTTTAATTTTCCTCCAAAACAGATACTTTTAATTTATCATCTTTATATTCAAATTTAAACTCCACAGGTTTTTCTTTGTTATTGGTAATATACAAATTCTGCCTGCTATTCGCACCTTTGGAATAGGGATTTGAATAAATTGACACACCATATTCTTTGGCAATTTCCGGGATGGGCATGAAGTTATGGTTAACCGGAGCTTTAGCTTCCAGTCCTGCATCCAAAGCTACCCAATAAATTAAAGAGGCCAGATGGCACACTCCATCTCCAAATAAATATCCGTCTGTTTTAAATCCCTCTTGAGAATTAAAATGGGCATTGGTAGTTTTTACCACTTTATCCTTATATTCAGGCAAAATATCATCATGAAAAGCAAAAGCCTGATTTGGTTCCAGGCGGAATTGGTAAACAAAAGGTTTTCTGATTTCATCCCAGTTTATTTGAGCCTTGGAGGATACTTTACCTTCCATATAGGATAAATTCAAGAGGATATTGTCTTTGAATACATCGCTGACAGATTTAACCGGGTATCTATTTTCAAGGGAAATCTCATGGGAAGAAAGCATTACTTCATAGCTCCTGGGCAAAAAAGGGCTGCTGGTAAGAGTAATTATTAAGGCTGTTGAAATTTTGACTGCAACATCAGGCATCATAAGAGGAGAATTATATCACACTATGAGTCTAAATGCAAATGCTCTATAGGGCTACGGTGACGCTAATGGAGGTAGTATGGGTAGTGCCATTCTGATCTTCCAGAGTAACTGTAATCGTATGCGAGCCTTTGTCGCCCTGGGGAAATTCCACATGCAAAGCAAAAGGGCCGGAAGTTAAAGTTGATTTTTCCCCTCCGTCAATCAGCCAGGTCACTTTTTTAACGCCGGCCGGGGAGTTTACTTGAGCTAAAACATCAAAGACCCGGGGCACATTGGCCCCGTTTGAAACATTAACAATTTCTATCACCCCTCCACCGCTACTAAAACCCGGAACTCCACTACAACCCCTTGTAGCACCCACAAAACGGGGGTCAGGGGAGGTCAAAACCCACTCATCAATGCCTTTTTGCCATTTATCCGCTCCTGTTGGATCAGCCTCCTGCAAAACTATTACATCTTTTTCTTCCGTTTCTTCATTATCATTAGCCAGCCTGTGGGGATTACTTTTGCAAACCCGCTGTCTCTGATAAACAGATGAAGCATTTTTAGGCTCGGTCCCGGCAATAAAATACTCTTTTCTGGTGGGGGAACCCTCATGGGGAGTACCTGTCATTAACCCGTCCACATCCATTTGTATAACATTACCCGGCCGTTCAAAGCTTTCATTTGGTTTATCTTTTAGAACCTCTTTCATGATCCTGTTCCAGATAGGGGAAGCGCCAGTTACTCCTGAAGCAATTCTGGAATCAAGGGGAGTATTATCATTGTTTCCCACCCACACTCCTGCCACAAATGATGGAGTATAGCCCACTGTCCAATTATCCCGCTTTTCATCTGTAGTTCCTGTTTTCACAGCCACGGTTTTCCCGGACACATTCAGGATAGAGTTTGACCCGAACACAGCAGTCCTGGCTCCGTTATCAGACAAAATATCAGAAATAATATAAGCTGCCCCGCTGTCTAAAACTTTACGGCCCTCTGCAGGTTTATATTCATATAGAGTCTTACCTTTTTGGTCTGTTACTTTTAAAATAGAAATCGGGTCTTTTTGGCGGCCCTTGTCTGCCAAAGTGCCAAAAGCTACGGTCAAATCTAAAAGCCGCACTTCTCTTCCACCCAAAGTTAAAGAAAGACCCACGGAATTAACATTTTCTTCAGTTGGTTCCCAGGATAAAAGCCCCATCCTGTAGCCTAAATCCATTACATCCTTAACTCCGTTTAAAGCCAGCATTTTAACAGCCGGCACATTAAGCGAGTTTCCCAAAGTATAACGGATTTGCTGTGGCCCCCTGTATTGCCCGTCATAGTTTACAGGCACATATTTAGGCATATTTCCTCCCGGGAACTCTGTTTTAACATCCAGCAGAGTGAAATTTGCTGTATAGCCTTTTTCCAAACCTTTGGCATAATTAACAGGCTTGGTGGCTGAACCGGGTTGGCGAAGGGACAGCACAGCATTAACATTTGGCTCAAAAGTGCAGCTTTTTCCCTCCAAGCAATTTTCAGGCTCGCTTTTACCAAAATAATCCTTTGAACCAACCAAAGCCAAAATTTGCCCGGTTTTAGCATCCATTACAACAGATGACGCATTACCCACTTTGCTGCTTTTAAGCTTTTCCACTTCTTCTTTAACGATTTTCTGGGCCTGTTCCTGCAGCTTATAGTCCAGAGTGGTAGTAACACGCAAACCTCCTCCTTCAACCAATCTGTCTCCAAATTGCTCAATCAGTTTTTCTTTGACATACAAAACAAAATGCGGGGCTTTAAAACCCACTTCGTTTTGGGCAGTCCGGTAGGTCAGTTCCTGATTCCCAGCAGTTTCTGCTTGCTCCCCACTAATATAACCGTCTTCTTCCATTCTCCGCAAAACTGCTGCTTGTCTTACTTTAGCTAACTCTGGTTTAGATCCATAGGGCGAGTAAACCGAGGGTCGCTGGGGAAGTCCTGCCAAAAGCGAGGCTTCTGCCAGATTTAAATCCTTGGCAGATTTACCAAAATACAAATTGGCAGCCGCCTCGATTCCATAAGCCGTACCTCCATAAGGAATCTCATTTAAATACATTTCCAGAATTTGATCTTTAGAATAAACCCGCTCCACTTGAATAGCTAAAATAAATTCCTTGAGTTTGCGGGTTACAGTCCGCTCACCGGAAAGCAAGGCGTTTTTAATAAGCTGTTGAGTTAAAGTAGATCCTCCTTCCACTCTCCGGTGAACAATCAAATCAAAAACAGATCTCATGATCCCTAAAAGTGAAAAACCGCCGTGAGTATAAAAATCCTTGTCTTCGATAGCTATTGTTGCCTGTTTAACCTGTTCTGGTATATCCTCTAGCTTTATGGGCGTCCTGTTTTGATCCAGATAAATATCATAAAGCAGTTCATTATTCCTGTCATAGATTTTGGTGGCCTGGGAAATATCCCTGTTAGTAAGATCATTAGGAGAGGGAATTTGTGTAGCAAAGAAAATCACCGAGGAAAAAAGCAAAAGCAAAAACCCCACCACCACAATCAGCATCCAGTTGGAAAGGCGGGATAAAAGTTTAAATTTGCCAAGCTTTAGAGTTTCTTTTCTTAATTTCCACGACCTCAAAGGCATATTATAGAGATTATATCAGAAATTAGGTATAATAACTTTATTACCGGAGGTGGCAGAGCGGCCAATTGCTCGAGACTGTAAATCTCGCGGGGTAACCCTACGAAGGTTCGAATCCTTCCCTCCGGACTGTTGCCGGGAGACATGAGCATTGATAAGCAAAAAAGTTTAATAGTAAAAAAGCTGGATAAATTTTTCTCGACATATAGAAGAATCAGCTTTAAAAAAGGAGAAATTATCATCCGTGCTGATGATCCGCCAGCCGGAATTTTTTATTTAAAGGAAGGAGTAGTCAGGGAATATGTAATTTCCCAAAAAGGAGAGGAGCTAACTTTAAATATCTTTCGCCCATATGCTTTTTTTCCCATGTCTTATGCCATTAATAAAACCATTAATAATCATTTCTACGAAGCACAAACTCAAGTTTTAACTTGGAGAGCACCCGTGGAAGACATCTTGCAATTTATCAAAAACGAACCGGAGGTTATGTTTGATCTGCTGGCCAGAATATACATAGGTTTGCAGGGTATTTTTGCCAGAATGGAGTATTTAATGACAGGCAGCGCCAAGGCCAGATTATTGACCGAGCTTTTAATTTACGCCAAAAGATTCGGAGATAAGAAGACGGGCAAAATCACTGTAGATTTAAGGTTGACCCAAAAGGATCTTTCTGCCCAATCCGGCATTGCCCGGGAGACAGTGGGCAGGATCATCAAAACTCTCAAATCAAAAAAATTAATTGTTTTTCAAAACAAAAAATTAATTATCAATGATTTGAGAGGGTTGGAAGAAAAGCTCTCTTAAATTATTTTCCCTAGGAAATTCAGAAGAAGTTGTAGAAAATCTCTGGTAGTTGATACGCCCTGGGTCATGCCGGAAGGCGGAGTGTAACTGCCTCCTCCACCTCCACCGCCGCCACCACCCGAATCGCCGCCTGATGGAGCGGTCGGAGCAGATCCTCCCCCTGAATCACCGCCTGCTGGTTGCGATGGCTGGGAGGGTTGGGATTCTTGTGAGGGTTGAGAGGGTTCGGAAGGTTGTTGCGGTTGATAAGGCTGCTGCTGCTGATATGGTTGCTGTTGATATGGTTGACCCGGCTGATAAGGCTGCTGCGGTTGCTGGGGCTGTTGTGGATATTGCGGGTAAGGGGGAGTTTGCGGCCCACGGCAGTTATCCGGATTACGGGAACAATAATCCTCTCCGCCGCCGGGCCTACCCGGCTCATACGAAGGAACTGGATATCTGTCGGGAACTTTATCGTCTGTGCCTCTCTTATCATTTACGCTGGAGCACTGACAACTACTGCCAGTCCAGGTACAACCATATCTGGTACATTCTGTGGACGGATCAGATCCATAACGATTTCTTCCGTCTTCTCCACCGGAAATTTCACTGGTGGATGGTTTACATTTTTCCGGATTTTTACTACAGTAGCTTTCAAATTCTTGACGCTGTCCTGCATTCTCAAAAACTCCTTGCTGTCCAGGCTTACATTTATCAGGATTTGATTGACAAAAAGCCGCATATTCCCCAGCTTTCTCTCGTGTTTCATTAGTCTCCCCATAAAAACCGCACTGACAACTGCTCCCTGACCATGAACAATTAGGTGTTCTGTTGCACATTTCCGCGGGATTATACCGCGGGGGTATCACTCCTTCGGTGTTTAGATCACCCCGGTATCCGCAATCCGCCGGATTTTGCTGACAATAGTCTCTACAAGAATCAGCACTATTACAGCCTCCGGGACCGGTAAATGTTCCGCCTGCCACTTGGGTAAACCCTTGGCAAACCTGGAAATTATTGGGATCAGAACAAAAAGATCCGCAAGTGGACTCGCTGGTACATCCTCCTGGACCAACTTTGTGCTCGCCGCCCCGCAGTCCTGCTTCTCTGGCAAAATCAGAACATCTATCCCAATTGGCCTCGTCTGAACAAACTGTTCTACAATCATTCTCCGACGAGCAACCTAACGCTTCTTTAGCCCGTTCTAAAACAGGCACTCTGACCAAATCGTCAACCACCCCGCCAACAATACCCTGGGAACGGGCAAATGAATTGCAAGCGTCAAAATTTGCCGGAACCTCACAAAAATTCAAACAGTTCTCATAAGAATCACACCCCAGGCTTTGCCGGGCCTCTGCCAGGATCCGGGCCTGATCCGCTATAACCGGGTCATCCTGATAAAATCCTTTAGCTTTGCCATAGTCAACGCAAGAGGTCGCATTCACAGGATCACCGCAAAACTGCCGGCAATCAGAGAGGCTAGCACAGTTGCCCAGTTCGGCAATGGGAAAACTCACACCATACTTCTGGGCAGCCGTTTCCGCGCTACCAGTAGCTGACTGTGCATGAACCGCCGCAGCTGTAAAAAAAATCGCCAGGGTTATGCTAATCAGTTGCAAAAACTTTTTCATTTTAGTTGATCAAAGGGATTTTTATAGCTGGCAAAAGGATTGACATATTGGGCAGATTTATCAAAGGGGTTTTGGTATTGGGTTTGCAAAGAAACCGCTGGCCCTTTTGACCCAGACAGTTTTAGATTTTTAAAAGGATTTTTAATAATCCCCAAGGAAACAACTGCAAATACAACTGCTGAAATAATGAGCAGTAAGATTAATAGCAATACTAGATGTATGACCCCTGCTTGCCGGTTCGTGCTTTTTTGATTTCCCACTTTTAGCCGTCTAAATAATTATTGACATGATTGTTAAAGATTTGTCAAGATGTCAAAACTTTTGTCCATCTGGAAACCGGAGTTTTGACTCTACCCAATTTTTGGCCGATTTTTAAAACCCAGGAAAGCAAAAAATAATAAAATCTGCCATGATAATGAATGGCTGCTTTTTGCAAAAGCTCTTGGGATTTATCTACCCCGATGGTTTTGGAGGCAGCCCCGTGATGATGGATAAACTTGGCAGATGGCACAAAATAAATTGGTATGCCAAACTTTTTTAACCGTCTGGCATATTCAATATCCTCAAAATAAATAAAAGTCCCCTCATCCAGTAAACCTACCTTATTTATAATATGACGGGGAATTAAATAGCAGGCCATGACCAAACCTTCAACTTTTGATGGTTTGCTACCTGAAGGTTCATACATAAAATAAGAGCCTTTTTGGCCTAAAAAATATTCCTTAAAAGCGCCTGGAATAGTGGGCAGATGAAAAGCGGAATCTTGAGCAGACCTGTCCGGAAAAACCAGTTTTCCTCCAAAAACAGCCTGATCATTTGCCGCTTTGAGCATTTCGGACAAACTGCCTTTTAAAACCTCAATATCCGAGTTAAACATTAAAAAATATTCACCTTTGGAATATTTAATAATTTTGTTGTAGCCTTTGGAAAATCCCTTATTTTCTTGATTTTGTATAAACTTTATTTTGCCAAGAAAATCTTTAATAACATTTTTACAGTTATCATCTGACCCGTTATCCAAAACAATTACCTCCATATCTTTTTCATCAAACCCGGATTCTTTCTGGAAAATGCTTAGCAAAAGTTTTTTGGTCAAATTTGCAGTATTATAATTAACAATACCTATCGAGAGTTTTCTTCCACCTTTCGGGTGGAACAGGCTCGCCACCTCAAGGTAATTACCTGAAATTCCAAGGTAGAAATCCAAAATTCCTTTTTTTTGAGCAATTCTTCCAAATAAAAATAGCTTGAATGCTTCCCTTAAAAGAGCGATTTTTGTTCTTAATTTTCCATATTTCATGCCAAAAATTAGTCTGTTTCTGGTGTGATAATAATCTGTTATCGCAGACCCCACTCCTGTAGATTGGGAAACTTTATGGAAAACAGACACTTTCCCGTTGTAAAATATTTTATACCCCGCATCTTTAACTCTTTTGATAAAATCAGCATCCTCAAAATACAAAAAATACTTTTCATCAAACAGGCCAACTTTTTCCAAAACTTCTTTTTTAATCAGCATGCAAGCGCCGGAGACAAAATCAACCTCTTCAATCCGGTTATACTGATCTTTGTCTACCTCATCAATACCCCGATGAACTGATCTGATATTGTCCCAATCAAAATGCCCCCCAGCATACCAGATGACTTTCCCCAGATCAGCTTTTTTATATCTATCTTTATGAAATTCAAACCCGGGAGCAAAATATATTTTGGGGGAGACCAGACCAATATTTTTTTCTGTTTCGATAGTATTAATAAGTTCTTTAAGCAAATTAATATCTTTAATTAAACAATCATTATTAATTAATAAAAAATAATCCGCTCCCCAAATTTGGGCATATTCCAAACCTCTGTTATAACCTCCGGCAAAACCTTTATTTTCCCCGTTTTGCAAAACCTCAACTTCCGGATAATTTTTAACCAATTCTCCAACCAATCCATCTGTTGAACCATTATCAACCACAACAGTCTTCAGCTTACAGTCTTCAGTCTTCAGCTTTTTTAAGGATCCAAGAAATTCTAATGTATCTTTTTTCCCGTTATAATTAACAGTAATTATGGCAACTTTCATATGACAGATAATCCTTCCAGATACGAGCGGGCTCTTTTGGTTTTACCCAACAGAGCAAAAACAATAATTCTTAAAATTAAACCCAGAATTAAGAAAATTTTAACCGCCGGATAATAATTTGGGAAATATTTTTGAAAATAATATTTTATTCCCTTTAATTCCAGAGTAAAAACTTTTTCAGGACTTTCCTGACTGGCTTTTTGCAAATGCGTAACTTGTATTGACGGGGTAAAACAAACTTTAAAACCCGCCCTGTTCACTCTTTTACAAAGATCAACCTCATCCATGTACATAAAAATATTCTCGTCAAATCCGCCAACACTGGCAAAGATATCTTTTTTAATCATCAAAAAAGCTCCTGTTACCCAACCAACTTGTTTATCTTTCTCAAAAAAAACTTTATTGACAGGATGAAAAGAATTGGCTATACCAAATATCCAGGGGATAATGTTGAAAGGATTTGGCAGGAAACCGGCGCTTGGCTGAAATTTATTATTTTCATAAACCAGTTTAACGCCCAAAACGCTACAGTCAGGATGATTCTTAAAATATGAAATCGCCTTAAAAAGAGTATCATCTTCCACAAAACAATCCGAATTTAAAAATAAAACAAAAGGATTGTTGGATTGTTTTATTGCTATATTGTTACCTTTGGAAAAACCGGTATTTATTTTGGATTTAATTAGTTTAACCCATGAGTGTTTACTTTCAATCATTTCCCAAGACCCGTCTTCCGATGCATTATCCACCACAATTACTTCAATGTTATTCTTGAGCTTAGTCTGACAGCTGATGACTGACGACTGAAGTCTCTTCAAACATTCATCCGTAATGCCTTTGGTGTTAAAACTTAAAATAATTATTGAGAGATCCATAATTTGGTCCTTCTATAATGCTCTAAAAATTTTACTCCCCAAAGGACTACATCCCTCAAAATAGGGGGGTATTGATAGTAATAATGCTTTTTGTAAAAAATTCTCATGGCAGAGATTCCATGGGAAATAGTGGCTTTTTCCTTCCGCGCGGATGAACCCTTGTAATGAATGATTTTTGCCTCCGGAAAAAAGTAAATTTTCCAGCCTTTTTGTTTTAAGGAATAACAAAATTCAATATCTTCTCCGTTCCAAAAATAATCCTTGTCCCACCAGCCAATCTGCTGCCCGGCAATTTTCCGAACCATTAAAAACGCTCCTGTCAGACAATCAATTTCATGTGTTTTGTGAATATCTAAATACGTGGCAGTATAACCGGAAAAAATTTTCCATTTGGGGAAAATTTTGGCAAGGCCCAGAAAATAGCAAAAAGAATTCCAGGGAGTGGGGAAGCCCCGATGGCAAGAATAATCCAATTTGCCGTCAGGCAGTTCCACCCGGCAGGTAATAGCCCCAATATCCGGATTACCCATTAAATAATCATAAGTTTTTTGAATGGCCTGCTTTATGATAACAGTATCCGGATTTAAAAAAAAAACCACAGGAGCTTTGGCCAACCTGACCCCTTCATTATTCCCGACAGCAAAACCTAGATTTGATTGATTTTTAATTATTTCAACCTGGGGGAATTTTTTCTTAACTGCTTCAACCGAATTATCCGAAGATGCATTATCCACCACAATCACCTGCCAATTTTGGGATTTATTTTTGAAAACTGATTCTAAACACTGCAACAGTAAATCCTTCACATTATAGTTTAGGATGATAATTGATAAATCCGGATCTTCTACCATGTAGATCATTGTATAACAGAGGCTTTATGATTACCAATTAAAGAGTCTTTTACTCCAGGAATTATGCTATGCTGAGACTATGCTTGATCTTTCTGAAAGGCAAAATGAAAAATTGTCTGATTTGTTCATGGACTTGGCCAAAGGATTATTTATAGCCGGTTTTGCTGTGACAATTGTTAAAGAGGTAGATTTTGCAGTATTGTTCAAATATTTTATAAGTGCTATAATTTGTGTATATTTCTCGTTAAAATTACTCTATAGGAGGTAAATAAATGACATTCTGGGAAATTTTTAATAGCTTGCCAACTTTTGTAATTTTGGTGATACTGGCTTTGTCTATTCTATTTTTTGTCAAACCCCATAAACGGTCTTCCAGAGCCAAATAATGATGACCACAGTTGAAACAAGAGAAACACTTAAGCCATTGCGTCTGGTATTAGTTACCGGATCAGGCGGAGTTGGCAAAACCAGTCTGATTGAAGGGTTTCATACAGACGGACGGAAAATTTATCCGGGATTGACTGACTTTATCATTGCAGGTAAAGTAGATAAGGATTTAATAGCAAATGGGTTTACAGAAGTAAGAGATCCAAGCTATGTCAAGCGTTACAGGACACAATCCTACGGGCAGGTTTTCCAACAAACTGAAGAAATCATTGCGGGAGGCAGGACTGCACTGGTTAATGCTTCGTTCCGCTTAGAGATTGGAAAATTGGGATGGGAAAGAAGATATGACGAGTTGGCCAAGAAACATGAGGCAATCCTTAAGATAATCCGATTGGTTACTGCACCGGAAACCTTATATAGAAGACTTGTGGCGCGTGATGCCATAACTGATCACCATAAGTTAGTGGACCTGGAAACATGGAAAGCTTGGCTACAAGAAGAACCAATCGAGATGGAGATGCCTCCGGGAAGTTTGATCCTGACAAATAATGGGAATATTGGGGACTTTCCAAATCTTGTACAACAGGCAATGGCGTTTTTAAAAGAATAGTTTCTACCTGACTCGGTGGCGGCGTTTGATCCGCAACTGGGCAAGGGATTTTTCCAGGATAGCTAAAGTTTCTGCATATTCTTCGCCGGAGAGCTTTTGTTCCAAAGCTTGTTCTGCCCGTTTTTTAGCTTCTTCCACAGCCCGCTCATCAATATCCTGCTCATATGTAGCCAAATCAGTCATAACAGTTAGAGTATTATCACTCATTTGCAAAAACCCATCACC
>DOWS01000035.1:13550-14260 GCA_003519445.1 Candidatus Daviesbacteria bacterium
GCCATTAAATTGGTATGATTGGGAAGTATGCCAATTTCTCCCTGCTCGGTCGGGGCATTAACTTGGGACACTTCTTCATCCACCAATAACTTTTCCGGAGTAACTATTTTTAAATGCAACATGGTATTATTATACATTATGGACCATCAAGCAGAAGCCCTGATTGCAACTTGCATTGATTTTAGGCTGCAGGAAGCCATAAATAACTGGATTGCCCAAAATTTTAGCCCCAAAACTTTTGACCGGGTGGCCTTGGCCGGGGGAGTCAAAAATCTTGGCATCATCCTAAATCAAATTGATATTGCTTGTCGCTTGCATCATATTAAAAAAGTGGTTTTAATTAACCATGAAGACTGCGGGGCTTATGGGCAAGAGGGGACAGAAGAAAAACATACAGAGGATCTGAAAATAGCCAAACAAAAAATCCTGTCACAATTTCCAGAACTTCAAGTTGAAACTTACTATCTTAAACTGGATGGTACTTTCAAAATGGTGGTGGCTCAACATCAATCTGCACAACCTTTGGTAGAGTAGGACTCTCAACTATTCAATCTCCTTTTTCATAAGTCTCAGTTCCTCCTAATATATCCCCACTGGCAGGTAAATATGTCACACTTATTCCTTCCACATCTATCTCCACAGCCATATATTTAGTTTATTCACTATTTATAAAAATTTGCAAGTCCCAAAAATCCGCAGGTGTCAACCTA
>DOWS01000035.1:14397-14541 GCA_003519445.1 Candidatus Daviesbacteria bacterium
AAAAATCCGCAGGTGTCAACCTAATCCACCCCAAGGGTGGAATTTTAGTGAATGGATCACTTAAATGGGTTATTGATTACTGATAGGCCGGCAATCCGCAGAAAAATACGCTGGTTGTAAGCTAACCTAATTTGATCATCAATG
>DOWS01000035.1:14667-15384 GCA_003519445.1 Candidatus Daviesbacteria bacterium
ACTGATATCCAGATATGCTTTGCAGGTTTATCCTTTAAAAAAATAAAGCCAAACAATAAAATAAAAAATATTTGCAGCCTGTTTATTGTTAGAACCAAAGCCACCGGGCCTGTTTGATACGCCAAAAGAGTAAAATAAGAAACCGCAATAAACAGAAATGAACACAAAAAAAGCACAAAAAAATTATTCTTTAACTCAAGCTTAAATGTTTTCTTTTCTTTTTTAAGAAAATAGCCGGACATTAAGGCAATCATTACAATATGTGTCCAGAGAACAAAATATGTAGGATCAGAGGAACTTAAGTTAATCGAGCCTATTTTATCAAAAATAACTGTAACGCTTCCCAAAAACATAGCCAACATAAAAAGAGCTGACGCTTTTGTGGTAAATAAATATTTAAATGGCTCAAGAAAATGTTCTTTTGCCTGATCAACATTTAATACATAAATTCCAAAAACAATCAAAAATAAACCTAAAAGCGGGATTATCCTGATAGTTTCTGATAAAAATATTACCCCCAAAATATAGGTAAAAATATTTGTTAAAGATGCAAGGGGGAGTATTTTGGAAACCAGATTATTCTTTAACACCTCATTAAATATGGTTTTTGCAATAACATAAGTGATAGATGAACCAATTACGCCGTAATAAAAATTAATATTTACAGGAGGTACTCCGTTCAGAAAAATTGGAATTAAAAGTAGGGGAGCAGCCAAG
>DOWS01000035.1:15487-36967 GCA_003519445.1 Candidatus Daviesbacteria bacterium
GGGAGCAGCCAAGGTAAAAGTTGCCCAGGTTAAAACTCCGGGGTTGACGCTTTTTAAAACATGCTTATTTAAAATAATTGTCCCTGCAGCCAAAAAAGCAGAGATAAGAGCCAGCCAAAACCACATTAATCCATTATACGCTTATCCCACTTTATGGTATTATATGTTTATGCAAGCCATTGATTGGACTGATATCCACAAAAAGTATAAAGGTCTTTGGGTAGGACTCAAAGATGACGAAGAAACAGTGGTTGCCTCCGGAAAAAGCATAGATGAAGTTATGAAAAAGGCAGAAGAAAAAGGATATCCAAAACCTATACTATATAAAGTACCTGTTAAGCTCACCTATTTTGTTGGATCAATCAAGTGAAATTTAAATATCATCAATATAACCTCCAACATCCATTTGTAAAAAATAAACAGCTTTTAAGACCAATTATCCCTGTAAGTATAGGTTATAAAAACCGTTCTTTTTATTTTGAAGCCCTGATTGATTCAGGATCTGATTTTAATATCTTCCCAAAGGAGTTAGCTGAAAAACTTGGCATAAACTTGCAAAATAAAAGAAATGTTCATTTTTCCGGTATAGAAAGCGGTCTTAATGAAGGATTTATCGCATCTGCGAATCTTGGTATTGGTAATTTTGCGATTAACACCAAAATTGTCTTTTCCGATTCTGCAGGATCTAAAGGAATATTGGGTCAGTTTGGTTTTTTTGATAAATTTGTGGTTAAATTTGATTTAATTAAAAAAGAAATTGAACTCAGACTAAGAAAGTAGCGGTAGAATTACACCCCTTTGCTTAAAATTTTAAGTAAGCAAAATTTTTCCCAGGGAAACACCTGCCGCATAGATGCTTAAAGGACCGCAATCGGCAGGTGTGTGAAGTAAACGACCTAATCTGGAAACCGGTTCTTCGGGTAAACTGTAGCCTCTTTCGTCTAATTTTCTCCATCCATCAAAATGCATTGTAAATATAAATCGATTTCCTTGACCACCAATAAGATGTACTTTTTGTGTGCCGGTAAAAGGAGCCTCTCTAACACCGCTTGTTGAATCATAGATCCTAAATCCCTGTTCACCTTTTGAAAGAAGCAACATCCAATGATAATGGTCCCACAAATATGCAGAAGGGTGATAACCCAGATGTTCAGCTACCTTCGCGATATCTTCGTAATAGAAGCCATATTGATTATCAACTCCCAAAAATTGTCTAGCCCAGTCGCAAAATTTTTGAGGTTCGGAAGGAACAGTCCCAACAACCCGACCCCTGGAAAGAGGAGGATCAATTATAATTGCTTTTGGTGAACCTTTTGGAGGATGTATAACAATCGCTTTAGGCCGTTCAGACATAAGCGTATTATACTCTTTTTATTATTTAACTTCCTCAATAGTTCCTTTCATGTAGAAGGATTGTTCGGACTTCCCGTCGTGTTTGCCGGCGAGGATTTCTTTGAAGGCTCTGATGGTTTCTTTGATGGGGACATATGTTCCTTTTATCCCTGTAAACACCTCTGTCACATAAAATGGCTGGGTTAACATCCTTTGAATTTTTCTGGCTCTTGAAACAGTTAACTTATCCTCATCAGACAGCTCTTCAATTCCCAAAATAGCAATAATATCCTGCAAATCTTTATACCTCTGCAGCACTTTTTGCACACTGGCTGCAATATCATAGTGTTCCTGTCCCACCACCTCCAGTGTCAAAGCTCTGGAAAAGGAAGCCAGGGGATCAACAGCAGGATAAAGGCCTTGTTCGGTCAAAGATCGCTCCAAAGCAATTGTAGAATCCAGATGGGCAAAAGTGGCAGCAGGCGCAGGATCTGTATAATCATCTGCCGGCACATAAACTGCCTGAACCGAGGTAATGGACCCTTTTTTAGTGGAGGTGATCCTTTCTTGCAAAGCTCCCATTTCAGAGGCCAGAGTGGGCTGATACCCCACAGCCGAGGGAATCCGACCGAGAAGCGCCGAGACCTCACTGCCTGCTTGAGAAAACCTGAAAATATTATCTATAAAAAGCAGCACATCTTTTTTCTCCTCATCCCTGAAATATTCTGCCATGGTCAAAGCAGAAAGCCCCACCCGCTGCCTGGCTCCGGGAGGCTCATTCATCTGTCCAAAAACCATGGCTGTTTTATCTATAACTCCGGACGAGATCATCTCATGATACAAATCATTGCCCTCACGAGTTCGCTCCCCCCCCCCTGCAAAAACAGAATACCCGCCGTGTTCCGCAGCAATATTTCTGATCAGCTCCTGGATGATAACAGTTTTCCCCACACCTGCTCCTCCAAAAAGCCCCACTTTTCCGCCTTTAACAAAAGGAGCCAGTAAATCTATAACTTTAATGCCTGTTTCAAAAACTTCAGAGGTAGTGGATTGCTCTTCAAAGCTTGGAGCACTTCTGTGGATTGGCCATTTATTTTTAGCTTTAACTTCACCCTTACCATCAATTGTTTCACCTAAAACATTGAATAATCTGCCCAAAACCTCTTTACCAACAGGAACAGAGATAGGGGAGCCGGTGTCTTCAACCGGAGTTCCACGCTTTAATCCGTCTGTTGACCCCATGGCCACAGTTCTAACTTGCCCCTCACCCAAATGCTGCTGCACCTCAAGCACTAAATTGTCATTCCCGCGCAGGCGGGAATCCATATTAATTTCTAATGCATTATAAATTGCAGGCAAATGCTTCGGATCAAACTCCGCATCCACAACTGCCCCGATTACTTGAATTACTACACCCTTACTCATGCAGCGACAACCCCCATTAACATTCTTCTATCAGCTTCTAAATCCATTCTTCTACCTAAAAGATTTAGTAAATCCATCCTTCTTTCTAATTTACCTATCTCTACCAAATTTGCAAAATCCTGTACTGTAGCTCTTCCCAATTTATCACTCCCTTCTCCAGTTAACACTTCTAATAAAGAACCAAGAGCTGGGCCTGCCGACATAGCACACTCAGAATATCTCGGAAGCAAGTTGCCCTGTTGCCTCTTAACTCCTGCTCTCATGGCTGCAAGATCTTTATCGCTGTATGAATCTATTCTTTCTCGTACATTTAACATATTTTTAATTACTTCACCTCCTAGCAGGCAGGATTAAATTATATCACTCTATAGCAACAGATGCTGATGAAATTTCCAAAATCTCTTTTGTTATGGCATCCTGCCGTGTCTGATTATAAGTTAAAGTCAAATCTTCCACCAGCTCTTTGGCATTATCAGTGGCATTTTTCATAGCCACCATCCTGCTTGAGTGTTCCGATGCTTTGGTTTCAAGTAAAGCCTGATAAATTTGAGTTTCAATATGGTGCATTAAAATAAAATCCAGCAGCGCATCAACATTGGGTTCAAATAAAAATTCCTTCGTATAAACAGTTTCTATACTTTCCAGGGAAATCGGCAGTAGTTTCACCTTTTTTGCCTCCTGTTTTAAGGTGGATATAAACTGGGGATACACCAGATAAACTTCTCCTATCTCACCGGCGTTAAAAGCATCAGTTATCATTTTAGTTAATTGCACAGCCTGCCTAAAAGTTACAGAATCTCTATTTTCAAAATCGCCAGCCAGTTCTTTTCCTGTTTTTACCACAAAGCTTCTGCCTTTTTTTCCAACCGTATAGTAAATGGCATTGGTACTGCCAACTAAAGTCCTAATCAAATTAGTATTTAGCGCACCAACCAAACCTTTATCTGTTGACAACAAAACCACTCCTGCTGTTTTAGAGCCGTTGCCAACAAGGAGCGGATGAGACTCCTGATCAATTTTTGGCAAAAGTCTTGCCAAAGAAGAATACAAATTCTCTTTATATGGCCGGCCTGATATGGCCTGATTTTGCGCCCGTTTCATTTTGGTGGCAGCCACCATTTCCATAGCCCGGGTAATTTGGCTGGTATTTTTGACTGATTTTATCCTGCGCCGTAGCTCTCTAGTGTTTGCCATAAATCCTCACAAATTCTTTTGTTATTTTTTCCAGTTCTTTTGTATCAGTAATATCCGACAAAAGCTTCTTGGCTCTTAATTTCAAATGGGCAATATATCTTTGCTCAAAATCGCGGACTTTTTCCACTTCCACCTCATCTAAATATCCATTTGTAACAGCCCAAAGAGCCACTACCTGTTCTTCAATCGGAACAGGGGAGTAAGGAAGTTGTTTTAATACTTCAGTAATTCTTCTGCCTCTTTCAATCTGCTTTTTAGTTTCAAGATCCAAATCAGAAGAAAACTGGGCAAAGGCCTGCAATTCCCTAAACTGGGCCAGATCCAATTTTAACCTGCCTGCCACCTGTTTCATTTCTTTGGTCTGGGCAGCTCCACCCACCCGGGAAACTGATATACCCACATTAAGAGCAGGCCTAACCCCTGCAAAAAATAAATCAGGCTCCAGATAAATTTGCCCGTCGGTTATGGAAATAACATTAGTAGGAATGTAGGCAGAGACATCAGAGGCTTGTGTTTCTATAATAGGCAAAGCTGTTAACGACCCTCCGCCATATTCTTTACTCATTTTGGCAGCCCGCTCAAGCAGTCTTGAATGCAAATAAAACACATCACCGGGATAAGCCTCACGCCCCGAAGGCCGTCTTAAAAGCAAAGAAATCTGGCGGTAAGCTGCAGCATGCTTGGATAAGTCATCATAAATAATTAGGGCGTCTTTTCCCTGATCCATAAAATACTCCCCCATGGCACAACCTGAATATGGGGCAATATATTGCATAGTGGCAGGGGCAGATGCAGATGCAACCACCACAATAGTATGATCCATAGCACCTTGTTCTTCTAATTTAGCCACTAACTGTGCAATTTTGGAGGTCTTTTGACCAATAGCCACATAGATACAAACCACATCTTTTTGATTAATAATTGTGTCAATAGCAATAGTAGTTTTACCGGTATTTCTATCACCAATAATCAGCTCTCTTTGCCCCCGGCCAATGGGAATAAGGGCATCTATTGCTTTAATACCGGTTTGAAGAGGAGTATTAACAGATTGTCTGGTAATAACTCCTGAAGCAATTTTTTCCACAGGATATTTTTTGGAGGATTTTATGGCTCCTTTTCCATCTATCGGACTTCCCAACGCATCAACAACACGGCCTACTAAACCTTCCCCAACAGGCACCTGCAAAATTTCACCTGTGGTTTTAACCTCCTGTCCTTCTTTAACCTTGGTAAAATCTCCGAAAATCACCGCCCCCACACTATATTGCTCAAGATTTAAAGCAAGCCCATAAACTCCACCTCCAAAATCCAAAATCTCGGAGTAGGCTGCATCAGAAAGCCCTTCAATACGAGCCACTCCATCTCCAATCTCCACAACTTTTCCCACATTCTGTTTTTGGGCTTTAAGTTTTAAGCCTTTGATTTGATTTTCTATATCATTTATTAAATTAGACATAATTCTTAATTCTTAATTCTGAATTCTAGATTCTGAACTCATTATTGCCTCCTTTACTTGATTTATCTTACTTAATATTGTTTCATCCCAAACTTCATCTCCAACTCTTAATTTAAATCCACCCAAAATTTCCGGGTTAATATTGGTGATCACTTTGGTAATTCTAATGGTTCGGCTTCGCTCACCACGAGCCTTTTTCTCTACAATTTTTTTGGCTTTTAATAATTGGCTTGTTGTCAAGAGAAAAGAGGTTTCAAGATACATTGTATGCTTTCTTTCAATTCTTTTTAGCTCCTTTAAATATTCCGAGAGAGATATTATTGCTTGCGGGGTAGATTGGGATTTTAGAAGTTTAATGGATTTTACAACCTGGCTTTCCACTATTTTGCCGTCTTTAAAACTTATTTCCACTAATCCTTTGATGGTTTTTTGTAATAATTTAGTTTTTTTCATGATAAATTTTTAATCCCTTTTTCCACAATTTCTCTTTGCGCCTTTTCATTTAAAACTTTTCCTATCACTTTTTCCATGCCAGCTACCACAAATTCTGCCATATGGCTCATTAATTCCTCTTGCATCTTTTCCCTTTCTGCTTTTGCTTGTTCTTCGCCCTTTTTAATTATTTGCAAAGCCAGCTGCTGTGCTTCTGCTTTTCCCTCCTCTTTCAAAACATCTCTGTCTTTTTTGGCCTCATCATGCATTTTTTGTATTTCATCTGCAGTTTTAACCATCATTCTATCTATTTTTTCATTAGTTTCCTGCAATTTTCTCTCAATCTCTTCTGCATTTTTAAGGCTATCTTCAATTTTTTTCTTTCTTTCCTCTAAAACTTTCAAAACCGGTTTGTATAGAAACCTCTTTAAGATGAAAAGCAGGATGAAAAAATTGACCACTTGCGCGGCCAGAAGTAAAGGATTGATACCAAACTGATTCAAAATATCCATTACTTAGTAAATGCAATCACCAACGCATAAATGGCAATGGCTTCGGCAAAAGCCATACCCAAAAGCATGGCAGGTAAAATCTTAGCCTGCGCGTCGGGATTTCGGCCAATTGCCTCCATGGCCTTGGCGCCAATAAACCCAATACCCAAAGCCGGGCCCAGTGCTCCTACACCAATTGCTATGGCTGATGGTAAATTTTCCATATACAAACCTCCTTTCTTTTAATGAGCTTCATGTTTCTCGCTTAACAAAATCATAAAAACAAGTGTCAGCATGGCAAAAACAGCGGCCTGTACAAATCCTACTATAATTTCCAGAAAATAAAAAGGCAGAGGTACAACAAAGGCAAAAATGCCGGACACTGTTGATAAAACTACCTCGCCTGCAAATATGTTACCAAAAAGCCTGAAAGAAAGCGAGACTATTTTGGTAAATTCCGAGATGATTTCCAAAATCCCCACAAACAAAAAAATGGGGTTTAAAGCCACCCATTTTAACAGATAGTTTTTAATCCCCAAATATTTAACAGCAAAAAAGTGGGTTAAAAAAGCAGACAAAAGCGCCAATCCCAAAGTCATGTTTAAATCAGAGTTGACAGAGCGGAACAGAGGCTCGCCTTTGTAAGTAATGGTACCAAAGCCGGGTAAAAGTCCCATCCAGTTCACAGTTAAAATAAAAAGGAAGAAAGTCATGACTAAAGGAAAAAAAACTTTGGTTTTTTTGCCGGAGAGACCCTCAACCGTAGAATAACCCCAATCTATCACTGCTTCGGCAAAATTCTGCAAACCGGAAGGTATTATTTTCACTCTCCAGGTAGCAATTATAGAAACTATAGTTAAAACTGCCATGGCCATCCAGGAAACTAAAAGAGTATTAGTGATAGGCAGACTCTTAAAATACCCCAAAATTTCCGGCTTCAAAACAATTCCATGTTCCATTAAAGATATTGTACTTGAATTTTTGCTAGAGCGTCAATGTCTATTCCAGTTTTTCCCTTTGGGTACGGAGGAACAAAAACCACTGCTCAAAAAAGGCAAAAATTCCTTTGAAGGGAGTTTCAATGATAAAATCAAAAATAAACAGCACTATATTTATCTGGGAAATGGCTGTGGTTAATCTTCTTCCTACTTGTATAAAAGGCATAAAGAAAAAGTCAAAGAAAAGCGAACTAATGCTATCCCTGTGATCCTTAAACTGGAAACTATTGGCTGTCCTGTTGATCCTGTAAGAAATAAACGAGACTATGGCCAGGAAAAAAACAAACACTCCTTGTGACAAAGGATTAACCTTAAATTTATTAAGAACAAAAATAATAGCCCCAAAACTTAAAACAAAAGTAGTAAGCCAAAGAAAAGTAAAAAGCAAAGCCATTATGGGATCTGTTTTTTTAGGCGTTTTCCGGACAACAATAGACTGACCCAAATCCGGATCATCATCATACAAAATTGAATTAATTTTGTTGACAATGCGGAAAGAATTTTCCCTTGATGGAGTTTTGATAAACATCCCAACTAAAATCATCAAAATTGGCGGAGTCAGGGTATTTAGGGCAATTGAACTCCACATAATTTTATCGTAAACAATTCTTTCATAAGTTCCTTCAATGGAAAGAGCAAAAATAGCTTTGGTAAAAAATATAAAAATCACACTTCTTACAATGGCCCTTTTTACTTTACCGGAAATGGATTTATACCGGCTGTTGCAAGCCTCTAAAATAGACAAATCCAGTTGTTCTGTTTCGGAAATAAGAGAGGTAATTTTACTCTGGTTATTCCGCAAAACATCATCCAAAATTACAAAAGGTACGGTTTGATTTTTGATGTAAGAATAAATTTTATCCTTGGCAGGGTAGCGCAATTGCCCTGAAAGTTCTTTTTGGGCTTTTGGGAAATTGCCGGAAACTTCATCCAGATTGTGGGCGGTGATTTTGCCAAAATATTGTTTAAAAAGATGAAAGCGGAGTAGCGCCAGGTCATCATTGGCAAATGCTCTCCTTACTGCAATAAAGGTCTGGATATCTCTGGTTTCCTCGGAATCATCGGAAATAGTAATTCTTTTCCTGAAAAGCTGATAAATAAAATTGCACATGGTGTTTTTTTGAGGAGAGGGCTTTAAGATATCTTCAATTTCCGAGGACAAAAGCTGCATGATCCATTCGTTAACCGATGCTCTATTTATTCTGTGCTTGCGGTTTATTTCGCTTTCCAGTTTAAAAAAAAGGTCTATGGCGCTAGCAACATGCGCAACTACAGCCTCCGGCACAGAGGAATCCGGAAAATAACGGGCCCAAATTAACTCCCTGATTAAAGGAGCGGCAATAGACTGCCCATTCCCGCCTAAAATTAACCTTCTTTTTAAAATCCGTTCAATGGTGGAGCGGAGTATCACCTCGTCATCACGGTAATCCATGGCAGTCCTGAATTTTTCATACCAGGTGGCCAACTCTGCAACCAGGGGATTTACAGAAATTGTCTTATCCTGTTTTGCAAAAAGATCACGGTCGTAAGACACGATCAAAGCATGGGCAAGTTTTGTCAGTGTTTTAGTCATGGGTTTGATTGTGGTAATATTACCACATGGATGAGAAATTTCGCTTGATTACCAGAAATTTGGAAGAAGTTTTGACAGAAGAGGAGTTGAAGGCTCTTTTGGAATCGGGTCAACCCCTTAAACATTATATTGGCTTTGAAATTTCCGGAAAATTGCATATCGGATATTTATTTGTTGCTCTTAAAATCAAGGATTTGCAGGATGCCGGCGCAGAAACCATTATCTGGCTGGCAGATCTGCACTCTGCCATCAATGACAAACTGGACGGTAATATTGAAACCATCAGGAAAGTGGCAAGGGGTTATTTTACTGACGCTTTTAAAATTTTATTCCAATGTGTAGGAGGAGATCCGGACAAACTGCAGTTTAAGCTAACTTCGGAAGAATATGCCAAAAATCCGGATTTTTGGATGACTGTTTTGGAAGTTGGCAAAACCACCAGTTTAGCCCGGACCAAACGCTCTATTACTATCATGGGGAGAGAAGAATCGGACGATATTGATACGGCCAAATTATTTTATCCCATTATGCAGGCAGCTGATATTTTTTTATTGGGAGTGAATATTGCCCATGCCGGAATTGATCAGAGAAAAGTCCATGTGATTGCCCGCGACAGCGCTTCGGCTTTGAAGAAACCAAAACCAATAGCCATTCATCATCCCATTCTTTTGGGACTGTCTGCGCCGGAAAATATAACGGGGGAAGCGGATGAGATTGCCATGAAAGCTAAAATGAGCAAATCAAAACCAGGCAGCGGCATTTCTATCCATGACAGTCCCGATCAAATCAGACAAACCATCAACGGGGCCTATGCCCCGGAAGGCCAAGTAGAAAATAATCCTATCTTAAACTGGACAAAATATTTAGTTTTTTATAGTGATGGATCATTAGTCATTTCTAGAAAAAATGAACACGGGGGAGATATTACTTACTCATCTTATGATGATTTAGAAAAAGATTATCAAGAGAAAAAATTACATCCCATGGACTTGAAAATGGCCGTGGCCGAGTGGTTAATTGCCAAACTTGAACCCGCCCGCAAATACTTTGAAAACCCTGCCCGAAAAACTGCTTTGGAAGAAATTGAAAGGTTAACTTCTTTTCTGAGCTAAAAATTGCATAATTTCCTCTGTAGAAGTTCTTCTGGGTAACCAATTAACCAGTCTTCCCGTTAATTCGACTGCACCAATCATTCCCCCAATTCCTAACACTCCAGGAGTCAAAAGAGATAAGCTCATTTTTAACCCACTCTCTATACTCGGCTCTGAATAAACTATATCTTTAAAAGGACCTAATATCTCGCTGGAAATGGAAAGTCCAAGTCCTACACCCACATATCCAGCGGCTAGCATGCTTGAAGCAACAATCAATCCTTTTCCTAGACCAATAGCAATGTTCTTCAGCGTCCATCGATTCAACCCTCTCTCATCAAGCAAAAACTGATCCAGTCCAGATCTTGCTTTTTCCACATTCTGACCTAAACCTCTACGCAATTCTACTAACCCATCAACAAACATACCCTAAATATATACCTTTTATTTTTAGATTTCAAGTTGTATGATTAACTCATGATGTATTCGCCAAAATTCAAGATTTTCTGGATTATTTTATCCCTTCTTGCCGGAGCAGCTATTTTGATTTTCTCCCTGCTGCCTCTTTTAACTACACTTTAGAATGGACTTACAAACACCACTGACAAAAGTAGCTGGTATCGGTTATTCATACTCAAAAAAACTTGAGTATTTAAACCTCTTTACTGTTGAAGATTTAATAAATCATTATCCCTTTAGATATGATGATTTTTCCAAAGTGGCATCTGTCATAGATGCTCAAATAGGGGAGAAGGTCACTTTACAAGGGGAGATTTGGTCTATTAAAAATATCTATACCAGATATGGAAAAACCCTGACCCAAGCTATTTTTAATGACAGTACCACACCCATCACCCTAACATGGTTTAATTCTTCATGGATTATCAAACAAATTAAAACAGGGGACAGATTACAGGTTTCAGGGAAATTAACTAAATATAAAAGTAAGCTCTCAATTATGGCTCCCACATGGGAACTAATCACCTCGGAGGAGCCAAAGCTCACCTCCGAGGTATCCGGCAAAAATCTTGTGCCGATTTATCCTGAAACTTACGGGGTTTCGTCAAAATGGTTACGAACAAAAATTGCTGCTATCTTACCGCAAGTTAAGGTTATTGATCCGCTGCCAAATGAAATAAAAAATAACATGCTAGCTCTGCCAGATGCTTTACAAAAAATCCATTTTCCCCAAAATTGGGAGGAAGCAGAAAAAGCCAAAGAAAGATTATCTTTTGATGAGCTTTTTTTTATCCAGCTGGCCACTTTAAAGATCAGACAAGCGTGGCAGAAAAAACAGGTCATTGATCCATTAAAAATTGACCAGAAAAAACTTGACCAATTTGTAAAAAAACTGCCTTTTAAGCTGACTAAGGCCCAGGAAAAAGTTTTAACAGAAATTATTTCTGATTTGCAGAAAAATACTCCCATGAATAGACTGCTACAAGGGGAAGTTGGTTCAGGTAAAACCGTAATAGCAGCTATTGTAAGCTACATAGTTTATCTAAATGGCTTTAAAACATTATTCATGGCTCCCACGGAAATTTTGGCATTTCAGCATTTTGAGACCCTAAAAAAATTATTTGTACCACTGAAAATTTCAGTTGGCATATATACAGGAAGCAAAAAAAATCAAACTGGTGATATTGTTGTGGGGACCCATGCTTTATTATCAAAAAAACTAGAAACAGAAAATATTGGCTTGATCATAGTAGACGAGCAACAGCGTTTTGGAGTAGAACAAAGAACACTACTTCGCTCCCGTGCTAAAATCCCGCATTTTTTAACCATGACTGCCACACCAATTCCCAGAACTGTGGCTTTAACTTTGTACGGGGATTTGGATATTTCTATTATTGATGAAATGCCTATTGGCAGACAACAAGTTAAAACTTTTCGGGTGCCGGAGAAAAAAAGAAAAGATTCTTACAAATTTATTGCCAAGCAAGTAGCCGGGAAAGGGCAAGTTTACATCATCACCCCTTTTATTGAACCTTCGGAAACTCTAGTAACAGTTAAAGCTGCCAAAATAGAGTTTGAGAAATTAAAAAAGATTTTCCCGCATCTTAAGCTTGACCTTCTCCATGGCCGGATGAAAGGAAAAGATAAAGAAAAAATTACTCAAGACTTTCGGGAAGGCAAAACCCAGATTTTAGTTTCAACTTCTGTAGTAGAAGTGGGCATGGATAATCCCAATGCTACTATTATAATCATTGAGGGCGCAGAAAGATTTGGATTAGCTCAACTTCATCAACTGCGGGGGAGAGTCGGCAGAGGAGAAAAGGAGTCTTATTGTTTACTTTATACCAGCCCTCATGTGGAGGATCGCAGATTAAAATATCTGGAAACTACTTTTGACGGCTTAAAACTTGCTGAATTGGATCTCAAGATTAGAGGAAGCGGACAGATTTTTGGCAAGCAGCAATCCGGCAGATTTGAGCTTAAAATTGCTTCTTTTTCTGATTTAAGCTTAATTGAAGAAATCAAGGCAGAAGTTCAACAATTGCTAAAGAAAAATCCCTCTCTTGACAAATATCCGCTGCTTAAAGCAAAATTACAGGATATTGCATCAGCAGTAATGCCTGATTAATATATTATTATGGCCGGAGAACCAAAGCGAAGACATAGTAAAGCCAGAAAAAGAACAAGACGGGCGTCTATTAAATTAGCCGCAGTTTCTTTAATAGTCTGTAAAAATTGCGGAGTTAAAACAAGGCCTCACATAGTATGCGTGGGATGCGGTTTTTACGCAGGCAAACCGATTGGTAAGCCGCAAGCAAAAGTCACGAAAGCATGAAAACAGCCCGTGACCCCAGACATTTAAGGCGCATTGCAGTTATCCGTGAACTTTTTTCCTGGGAATTTAACAAAAAAAGCAAACTGTCCAAAGAAAGCAAAGAAATCATTGCCAGTCTTGATAGAATTGATAAACTAATAGCAAAATCCGCGCCGGGCCGTCCTCTTGAACAAATAAACAAAATTGATTTAGCTATCTTGCGTTTAGCTGCTTTTGAGTTAATAATTAAAAAGGGCATACCTTTTAAGGTGGTGGTCGATGAGGCAGTTGAGCTTGGCAAGGAATTCGGCAGCGACTCATCCCCAAGCCTGATTAATGGAGCCCTGGGAAAATTAATAAATTTGGAGAAAATATCTGATGCCTAATACCAACGATATATTAGAAAGCATTGCCGAACATTTAGGTCTTTCTCCGGAAGACATTGATCCGAAAGCCCTGCTTAGGGAAGATTTAAATTTGGGGCCTGTTGAGTTAAACGACCTGCTTAATTTTTTATCCAAGAAATACGATATTATTTTTGAGCCCGAAGATACGGAAAATCTGAAAACAGCAGAGGATCTGATTTTACTGGTGGAGGATAATTTAATTGCCTGATTTTTCCCCAATACTGACAAGGCTTAATATAAAATTTAAGGATCCAAAATTACTGGAGCAGGCTTTTACCCACCGTTCCTATTTAAATGAAATTAAACTTGACCTTCCGTCTAACGAAAGGCTGGAATTTTTAGGAGATTCCGTGCTTTCCCTGGTGGTATCTTCTTGTCTTTTTATAGGCAGGACCAATGATAATGAAGGCGACCTCACAAATTTGCGGGCTTACATTGTCAAAACCAAATCTCTTTCACAGGTTGCCCAAAAACTGCAACTGGGAAAATACTTAAAACTCTCCCATGGTGAAGAACTTGGAGGAGGAAGGGATAATCCCCAGCTTTTGGCCAATACTTATGAAGCGCTTTTGGGAGCCATTTTCCTTGATCAGGGACTTTCGGAAACAGGAAGGGTAATAGAATCAACTCTTTTACCTTTGTTTGAAAAAGAGATTAAGGCAGGGCCTCCCCAGGATTCCAAATCCCGTTTGCAGGAGCTGATTCAGGAAAAATTCAAAGTTTCCCCATTTTATAAAATTCTAAAAACCCACGGCCCGGATCATGCCAAGCAGTTTACAGTAGGAGTTTTTATCCAGGGTAAAAAACAGGGGGAGGGAACGGGATCTTCCAAACAGGCAGCAGAAGACCAATCAGCCAAGCAAGCAGTAAAGAGGTTGACGCAATACCCCTAACTAGTGTAAACTTAACACCATGCTTAAGATTAGATTGATGAGAATAGGTACAAATAAAAGACCCTTTTACAGGGTGGTGGCTGTTGATGAACGGGCTAAAAGAACAGGCGCCTATGTTGAACTATTGGGAACATATAATCCTTTGACTGAACCCAAAGATATCAAATTAAAACAGGATAGAATTGATTATTGGATAAAACAAGGAGCACAAATGTCTGATGGGTTTTTAAGAATAATTGGCAAAGCCCCCCAGAGGCCTCCAAGAAAACCCAAGAAAGAGAAAAAGACAGAAGAGCCGTCAGTCGTCAGCGATCAGACTTCAGAAAAAACAGAAGAAATTAAACAAGAAGAAAAAATAGAAACTGCAGTTGAAGAACCAAAAGCAGAAGTAGTAGAGGAGAAAAAAAATGAAAGACCTGCTTAATTTTATTGTTACCAGTTTAGTCACCAAACCAGAAGCCATCAAGATTGATGAGCTAAGCGAAAGCGGAAATGTTAACTTAAACCTAACAGTTGATCCGTCTGATATGGGACTTATAATTGGCAAAGGCGGACAAACAATCAGGGCTATCAGAAAACTTTTAACTGTCAGAGCCATTGCAGAAACAGTCAGGGTAAATTTGCAACTGAATGAACCTGTATCCGAACAGCCAGCTGCATGAAAATTTCTATAATTACACTCTTCCCTCAAGTTTTTGACCCTATTTTAAACTCCAGTATTTTAAAAAGAGCTCAAAAAAAAGGCAAGATTCAATTTAAATTTATTAATTTAAGAGATTTTGGAGAAGGCAAACATCAAGTTGTGGATGGACGGCCATATGGCGGAGGAGCGGGGATGATATTAAAACCCGATGTTTTATCTAGCGCATTAGAAAAGTTCAAAGTTCAAAGTTCAAAGTTCAAAGTTGTTTTGACATCGGCCAATGGTAAACCTTACAAACAATCAAAAGCAAAAGAATTATCTAAACTTGACCATCTGGTAATAGTTTGTGGACATTATGAGGGAATAGACCAGAGATTTATTGATAAATATGCGGACGAAGAAATTAGTATAGGGGACTATGTCTTAACCGGAGGGGAAATCCCCGCCATGGTTATTATTGATTCTATTACCAGATTAATTCCCGGAGTGCTGGAAAAACCAGAAGCAGTGATCAATGAATCATTTACTGAGAATTTTTTAGAAGGCCCTCAATATACAAGACCTAAAGTTTTTGAAGGTAAAATTGTGCCAAAAGTTTTACTTTCCGGAAATCACGCTAAAATTGCCAAATGGAGAACCCAAAAATCTCTGGCAAAAACTAAAAAAGTAAGACCGGATTTGTTGAAATAAATTACTCAAAAGGATTTGATTTCCCTGTAGGTGAAAGTTCCACAGCAGTCAAAGGTACTTCTTGACCCCCGGCCAATCTGGCAATTAATTCTTCCTCGCCCTTGGAGATTGGAGGCAAAGGACTATCAACGCTCCCTAAATTGCCCGGTATTGGAGCAAAAAGCGCTGAAATTGCTAAATTGGCAGTAATCATATCCCCTGATTTACTGGAAGAAATCTCTATGCGCTCTACTCTCATCAACCGGGATGATGTTTCAATGCTATTTAATAATCTGGCCAATACGCTTTTAGGTCCTACCGCTTCTATTAAAATTCCATAACTTGAATCCTTAGAAACTCCATCCCCTCCAAACGATAGGGAAGTTATGTTAAATCCATTCCCGGATGTGATTTTTTGCAACAAGGTAATTAAAGTTATAAAATCTTTCTCTTGGGGATAAGCCGTTACAACATCTTTTAGCTTTTTCTGTAAATCTTTCTCATCCAAGCTCTCAAGAGCCTCAACCTTTGTATCTAAAAAATCGGATTTTGCCTTAAAATTTGCTTCTTCTTTAGAATTTTTAAAAAATTTACTAAGTTGGGGAATCATGACAAAAACTATTAGAATAAGACAGGATAAAGCTATTACAACAGGAAAAATAATCATTCTGTATTTTTGATAAATTAAAACGAAATTCTCTTTTTTCATATTATTTTGTTTGAATTTTTAGGCTGATCCTGTATAAACCGTCTCTTCCGCGGTTTAAATTCTCAATTGATACCCGGGAAATTTTATCGCTGGCTTCGCTTTTTGAGGTTAAACCAACAATAAGATTATCCACACTTTCTCCGTCTGAAACTACACCTACAACTACTGCTTCACCCGATCGGTCAATGGTATAAGAACTTATGTTTAACCCTGAAGGCAGTAATTGATTAAGCATAGAATATATTGCAACCTGCTTTGAAGTTATTCCAAAATACTGATTAATTGTGGCAAGCCTATTTTTAATCACAAACACCAAGGCTTGTCTGTCTTTGAGTTGTAGAACCTTTTCTTCGTTCTCGCCCAGACGGGCCTTTACTTCTGTAATATTTTTACTTTGCAAAACTCCTAAAGCCACTATCAGGGAAGCAAGAAATGTTACTATTACCACAGACGCTATTCCAAATATCTGAATTTTGTAAAAGTTGGCTTTTTTGATTTCTTCTGTGGCATATTCTACGGGTAATAAATTTATGGAGATCTTTTTATTCATATAATTTCCTACTCATATTATTTACTCCCTTAGGGCTAAACCAACTGCTACAGAGTAAAGGGGTGCTTCAAGGCTAAGTTTTACGGCCATTGAGTTATCTTTAACAATACCGTACCATGGATCTGCTTCCTGTACCTCCAATCCCAAAGCACTGGCCAAATAGATCACGATACCAGGGGTTTTAGCTCCTCCTCCGGATAAAACCACCCTTTTTATCTGATTTTGCGGGTATTTAGCATCAAAGGCTTGTATTATTCTCCTGCCCTCTTGGACAATAATATCTACTAAAGGCTTCAAGGCTTCAAGAACTTTCCCCTCCATCTGATCCTGACTTAAACCATATACCTTTTTATATTCTTCGGCTTGAAGCGCTTCAAAGCTAAATTGTTGTACCAACTGCCGCGTCAACGCTATGCCTCCTGTGGAAATTGATCTGGTTAACCAAATAAGCCCTTGAGACACCGCGGCAAAATCCGTAGTTGTGGCACCTAATTGAATAATTAAAGTACCCGGAGAAAAAGGATTTCTGCTCACTAAAGATCTTGTCGCGGCAATAATATCTGTTTCCAAGGCTTTTGCCCGCAGTCCTGCCATAGACAGTACCTTCATATATTTATTGACCACATTTTTGGGGGAAGCAATCACTAAAACTATTGTTCTGGCGTTTTTATTTTTTCCGTCGGACCGGGCCAGTACCTGCCAGTTTAAATTAACATCGGAAAGCGGCATGGGAATAAACTCTTCTGATGCGTATCTAATCGCAGATTGCAACTCCTGATCTGTTAAATACGGCAGGTCATCAATCACTCTGGTAAAAACTTTTGATTCGGGAAGCGCAATAATTACATCTTTTGTGTCAATTTTTGCAGTTGTCAGGAGTTTTTTGATGGCATCTGCCAAAGCTTCAAGATCACTTTCCTGCTCTGATACCATTCCCGGTTGAGGGGTAGGAATAACGCCTAAAGTATTCAGTCTATATTGATCCTTATCACTGATTAAAGATACAGCTTTGATGGAAAAAAAACCAATATCTAAACCAACGGACAGTTTGGCCATAATTTAATTGTAACACTTTTTATTTTGCTTGGTAAGTTCCTTTAACCAAAGAATATGACCCACCAGGACCGGTGAAAAAAAGACCGGCCATACCTTGTCCATAAGTAACAGTGGTATTTTCTTTAAGTTTAATCTTCCAACCTGTGGCTTCCTTGATCTGGTTACCATTCCCTACCTCGATCTTGCCATTACCCGCGTATATCACACCGCTGTTACCGTCATTTTTTAAATGAATGGCATTATTATCATTAACTCTGGAATCATAGGTTGATAAAAGCACCAGGACAGAACCGGCCGTACCCGAACCTTGAGCCTTGTTTTTGTTATCCAGCTCAATTATTCCATCAGCCACTATCACACCGGATGAGCTGCCCCAGCTTGAATCTAATTTTATAGTATTGTTGTTATCAAGATTTAGAGTACCTGTAATCCAGATAGGGGATGCAACTGTAATGGTACATTTTTTATCATGGCTGATAATTAAATTACCAATGTATTTACCGGCCGGTAAAGCTGAAGAGGGACAATCGGTAATATTGCCTGTAAATACTCCCGCTATTTCCGCCTCCTCCTTCCATTGGGAGATATTGGCATCGGATATAGGCATAACTTTAGGCTCCGGATCTTCAGAGCCGGGATGCATACTCCCTGCTGTCACATTATCAATCAATTGATAGTAAGCGCCGCCTGTAACTGTTAAATCTTGCAATGTATTTGCATGAGCGTCACCCCCTATGGTTACGCCATTTGCTCCATCAATTGAAGTGGCAGTTCCTCCAACATAGATTTTAAAGTCCAAGTCTCCGGAAATTGCACTCCAGGAAGGATTACCTGTATTCCAGTTGGGAGACCATTTAGCAACACCTTGTGTATAACCTTGAGCAAGATCCAGCGACCATAACCAGTAATTGGAACTGTCAGATGAAGTATCTACCATCAGCCAGTAAATTTCATCGGCTCTAAGGCGCGGCGATGAGGAAAAAGTAACCTCCACAAATCCATAGGTTGCGGTCACCAACCCGGCATAAAGCGTACCTGTAGCTTTTACTTCACCTTTATCCGGCTTTCCATCTTTATCTTTTAGGATTCGAACAGTCATATCAGGAGGGTTACCAAATTTTTTTAATTTTAAAGCCACTTTGTTGACTTTATTGTCAGAACTTACTCGAAAACTTTCTGCCACATCCAGGCGGTCCTGCCCGCTAACTGATTTCCCAAACACAAAATCGCTGCAGTTTACCCCAATGCACTCGTTTTGCTGATCCGGCACCCCCAAAACTCCGCCTGCTACCCAAGCATCTCCTGTAATAACAACATTATTATCCATTGTTATATTGCCATTTGAATAAACCGAACCCTCAATTCTACTATTTTGTTTCATCTCCAGCCCCCCTTCTCCAACCTGAACTCCATAGTTAAATGAGACTCCCAATCCCCTGGAAGCTTCCAATTGGACAGTTTTTTTGAGCCTCGGACTAACTTTATTAGGAATATAACCTGTAGATTTGATAATTTTGGTGGCAGCATTTTTGGTGGTAATTTCCACCGAATATGAACCGTCACCCATGGAAATCTCGCTTTCTCCTGCATAAGCGCCTCCTGTTTTATTTAAAGAATTGACAGCTTTATCCACACCTGCCTCGGCCAAGGCTGTAGCTTTTTCCGTTTGATATGCATACTGGGCATTACCAAAATAGACTTGGGCGCCTCCTATAATAAAAAGCACACTAAAAAGCACTACTCCCAATGCCGCAATAACAATTATTAAAATCTGTCCCGACTGTTTAGTCATTTCTTAAATTTGCCTCTGTCGTAGCTACGCTTTTCTCCATTATCTGTCCACTCTTTTGTTCCAAAGACAAGGTAATTTTAATTTTGGCTGCAGATACAGGCGTCACTTCTGCCGGAGGATTGGCCAAATTGTAATATTTAAACTCCAGATTCTCTGCATTAGTTGATAATATTTGATCACGGGATTTTCTTTGGCTTAATAAAACATTAGGAAAAACTTTAAACCGTAGTTTTGTCTGGTCTAAATGGAAAACGAAATAATCAAAACTGTCAGCAATAATATTGCCTGATAGATCTATTGACGCAAGTTTTAATACCAATTGAGCTCTGCCTGTTGTATATGTAAAAGGAGGAGTCTCCGGATAGTTGGCAGCTATACTCTGCGCCTCTTTAATGCTGTTTCTTACTGCGGATAAAGCATCATTAGCACTCACTCCCTGTTCTATTTTGGAAGACTGCTTATAAAAAAGCCCTGCAGAATTAACAATAATTACAAAAAGCAAACCTCCTACCACAACTGCAATCCCCATTGATATTAAAACCTCTATCAATGTTAGGCCTTTCATTGATTTATCCCTCCTTCCCCAATAAATGTTTTTAAAGATACTTGCTGGTCTTTGCTTCCTTCTTTCCACTGTACAGTCACAGCCACCTGTTTGATATTTTCCAAATTGGTGCATATCAACGGATCGCAATCTGCTACAACCACTTGTCCGTTGCCTGAAGGCAAAAGACTAATCCTGGAATCAATAATTTCGGTTGTGTCAGGAACTAAATTAATATAGCTTATGTTTCTTTTATCTTCGATTTCTTTGGCAGCAATTTCTTTGGCTAAACTCAAATGCCTGCTTTTGTTAACCAGTCCCATGGCGTTTGGCAAATTTGCCATCAGAAAAACTGCGACTCCAATAACCGCTACTACAAGCAGTAATTCAATTAATGTTACTCCGCGGCTAGAATTAATTTTTATTGATTTCTCCCAGGGAAAAGATACCATAATCAAAATAAGGAGGAACTACTTTGTCCAATTTAAAAACACGGATCTTTCTTTGTGTATCTCCGGCAGTCCCTGTGGATTCTATTATCATTGCCTGTGGAGGCAGGGAACCGCTGACAGGAGCTACTGCTATCGGCTGACTGGTGGAATTATACAGCAATCTTGCTCTAAGCAGCATTAAACCAGCTGCTTCTTGAGCAGTAAAACTAAGAGTCTTTTTGCATCGGTAAGCATTTACACCAATCAGAAAACCACCACAATCTGCACTGGTATCAAAATTGTTTGCCGGAGTTCTGGCTATCTGATCTAAATACCATTTTTTGGACTGATAACTTCCGCCCGCATAATAAACTATAGTTAACTCCAGAGCCGCTTTATCCGTAGAAGAATTACCCCAGTAAACACCAAGGGAGGTTTGAGTATAACAGGTATAGCCGGTGCAATTAGGCAGATTTGCATTGGGATCTGCCAGCCAAACCTGGGCAACTTCTTCTTTACCAAGAAGCGGATATTCCAAAGCTTGACCTGCCAGAGGCAAAGATCCTGAATTTGAAACTGTGGCTCTTGAATCCGTAAAAACAGTGTTGGAAGTATCATTCCTTAATGCTTTTTCAATCCCTGCTTCTGCAGCGGAAAAAGCCCTTGATGATTGTTCCACCTTACTTGAAGTTGAAATATCAGATAAAGAGCGCTGAATAACCGAGATACCAATAGCCAAGGCTACGGCCATAACCAAAATCAGAATTAAAATCACTTGTCCCGCCTGGCGGCGAGGCAGGCCCTGTTGATTTTTCATGTAATTATTATAACTCATTTTATCTTGGCCCTCCCGGAGCATTTATCCTGGTATTGGAATGGACATCCCCTGTAACTTGTATCCAGGGTGTGGCAGCAGTATTGCATTGGTAGCAGTAACCCCTGACAGCATTGGCATTTTTGGCACACCAGGCATTATACCCAAGCTCCGCACCCGGTAATCCTGCAAGCCCGGCATTATGCT